>JBIILD010000120.1:0-3979 GCA_044232845.1 Flavobacterium sp.
ATATACCGGAAGCATGGACAAGTTTACCCAATGTTCTTCCCTGTTTTTATTATAACTAATAGTTTCTATTTGGCATTCCTCTTTATTTTGAATAGCATTAATTAATTTTTCGTATTCTTCATTATCAGAATTTGGTCCTATAAAGATGTCAGGAGATTTTCCAATAATTTCCTCTGATTGGTATCCAGACATAATGGAGAAAGCCGGGTTTGCATATACTATTTTAGGTATTTTTCCTTCATGTAAATTAGGTTCGGTTATAATTACCGAATCCTTAGTTTGAGTGATTACGGTTTCTAGTAATTTAAGTCGTTGTTCCTCTTCTTTTTGTTTTGTAATATCTTGTATGGCCCCAATCATTCTGAGAGCTTTTCCGTCTTGATCTTTTAAAATAAACCCTCTGTCCAAAACATATTTATAGGAACCATCTGCGCATCTAAATCGATATTGATCCTGCCATTTCTCCGTTTTTTGTTCTAAAAATGAATACAACTTTATTGACATTTTAATGCTGTCTTCAGGGTGGATGTTTTCAAACCACCATTTAGAACTATTGCCTACCTGATTTTCATTGTACCCAAAAACACTCTCTATGCCTTTGTTCCAGGAGATGCTGTCCTCCTGTATTTTCCAATCCCAAATAGTATCGCTTGTTGCCTTTGATACAATATCATATCTTTCATTTGATTCTTTAATTTTATCATTGGTGTCATTAAGCGTCTTAAATATAGTCGTATTTCTAAAATCGTTTTTGGATAAAATCGCCTTGAGAATGATTCCCGAAAGTATTACTAATACGATGTCTTTTATGTACTGATAATTGGGGTTAATCGAGAATTGTTGTAGGAGTTTATGACAAGCAACAGTCACAATACTGAAAATCAGAATATAAATTATAGTTATTTGATTGGTCCTATTTTTCATCATCCAAATGTAAATAATTAATACGGAATTATAAAATATCATTCAAAACTTATTTAACGCACATTAGCCTATAGAGTCATAATAATTTAAGAAAATCCAAACTCTTAGGGAAAGATTTTTTATATGAAAATAAAGTGTACCTTTGCAACCTCAAAAAAAATCAGATGGAAGCTATTAGAAACATTGCAATTATTGCCCACGTCGATCACGGTAAAACCACTTTGGTTGATAAAATTATGTATCACTGTCAATTATTTCGTGACAACGAAAATACTGGTGACTTAATTCTTGACAACAACGACTTGGAGCGTGAAAGAGGAATTACCATTACTTCTAAAAATGTTTCGGTTGTTTATAAAGGAACAAAAATTAACATTATTGACACCCCTGGTCACGCCGATTTTGGTGGTGAGGTGGAGCGTGTATTGAATATGGCTGATGGAGTTTGTTTGTTAGTAGATGCCTTTGAAGGGCCAATGCCACAAACACGTTTCGTATTACAAAAAGCTCTTGATCTCGGTTTGAAACCTTGTGTTGTAATAAATAAAGTAGATAAAGAAAACTGTACTCCTGAAGAAGTTCATGAAAAAGTTTTTGACTTAATGTTCGAATTAGGAGCAGAAGAGTGGCAGTTGGATTTTCCAACAGTTTACGGTTCAGCTAAAAATAACTGGATGTCCGATCATTGGGAAAACGTAACCGATAATGTTGAGGCGTTATTAGATATGGTTATTGACAATGTTCCAGCTCCAAAAGTTTCCGAAGGAACGCCTCAAATGTTGATTACATCTTTAGATTTTTCAGCATTTACCGGTCGTATCGCTATTGGTCGTTTGGAAAGAGGTGTTTTGAAAGAAGGAATGCCAATTTCTTTGTGTAAAAGAGAGGGTGTAATAGTAAAATCACGTATCAAAGAATTGCATACTTTTGAAGGTTTGGGTCGTAAAAAAGTTCAAGAAGTAATTGCTGGAGATATTTGTGCAATTGTTGGAGTGGAAGGCTTTGAAATTGGAGATACTATTTCCGATTTTGAAAATCCGGAAGCCTTACAAACCATTGCTATTGATGAGCCAACAATGAGTATGTTGTTTACCATAAATGATTCTCCATTCTTTGGTAAAGAGGGTAAATTTGTAACTTCTCGTCATATTAGAGATCGTTTGACAAAAGAATTAGAGAAAAACTTAGCAATGAAGTTGGGTGAAACTGATTCTGCTGATAAATTTATGGTTTTTGGTCGTGGCGTATTGCACTTGTCTGTTCTTATAGAAACTATGAGAAGAGAGGGTTACGAATTGCAAATTGGTCAACCGCAAGTTATCATCAAAGAAGTAGATGGAAAAAAATGTGAGCCTATTGAGGAATTAACCATCGATTTGCCGGAATCACTTTCAGGAAGAGCAGTAGAGTTTGTAACTTTACGTAAAGGAGAAATGTTGAGTATGGAAACTAAAGGGGAGCGTATGGTTATAAAATTTAACATTCCATCTCGTGGAATTATCGGATTGCGTAATCAATTGCTAACTGCTACAGCTGGTGAAGCAATTATGGCACACCGTTTTATAGGATATGAGCCTTACAAAGGAGAAATTTCTGGACGTAACAAAGGTTCATTGATTTCTATGGAAAAAGGAAAAGCTATTCCTTATTCTATCGATAAGTTACAAGATCGTGGTAAGTTTTTTGTTGAACCAAATGCCGAAATTTACGAAGGTCAAGTAATTGGAGAAAACTCTCGTGGTGATGATATGTGTGTAAACGTAACAAAAGAGAAAAAACAATCCAATGTACGTTCCTCTGGAAATGATGAAAAAGCAAGGATTATCCCTCCAATTATTTTCTCATTGGAAGAAGCGTTGGAGTACATTCAAAAAGATGAATACGTTGAGGTTACACCAAAATCGATTCGTTTGAGAAAAATATATTTGACAGAAACAGATCGAAAAAGATTTAAAATCTAATCTGAGATATTATAGTAAAAAAAACCATTTGAAAGAATGGTTTTTTTTATTACATTTTTTTTCTTTGAAATAAGTAAAGCCATTAGGTTTTTTATGCATTCTATATTCTAAAAAATAAACTACAAATCTCTATTTTTTAATAACTTATAGGATAGTAACATAAAGATTAATGTCCAGGCTAAAACGATTAAAATGGACGAATAATGAATACTATAATCTTTTAAATTGTTCATTCCCATTTGTATTTCAATGGTTTTTACAGCCGATACTCTAGAGAAGGGTTCCACGATTAAATTCGAAATAGATTCCAAAGGAAGCAATTTTTCAATATTGGACGCTGTGTTGCCTTCAGGAAAAAGGCTAAAACTCAAGTATCCTTTGATGATGTTCTCAATGATGTACCAAACCAATAGAAATCCAATTGCAAAAGCGGAACGTTTTACTAAAATCCCTAAAAATAAGCAGAGCGAGAAAAACCCCATTAGCTTGACAAAGAAAGCCAAGAGGTATTCCAAATCCGAAAAAACAATGTTTATTTCGGTATTAGCAGCGTAACTATACCCTAGTGCTAAACTCATAATAAAAACAAAAACAGTAGAGCAAAACCCAAAGAATACCACGGTCAAAAACTTAGATTGTATAAATTCCCATTTGCTCATTCCGTCCATCAGGTTTTGTTTTAAAGTGCCGTAGTTATACTCGTTTGCCATCATCGAAACGATAACAATGGCTAAAAAGAATTTAAACCAAGCGGAAATATAGGTGTTGAAATGCCAAATAAGAGGAAAATTAAAAATCCCCATTTCAGCAAGATGAACTTTAAAAATCCCAAGGTCAAATTTTATGGAGGCTATTAATGCTATAAGGGTAAGCAAAATAAAATAGGTCAAGGTTAACACTCGACTAGATTTGTTAAGCCATATTTTTTGTAATTCTATGGAGAGTAATCGTTTCATGTTTTTTGTTGTGAGTTTAGGTTTTACTACTGCTTTTTGTCAATTCTAAAAATTGCTCTTCCAAACTGTTTTTGCGTTTAACCAAATGGTCCAAACTAATGTTTTCGTTAAAGAGAAATCGGTTTAAATCTTTGGCTT
>JBIILD010000121.1:0-3976 GCA_044232845.1 Flavobacterium sp.
TCATACCCGTCAACACCTTTGGTTCTGACTTGGGTAACAACACATGGTCCAGCTTCGATTACCGTACAAGGAATATTCTTCCCGTTTTCGTCGAAAATGCTAGTCATGCCGATTTTTCTACCAATTAACCCAGACATAATTATTATTTATTAATTACTATCCCTTTCAATTTGAAATAATCAGATACTTCAAACAAGGGGTGCAAAAGTAATATTTTTTTTTGAATATCAATAATTTAAAAATGAAAATTTTTTCTTATTCGTAAAAATTCAATTTTTAGCTATTATTTACAATCGCGTTATTTTTGTTTTCAAAACAAATTTTGCAACACCACCGCTTAAATACGCTTGATTCCACCACCAACCACTCAGGTTTTTGAAAAGCATTCTTTTCCTTAATTTATAGGTTTTATAGTGTTTCATAATCCCTAAATAGGAATTCATAGCGCTTAAAAATTGTTTCTGTTCCTCTCGGCTAGGTTTTTTAGTTTGTACTAGTGCATTTTGTTTTATTATGGCGGTATAAAAATTACGCATCTGGTGCTCGTCTGCGACGAGTGCCTACTTACTTGTATAACCCGCATCTGGGCTCGTCGCAGACGAGCACCAGAGGGAGGAAAAAAATTTAAAATAAATTTTAAAATTTTTTTTAACCATTAAGAGAGTTAAGAAAATTAAGATACATCTGGTGCTCGTCTGCGACGAGTACCTACTTACTTGTACAAACTAAACAAAGCGTTTGCAACGCGGTTCTTCAAGATGCATTGCCACAAAGGCTCGACATTTACATTGCAAAAAACAGAATTATCTTCTTCATAATTCCTATAGCTGCTATTGACATAATCTCTTTCATAAAAAACAATTTTAGTGACAATCCGCGTTGCAAACGCTACGATTTGACTATTAATTTAAGTAGGTACTCGTCGCAGACGAGCACCAAAGGGAGGCTACTATTGACATAATCGCTTTCACAAAAAAAACAATTTTAGTGACAAACCGCGTTGCAAACGCTACGATTTGACTATTAATTTAAGTAGGTACTCGTCGCAGACGAGCACCAGAGGTAGAGGTTTTTTTGCCACAAATAAGATGGATTAAATTGATTTTCACAGATAACCGAATCAACAAATAAACTTTTTTCGCTATTGAAACTGAATCTGAAATAAATTCAGATTGACAAATAGAGAATATTTTGTTAAAAAACTATACAAAATTAAAAAAACTCCGACAACGTTTTAAACGCTGTCGGAGTTGAAACAGAATCTGAAATAAATTCAGATTGACAAATAGAGCGTTTTTTTGCCACAGATTACTTTGTCTGTTCGACCTTTGGTCTCGGGTCACAGATTTTTTACTTTGCGAACTTTGCGTAAACCTTTGCGCACTTTGCGGTTAAAAAAAATGAAACAGAATCTGAAATAAATTCAGATTGACAAATAGTAAACGATTTTTTCGCCACGGATTAAACGGATTTCCGCAGATAAACGATTAAACGAATTAACCATTTTTTTATTGAAATCAATTCATAAACCATTTCCAAGCTGGAATTAACTGTATTTTCTTTTCGTTTTGAACAATTTCATCTTCTTGATTCATCGTGATAATAATGCCTTCCTCCAAGTCAAAAAAAGTTAGGGCTTCCACCAATCCATTCACTTCTCGTGGTAAATTCTCCTGCGATACTTCTGCACAAACTTGAATGGCATGTGTTACTTTATTTTTTTCTTTAACAACAAAATCGCATTCTCCTTTCGCCCTGAAATAATAAAGCTCTTTATAAGTTCGTCTCAATTGCAGGTAAACTGCATTTTCGAATAATCGGCCCGTATCATTTGAAAAGCTCAATGAATTTGCATCTCCAAAACCTGTATCTATCACATAGACTTTCTTTGGACTAATGGCTACACTTTTTAAGGACCAGCTAAATTTGGGTAAGGTAAATAATAAATAACTGTCTTCAAACCAACTGATATAATCCATCACCGTATTCACCGAACCTACACCAAAAGTGTTTTTGATATTGGTAAATGAAAATTCTTTCCCAGCATTGCTTATTAAATACAAAGCGATACTAATTAACACTTTATCATTCCTCACCGAATGCCTTACAATGATGTCTCGGTAGACAATGTCTTTAAACAGTTGCTGTAAAACTTCTTTGTTTGCGGTTTTAAGATAATCTGGAAATCCTCCTTCTACTAAATAGTGCTCAAATGCTGCTTCAGCCTTTATTTTTTTGAATGATACGTATTCTTTGAACGAAAAAGGAAGCAACTCTATCTGAATATTTCTCCCTGTAAGTTTAGTACCCAGCTCTCTGCTTAACAAAGATGCATTTGAACCGGTAATACAGATCACTTTTTGCTTATCGTGAAGATTTCTAATAAATAGTTCCCAATTGTCTACATTTTGTATCTCATCAAAGAAATAATACAAGGTATTTTTACCGATTACTTCATCCAATTTTACAAAGTCAGTGGTTTCAAAACCAAATATTCGTGGGTCTTCAAAATTAAAAAATGCCACAGAATCCTTTAATTTATTGATTAACTGCTGCATCAGGGTGCTTTTACCACAACGCCTGATTCCGGTAATGATTATCACAAATTCTTTACTCAAAGTCACCTGAGCTATTTTCTCTCTCCGTTCTCCATTAGGTTTACCCTCCAACAAAAGTTGTTGTTGCTTGAAGGCTATTTCTACGTCAGACTTTAAAACCATAGTTTTTAACATTTTAGTAATATGCAAATATACATTTTATAAATGAACAAATTTACATTTTAGTAAAATATAAATTGCTAGTCGAACAGAAGCAGGAATTCATTCTATTCGTTGCGTTACTGTTATTTTTTCGAAGTCCGTGAACGGCTAGAATAACTGCTTAAATGGGGTTGTATAACATGGTAAACGGAGTTTAGGAAGTGATAAACCACGTTATTGGACATAAAAACACTAAAATTTCCTTCCTACGACCCCAACTTTAAACAAAACACCTGACAGGTTTTTAAAACCTGTCAGGTGTAAACTAGTATCTGAAATAAATTCAGATTGACAAATAGAGAATTTTTTTTTGCCACAGACCTGCCTGCCGGCAGGCAGGTTAAAAAGATTTCCACAGATTTCCACAGATTTCTCCAAATTAACGAATCAACGATTAACCGATTTTCCAATCAACGACTCAACGAATAAACAAATAACCGATTAAACAAATAAACTTGTTAGATGCAAAGGACATAATTATGAAAAATAGAAAGTTCCTGAGATTCGAGATGTCCTAGCCCAGATTACTTCACTTTACTTTTATTTTCATAGGAGTTCAGTGAACTTCGTTTGAAGTGGAAAGCCCGGAATGAAAAAAGGTAGTTTTTCTTGCCGAAAAAGAGCGACCGCAGGAAGCTCCTTTTTTGGCTTAGAAAAACACCTTTTTGAATGAGGACTTGAAACGGAAAGCTGGAAACCTGCCGGCAGGCAGGCAGCTCCAAGTTAAACAAGAAAAAGCAACACAAAATGAATTGCGTTGCTTTTTCTATTTACTATAACATTGAAAGATTTAAGAATTGAAAGATTATTTACGAACCTTTCAATTTTTAAATTATTAAATCTTTTAATCTTTCAATTAATAACTTATACTTTGATTTCTACTTCAACACCACTTGGCAACTCTAATTTCATTAGAGCATCAATGGTTTTTGATGAAGAGGAGTAAATGTCAATTAATCTCTTGTATGACATTACTTCAAATTGCTCTCTCGCTTTTTTATTAACGTGTGGAGAACGAAGAACAGTAAAAAGTTTTTTGTGAGTTGGCAACGGAATTGGTCCTGTTACTACTGCCCCAGTGCTTTTTACGGTTTTTACAATCTTTTCAGCAGACTTGTCTACCAACATGTGATCGTAAGATTTTAATTTTATTCTGATTTTTTGACTCATTTTCTTAAAGATTATGCGTTTCCTTTTGCTTTTTTGATAACTGCTTC
>JBIILD010000034.1:0-14147 GCA_044232845.1 Flavobacterium sp.
TTTATCCGTAGCAATAAAAAATCATGTCAGAAAATTTAATAGTGCCCACGATGGCCGAAATGCTGGCTAAAGGCGAGCAACCTGAAGTTTTATTTTGGGTTGGTTGTGCCGGAAGTTTTGATGATAGAGCTAAAAAAATCACTAAGGCGTTTGTACGAATTCTGAATCGTGCCAATGTTTCTTTCGCAGTTCTTGGAACGGAAGAAAGTTGTACCGGAGATCCAGCCAAGCGTGCTGGAAACGAGTTTTTGTTTCAAATGCAGGCCATGATGAATATTGAGGTTTTGAATGCCTATGAAGCCAAGAAAATAGTTACTGCTTGTCCGCATTGTTTCAATACTTTAAAAAATGAATATCCTGAATTGGGCGGTAAATATGAAGTAATTCATCATACCGAATTTCTAAAATTCTTGCTGGATGATGGACGATTAACTATTGAGGGAGGTCAGTTTAAAGGAAAGCGAATTACTTTTCATGATCCGTGTTACTTGGGCAGGGCAAATAGTATTTATGAAGCCCCCCGCGATTTGATTCAAAAACTGGATGCCGAATTGGTCGAAATGAAACGGTCTAAAGCGAATGGACTTTGCTGTGGAGCAGGAGGTGCTCAAATGTTTAAAGACGCCGAACCTGGAAATAAAGAAATAAATATCGAAAGAACAGAAGAAGCACTAGAAACTTCACCAGATATTATTGCTGCGGGGTGTCCTTTCTGCAATACTATGATGACTGATGGTATCAAAAACAAAGAAAAGGAAAGTACGGTAAAAGTGATGGACATCGCTGAGTTGATTGCTAACGCCCAAGATTTATAAATCAATTCCGAATTAATAATTACAAATTTTGAACTCAAATTCTTAAATTAATAATTCACAACTCATAATTACCATGTACATTCCTTTTGAAAATTTACCCGAAGAATCCAAAATATGGATTTATCAATCCAACAGAAAATTTTCGGATGAGGAATTTTCTGAAATTGAAACTGCTTTGCAATCCTTTCTCGAAAATTGGGAAGCACACAGTATTGGTCTTGAATCATCTTATCAATTAAAATACAATCGATTTATAATACTTGCGGTAAATCAGGAAGTTCAAGCCGCTACGGGTTGTTCTATTGATGCTTCGGTGCAATTTATCCAAAACTTGGAACAAAAATACAATGTCGACTTGTTAGACAAAATGAATGTTACCTTCAAAAACGGGGAACACATTGCACACAAAACTTTGATTGATTTTAAGAAAATGGCCAAAGAAAAAGCAGTTACCGAAAATACCATTGTTTTCAATAATTTGGTTAATACCATTGAAGAATACAACGAATCTTGGGAAGTTCCGGCTATGGACAGTTGGCATAGTCGTTTTTTCTAAAAAAGTTTCGTTATATTTATTTTACCGAATAGGGTTCACAAAAAAGTTTTACAGCATTATTATATGCATTAGTGCATTTCACCTAAATTCGCCTCGTCAAAACACAAATATGAAAATAGCAATTGTTTGTTATCCCACGTTTGGTGGTAGTGGTGTAGTAGCCACAGAACTTGGACTTGAGTTAGCTCGTCGTGGTCACGAAATTCACTTTATTACGTATAGCCAACCCGTACGATTGGCGTTGCTGAACCCCAATGTACATTACCATGAAGTCAACGTTCCAGAATATCCTTTGTTTCATTTTCAACCTTATGAATTGGCCTTGTCGAGCAAATTAGTTGATATGGTAAAATTGTATAAAATAGAATTACTCCACGTACACTATGCCATTCCACACGCTTATGCGGGTTATATGGCCAAGCAGATGCTCAAAGACGAAGGTATTAATATCCCAATGATAACTACTCTTCACGGTACTGATATTACCTTGGTGGGAAACCATCCTTTCTATAAAACTGCGGTAACCTTCAGCATCAACAAATCAGATTTTGTGACCTCAGTTTCCCAAAGTTTGAAAGATGACACGATTAAATTATTCAATATTAAAAATGAAATACAGGTAATTCCAAATTTTATTGAATTGGATAAAAATAGTAATGACTTCAATACGCCTTGCAGCCGATCTATTATGGCCACCGAAAAGGAAAAGATTGTTACCCATATCAGTAATTTCAGAAAGGTAAAAAGAATTCCTGACGTAATTAAAATATTTTATAAAATTCAACAGCAAATCCCTGCCAAATTAATGATGGTGGGTGATGGTCCCGAAAAAGAAAAAGCGGAATATTTATGCCAGGAATTAGGTATTCTGGACAAAGTGATTTTCTTTGGCAACAGTAATGAAATCGATAAGATTTTGAGTTATACTGATTTATTTTTGTTGCCCTCAGAAACGGAGAGTTTTGGACTCGCCGCTCTAGAGGCTATGGCGTGGAGCGTTCCCGTTATATCTAGTAATTCAGGTGGTTTGCCTGAGGTAAATTTTGAGGGCATTTCAGGGTATTTGAGTAATGTAGGCGACATTGACGAAATGGCCGAGAATGCCTTAAAAATTTTAAACAATAATAGTGTTTTGATTGAATTCAAAAAGAATGCATTGTCCGTTGCAAAACAATTTGACATCAAAAACATTTTACCTCTGTACGAAGATTTATATCAAAAAGCCATAAATAAATTTTCATGAAAAAAGTTTTTTTTACACTAGTTCTTATTTCAATTCTATTTTCATGTACTCCGACCATTAAAAAAATAGAGTCCAGGCCTTTATTTGAGGTATTGACACAACGAGACAATGGTGGTGCTAGCATCCGTTTTTTTGAAATTCTATCCGAACCAAACGAAATTATAATGCTACAAAATGATCTAAAATTAAAAAATAAAATAAGCCCAATGGATACTCAAACTTCTAATTTTATTGTAATGAATATGGGCGAAAAAACAACCGGAGGCTTTAAAATAGAGATTGAAAGTGTTGTTGAAACCGATAAAAATATTATCGTAACTACAAAAGAAATAACTCCTGAGTCTAGTAAAATAAGTACGCAAGAAATTACAACTCCCTATTGTGTGGTCAAAATAAATTCTAAAAAAGAAATTATCATTAAATAAAAAATCCTTACTTGACCGTAGAAATGGATTTTTAAAATCAATTACAAGTTATAATCTATATCGAATTCCTAACGCAATATTTAGTCCCAATGCATTTAAATTACTATTTGTGTATTTATAGTCTCCCAAGATCCCAAGTTCAGGTCTAATATCAAGAGAAAATTGTAATGGGATATCAAAATTATATTCAATTCCAACATCACTTGAAGCAAATATAAATGTGCCATTTGTTTTGTTGGTATTGCTCCAACTCCCCAAGCCTCCGCCAACTCCAGCATACCAGTTGAAATTCCCCTCAATATTCCAAACCCATTGGTAAATCCCAGTAAGTTTAAAGGCGTCAACATTGCTATTGTTATTCCAACCTAAACCCAATTCCAATCGATTAAGGTCTGACATTCTTCTTTGATAGCTAACTTCACTTGCAATATCGTAGTTGCCACCCAAACGCAATCCTAATGCATTCTTAGAAATATCCTGAGCCTGAGCTGCAAATGTTAATCTAATTAACATAAAAGCCGATAAAATAATTTTTTTCATAAATAAATATTATTTTTTACAAATATAAGTAACAATTATCGTGTAATGTTGTGTTTAAATTACACATAATAAACAAATTGCTTGATTTTAAAGACTATTGATTACTCTATTGCGGTTTTTACTTTACGACGCTTTTAAACTTTTGACTTGCCTATTATAAATGAAAATCAAATCACAATAATGAAAATAATTTGCCTTATTGCTTCGTCTTGTATGGCTTGAAATTAATTTAAAGAATATGGTAGACCTAAATAATCAGGTAGAGAATTACTCTTCCATTGTATGATACACGTTCATTACATCATCATCCTCTTCCAATTTTTCGATTAGTTTCTCCACGTCAGTCATTTCGGCTTCCGTTATTTTTTTGGTGATTTGAGGAATACGCTCAAAACCAGAAGAAAGAATTTCTATTTTTCTGTTTTCCAATTCTTTTTGGATTGTTCCAAAACTACCAAAGGGTGCATATATTAAAATCCCATCTTCATCCTCAAAAACTTCTTCGGCTCCAAAATCGATTAATTCCAGTTCTAATTCTTCAGGGTCAATTCCATTGACTGGTATCCTAAAATTACACGTATGGTCAAACATAAATTCTACTGAACCTTGGGTACCCATCGTTCCATTGCATTTGTTGAAATAACTTCTCACATTAGCAACGGTTCTGTTGTTGTTATCGGTAGCTGTCTCAACAAGAATGGCGATGCCGTGTGGCGCATAGCCTTCAAATAAAACCTCTTTATAGTTTGCGGTATCTTTGTCAGTTGCTTTTTTTATGGCGCGTTCCACGTTTTCTTTTGGCATATTTACAGCCTTTGAATTCTGTATAACTGCCCTTAATCTGGAATTGGCCTCTGGATTTGGTCCACCTTCCTTTACAGCCATTACTATGTCTTTCCCAATTCGAGTGAATGCCTTAGCCATCGCTGACCAACGCTTCATTTTTCTACCTTTTCTAAATTCGAACGCTCTTCCCATTTTACATTTTTTTTAAACTTCTGAAATTATAATTCGTTAATCTGCATTAAAAAATACTTTTTCAATGCACAAAAACACTAATTAATACCCTTTTGAAATCCAATTTTATATCTCTTTGAATTTCGATATTGCTGTTATAGTCCCTTTCGGATAGTAACTTTTGAATTGATTACTTCTTGTAAAACGGCAATTTTACCACTTTCGCGGGAACATCATTTTTTCTAATTCTAATGAAAATTTCGCAATCAATTTTGCTGTTTTCGGCAGTTACATATCCCAATCCAATTCCAACATTCAGTGATGGCGACATGGTTCCCGAAGTTACGATTCCGATTACGGTGCCCAAAGCATCCACAATTTCATAATCGTGTCTTGGTACAGCTCGTTCTTGCATCTCAAAAGCTACTAATTTTTTTGCAACACCTGATTCTATCTGCTTTTGCAAGTTCACGGAATTGGTGAATTCCTTATTAAATTTTGTAATCCAACCCAAACCAGCTTCAATAGGCGAAGTTGTATCGTTGATGTCGTTTCCATATAAACAGAATCCCATTTCTAATCGTAAAGTATCACGAGCCGCAAGACCAATGGGTTTAATACCAAAGGGAGCACCCGCTTCGAAAACTGTATGCCAGATTTGTTCCACTTCCGAATTTTTACAATAAATCTCAAAACCTCCAGAACCAGTATAACCAGTTGCCGATATGATTACATGTTCAATTCCTGCAAAATCCCCAACCACAAAATGATAGTATTCAATAGTTGCTAAATCTATCGAAGACAATTTTTGCATAGCTTCCACCGCTTTTGGTCCTTGAATTGCCAGCAACGAATACTCGTCTGAAAGGTTTTCCATTGATACACCCATATCATTATGCGCCGAAATCCAATCCCAATCTTTATCAATATTTGAAGCATTTACTACCAATAAATACTTTTCGTCTTCCATTTTGTAAATCAATAAATCATCTACAATTCCACCCTCTTTATTGGGTAAACACGAATATTGTGCTCTGCCAATAGTTAAGGTCGAGGCATCATTCGAAGTCACTTTCTGAATCAAAGCCAAAGCATTGGGACCAGTAATTAAAAATTCGCCCATGTGTGACACATCAAAAACCCCAACACCATTACGAACCACCTCGTGTTCTGCATTGACACCTTCATATAAAATAGGCATATTGTATCCTGCAAACGGCAGCATTTTCGCTCCCAAACTCTCATGAACGTGGGTAAGGGCAGTATTTTTCATTGTCGTCTTTTTATAAAAATTTTTGAAGCAAATTTATTCATTTTTTATGGAGTTGCAAAAGTTTTCGAGAAGCTATTTATCGCTTTCCGTTGTATTTTCCGTCAAACCAAAAAGTTTACAGAAAGGAATACTACTGCAAACAAAGTGAATTGTTCTAGCGTGAATATTGACCTAAAGTCAAATAATCTCTTAAAGGATTTAGCTAAAAGTTATGCCTTGACTAACAAAATTTAAATTTAATTTCGTAATTTTAAGCAAACTAATCTGATGCGAAATCCAGTTACTATCGACTGCGCTGAAATTCTTCAGCGATACAAACCCATTAATCCGCAAACTCACAAAGGGATTCAAGGTCACGCACTGTTAATTGGAGGTAGTTTCGGCAAAATAGGCGCCATGGTTTTATCTTCTAAAGCATGCTTGAAAACCGGTTGTGGCTTAGTCACAGTATTTATTCCGAGATGTGGGTACGATATTCTTCAAACCGCCATTCCTGAAGTCATGGTTTTAACGGATAATCAAGAAAAAAACATTTCGATAATTGAATTCGATTTCGTGCCGCAGGCCATCGGTATTGGTCCTGGAATAGGGCAGGAGTTGGAAACTCAAAATGCGCTTCACGAATTTCTTACCAACAACAAAACACCATTAGTCATCGATGCCGACGCACTAAATATCTTGTCTCAAAACCCAGCATGGATTGCCTTATTGCCTGATAATACAATCCTCACGCCACATCTCAAAGAACTCGAACGATTGATCGGAAAATGGAATTCGGTTGCAGAAAAATTTGAAAAAACAATCGCTTTTTCCACCCTGCACCATCTTATTATTGTGATGAAAGGTGCGCCAACATTTATTGTTGATGGCGAAACGATTTATGAAAACACTACTGGAAACGCAGCCTTAGCCACAGCTGGAACAGGCGATGTCCTTACGGGAATGATTACGAGTTTGCTCGCACAATCCTACGAACCCATTGATGCGGCAATACTTGGCGTTTACCTGCATGGATTAACCGCTGATATTGCGCTACCCGAAACCGGTTATCAGTCGTTTATCGCTTCGGATGTTATTGCGAATATTGGGAAGGCTTATTTGAGTTTGGAAGTGTAAGATTATCCCAAAAACGCTTTCAATTCCTCGTAGGTTTTTATTTTTACGCTTATTTTTTCTTTATTCAAAACGCTTTCAATTTGCGTAGGAATAGGCAATTTTACGTTTAAAGCTGGCTCAACCACATCCAGAAACTTGATAGGATGTGCCGTTTCTAAAAAAACACCAATGGCATTAGTGTGATTTTTTAATTCTTTTTTCAAGCCTAAATATCCTACAGCCCCGTGCGGTTCCGCAATATAACTGTTGGTGTTGTAAATAGATTTCATAGCTTCCAAAGTTTCGAAATCGGTATACGAAAAGGAGGAAAAATCTTTTTTGAATTGCTCCAAATCGTTATTGTACATTTCTTGGATACGGATGAAATTACTCGGATTCCCAACATCCATGGCATTTGAAATAGTGGCCTTGGAAGGTTTTGGATCGTAACTTCCGTTTTGCAAGAATCTTGGAACAGTATCATTAACATTGGTTGAAGCCACAAAATGTTCGATTGGTAAGCCTAATTTTTTTGCGATAATTCCAGCACAAATATTTCCAAAATTTCCACTTGGACAAGAAAAAACTAAAGCCTTTTTTTGAGATTTCAGTTGTTTGTAAGCAAAGAAAAAGTAAAACATTTGTGGTAACCACCGCGCAATATTGATCGAATTGGCCGAGGTTAGGTTTTTATTTTTTAAACTGTTATCTAAAAACGCTTTCTTGACCATATCTTGACAATCATCAAAAAAGCCATCCACTTCAAGCGCTTTTATATTTTGTCCTAAGGTTGTTAATTGTCGTTCTTGAATGTCACTCACTTTTCCAGAAGGATATAAAATAACCACTTCCACTCCTTGAACGCCAAGGAAACCACTAGCCACAGCGCCACCAGTATCTCCCGATGTGGCGACAAGAACCGTATTCGTATTGTCTTTTTTATCTTTATTAAAATACGCTAAACAGCGCGACATAAATCGTGCACCAACGTCTTTGAAAGCCATTGTAGGACCGTGATATAATTCTAAAGCATAAATAGTGTCTTCGACTTTTACCGTTGGAAAATCAAAACACAAGGTCTCGGCAATGATTTGTTTTAAGGTTATGGCAGGAATTTCGTCACCCACAAATTGTTTGATGGCTTCAAAAGCAATTTCGGTGTTGCTATAATTTTCGATATTTTCGAAAAAATCAGCGTTTAACGGAGTGATGGATTTTGGAAAATACAATCCTTTATCTGTCGCTAATCCTTGTATTAACGCTTCTTGGAAAGAAACTTCAGGTGCATTATGGTTTAAACTATAGTATTTCATTTGATTTTAGATTGAAGATTGAGGATTAACGATTTTTTATTTTTAGCAACGTGGGATACATCTTAAATCAAAATCATTAATCAGAAATCTTAAATAATTTATAGTACACTTATTCCCTCTGTATTTACTTTTGAAACGTGAATTTCATAAGGCAAATTTATTTCATCATATACAGCGCTCATGGCGGCTGCAATTTTGTCGGCGGTTTCTTTTCCTTTGCTTAATGCAAAAATAGAGGGGCCAGAACCAGAGATTCCAGATCCTAATGCTCCGTTTTCGTATGCGGTTTTCTTGATTAAATCGAAACCAGGTATTAGCATGCTACGAACAGGTTCGATAATTTCATCATGCAAGGAACGTCCGATTAATTCGTAATCATTCGTGTATAAGCCTGCCACTAATCCCCCTACATTCCCCCATTGGGTAATGGCACTTTTTAAAGAAACCGTTTGTTTTAAAACCGAACGTGCATCTGATGTTTTTAACTCAATTTGAGGATGAACTACTGTTGCATATAATTCGGATGGGCTTTCGATTTTGATAATATCCAATGGATTCGAGCATCGTACCAATGTAAATCCGCCTAGTAAACAGGGCGCAACATTATCAGCATGGGCATTTCCACTGGCTAGTTTTTCGCCTTGCATGGCAAATTTCACCAATTCTTTTCGTGTAAAAGGTTGTCCCAATAATTCGTTTATTCCAAAAACAGCTCCTGCAGAACTGGCAGCGCTACTACCGATTCCGCTGCCGGCTTTGATGTGTTTGTAAATTTCGATATCAAAACCAAATTCCGTTTCTATTTCCTCTAACATGGCTAAAGCGGCAACCCCAGCAACATTATTTTCAGTTTCCAATGGCAAATCGGCACCTACAATTTTAGTGATACGAACACCTTTCATTGCCGATTTTCGGATAATCATTTCATCTCCCGCAGTAGCTAAGCAAAGCCCTAAAACATCAAATCCACAAGAAAGATTCGCGATTGTTGCAGGGCAAAATATTTTTATTTCATTCATAGTATTTTGTTGTTGGTTGATTGTTGTTGGTTGTCGGTTGACTTTATCCATCAACTAATTACCATCCACTAATTTTACATGTTTCCAACACGAATTACGTCGGCAAAAATCCCGGAAGCAGTAACCGCAGCACCTGCTCCAGCACCCTTTATTAATAAAGGTTGGTCGCTGTAACGGTCTGTATAAAATTGTACAATATTGTCTTTTCCTTCTAAATTATAGAATGGACTTTCTCTCGGGATGAATTCCAAACCAACGCTTGCTTTTCCGTTTTCGAAAGTAGCCACGTATTTTAAACGACAGTCTTTTAATTTAGCTGATACCAACAAATTCTCGAAATGAGCCGCATGGGTTTTTAATGATGCGAAGAAATCGTCGTTATTTGTTGTTGCCAAACATTCGGCTGGCATAAATGATTTATTGGTTATGTCTTCGATTTCCATTTGGTAGCCACTCTCGCGAATAAGGATTAAAATCTTTCTAGCAACATCTACACCGCTTAAATCAATTTTTGGATCAGGCTCTGTAAAACCTTGAATACCTGCTTCTTTAACTACATCGTGAAATGAATTTTTTTCGTCGAAATTGTTGAAAATAAAGTTCAAACTTCCTGATAAAACGGCTTGGATTTTATTGACTTTATCGCCTGATGCAATTAGGTTTTTAACGGTATCAATAATTGGCAAACCGGCTCCAACATTAGTTTCAAACAAGAAAGGAGCATTGAATTGACGGGATAGATTTTTTAATTTTTTGTAATTGCCATAAGCCGAGGAACAAGCTATTTTATTACAAGTTACCACAGCGATATTTTGTTTCAAATACTGCTCGTAGGTTTCAGAAACACTTTGATTAGCAGTAATATCGACAAAAATACTGTTACGTAAATTTAGTGATGTCACTTTTGAAATGAAAACTTCTTTATTTGCCGTTTTGCCATTTTCCAAAAGTGATTTCCAGTCTTTTAATGAAATTCCTTCTTCGTCGAAAAACATTTTTCTAGAATTCGACACGGCAACAACTTTGACATTTATTTTAAGATTTTCTTTAAGGAATTTCTTTTGTTGGCTAATTTGTTCAATGAATTTTTCGCCAACATTTCCAACCCCCATTACGAACAAATTCAACTGTTTTGTATTTTCTTCAAAAAAGTTTTCGTGTAAAGTATTCAATGCTTTTTTAACATCTCTTTCGTTGATAACTGCCGAAATATTTCTCTCGGATGCTCCTTGTGCAATGGCTCGAATATTCACATTGTTTTTCCCTAAAGTGCTAAACATTCTTCCGCTTAAACCTTGATGATTTTTCATGTTTTCGCCAACCAAAGCAATAATGCAAAGATTTTTTTCAACCACACATGGATCGATTTTGTTTTGAGCAATTTCAGTTCCAAAAGCTTTGTTGATTGCGTTTTCAGCATTTTCAGCATCATCATTTAATATTCCAATACAAATAGAATGCTCCGATGAGGCTTGTGTAATAAATATCACATTGATATTTTCGTGAAACAAAACTTCGAAAAGTTTTTTTGACGATCCTGCAACACCAATCATTCCGGGTCCTTCAAGGGTAATTAAACTAATGTTGTCAATATGACTGATTCCTTTTACGGGATTAGTATTTGAGGTTTCTCTATTCGAAATATAAGTTCCTTCGGCTTGGGGCTCGAAAGTATTCTTAATAAGAATAGGGATGTTTTTTCTTAAAACAGGTTGGATTGTTGGCGGATACAAAACTTTAGCACCAAAATGCGATAATTCCATGGCTTCTTGATACGAAATAGTAGCAATGGGTTGGGCTTGTTTTACAATATTGGGATTTGCAGTAAACATTCCGTTGACGTCTGTCCAAATTTCTAATTCGGATGCATCCAAAGCAGCTGCAATAATTGCGGCAGTATAATCAGATCCACCCCGGCCAAGAGTAGTTCCAATTCCGTCAATCGATGAAGCAATAAAACCTGGCATAACTACTATTTGAGAATCATCCGAAGTAAAATAATCGGCAATTAAGGGATTCGTAATTTCGAAATTTACTGCAGCTTTGCCAAAATTATTATTGGTTTTGATTAATTCACGACTGTCTTTATAGCTACTATTGGTATGGTGTTGTTTAAAAGCTTCGGCTATAATGTAAGAAGATAATAATTCTCCAAAACTTAAAATAGTATCAGAAGTTCTTGGGGATAATTCGCCAAGTAAAAAACAGCCGTCTAGCAGCGTTTCAAGGTGATTGATAATTCTTTTGATGTGGCTCAATGAACTGCTTTGATCGCTAACCGGAATCAACTCTTTTATAGTGTCTAAATGTTTTTTCTCGATTTCTGCTACAATATCCTTAAAACTTTCGTCATTTGATGCTGCTTTTTGAGAGGCAAGAACTAATAAATCCGTTACTTTGGTAAAAGCTGAAACAACCACAACAAGTTTGTCTTGTTTTTCTTTTTGAATGACTATATCTAAAACGAGCTTTATATTTTGTGCATTACCTACCGAAGTTCCGCCAAATTTTAATACTTTCATTTGTTTTTTATTTAAAATGCACTATTTTTTATACACCTATGAACGCTCTTCATCTCGGAAAAGAATTACAAAAATTGGATTATATGTAAAAAGATATACCCCTAAAGGGTGGTTGTTGTAGTAGTAAACGTAACAGAAGGTTGAACCCGTTTTTGAGTTGGTATCGAAGAATGATATGTATTTCTGTTGTTTGTCATAATAATTTTTCAAAAGTACATTTTTTTATAAAAAAACAAAACCTTTTGTTCTGTTTTTTTGAATATTTTAAATACAACCTCAAAAATAAGGACTTTTTAATTTTCAAACTATCAAAAACTTCCATTTCCGAATTCATTTCAGGACTAAATTATTGTTACTACTTCTCCATTAAATTGGCTTTTTGTTAGTTCGTAATCGAGAATCAACATTGCATTTTGACTGTGCTCTATTTGGTAAAAATATTGGACTAAACATAATAATCTTATAAACAATTGAGTAAAATGGTTTATTTCAGAAATTAATTATCCGCTGTCAATATCATTCTTAATAACTTTGGATTTTGTGCTTTTAAATTTTATCAATTTATATTACATTAGCAAAAATTCGATACACTTTAAAATGTCTAACCAAAATCAATATACTGAAGATAATATTCGTTCGCTCGACTGGAAAGAACATATCAGAATGCGTCCTGGAATGTACATCGGAAAACTCGGAGATGGTTCTTCGCCAGACGATGGCATTTATATTTTACTCAAGGAAGTTCTAGACAACTGTATCGACGAGTTCGTTATGGGCGCAGGTAAAACCATCGAGGTAAGTATCAAAGACAAAACAGTTACGGTTCGCGATTACGGTCGAGGAATTCCCCTCGGAAAAGTGATTGACGTGGTTTCAAAAATGAATACGGGTGGAAAATACGATTCACTTGCTTTTAAGAAATCCGTAGGGTTGAATGGTGTTGGAACGAAAGCCGTGAATGCTTTGTCCAATTATTTTCGTGTGGAATCCGTCCGTGACGACAAGCAAAAAGCAGCCGAATTCTCGGCAGGAAACTTGGTTTTGGAAGAAGATATTATCGAAACGACCAAACGAAAAGGAACCAAGGTTAGTTTTATTCCGGATGAAGCAATTTTCAAAAATTACAAATTCCGTTACGAATATATTATCAAAATGCTCAAAAACTATTGTTATCTTAACAATGGTTTGACCATATTATTCAACGGCGAAAAATATTTTTCCGAAAATGGATTGAAAGATTTGTTGGATGAAACCATCCACGCCGATGACCTTGAATATCCAATTATTCACTTGAAAGGTGATGATATTGAAATTGCCTTAACGCACAGCAAAACCCAATACAGCGAGGAATACCATTCCTTTGTCAACGGTCAAAACACTACGCAGGGAGGAACGCATTTGGCCGCCTATCGTGAAGCCATCGTGAAAACCATTCGGGAATATTACAATAAACCCTTTGAAGCTTCTGATGTCCGTAAATCAATTGTGACTGCCATAAGTATTAAAGTTATGGAGCCTGTTTTCGAATCGCAAACCAAAACTAAATTAGGTTCTACCGATATGGGTTCAGAACCGGGAATGCCTTCGGTTCGTACTTTCGTCAATGATTTCGTGAAAAACAAATTAGACAGTTATTTGCACAAAAATCCAGCAACTGCCGAGGCTTTGTTACGCAAAATTTTGCAAGCGGAACGAGAACGCAAAGAACTTTCCGGAATCCGAAAATTGGCTACTGATAGAGCCAAAAAAGCCAATTTGCACAACAAAAAACTACGGGATTGCCGCGCTCATCTTCCGGATACCAAGAATCCTAAAAACTTGGATAGCACGCTTTTCATTACCGAGGGGGATTCGGCTTCTGGATCGATTACTAAATCGCGTGACGTGAATACGCAAGCCGTTTTTAGTCTTCGCGGAAAACCTTTGAATTGTTACGGAATGAGCAAGAAGATTGTCTATGAAAACGAGGAATTCAATTTGTTGCAGGCAGCTTTGGATATCGAAGACGGTTTGGAAAAATTGCGTTACAACAACATTGTAATCGCCACCGATGCGGATGTTGATGGAATGCACATTCGGTTGTTGTTGATTACCTTCTTTCTGCAATTTTTTCCGGAATTGATTAAGGAAGGACATTTGTATATTCTGCAAACACCGCTTTTTAGGGTTCGAAACAAGAAAGAAACTATTTATTGCTATTCCGAAGACGAACGAAAAGCAGCCATAGAAAAATTAAAACCAAAACCGGAAATCACGCGATTTAAGGGATTGGGAGAAATATCGCCAGACGAATTCAAGAATTTTATTGGAGAAACCATTCGATTGGATCCCATTATGATGGATAAAAACACATCGGTAGAACAATTGTTGTCTTTCTATATGGGAAAAA
>JBIILD010000035.1:0-13963 GCA_044232845.1 Flavobacterium sp.
TTGAGAACCAACAATTAAAAGACTACGCAACGCAAAAAAGCAATACTTTTATTAATTTTTTCAAGAGCAAAATCAAGCGTTCCCCAAGTACTGCTAATGAAGACATTCATAAACAAGTCCTCAGCAGTAATTATGATATGCTAGTTTTTGGTGCAGACCATGATAAATTAGACTATAAATTATCCTCTTGTTGCAACCCAATCCCTGGGGATGAAGTTTTTGGTTTTATAACCATAAACGAGGGTATCAAAGTGCATAAAAAAGATTGTCCCAATGCCATAAGCCTTCAATCCAATTATGCCTATCGGATTATTTTGGCCAAATGGATTGACTCCTCACAACAAGAATTCAAGGCTATTTTGCACATCACTGGAATGGATACCTTGGGACTTACAAATAAACTTACTAGAGTAATTTCAGATAATATGAATGTAAACATTCAAAGTATCTCTTTAAGCGGAGAAGCCGGAATTTTCAATGGCCAAATTTCCGTAATCGTTCAGAACAATATTATTTTAAAGAAACTAATGGATAATATCAAGAAAATTGATGGTATCGATAAAGTAACTCGAGAATATAAAAATTAGGAAATGTGTATAAATATTGGAAAGTTATTAGTTTAGATTTTAAACTTTTAAACTCTTAAATTTTTAAACTGAAAAATAAAATTTATCTTTGCCAGATATGACACTCATCTCAACGGATAATAGTAAAAATCAAGAAATTGTAAAAAACGTTTTTACACTATATCTCGAAAATAAAGGACATCGTAAAACGCCCGAA
The DNA here is from genome assembly GCA_044232845.1 of Flavobacterium sp. Taxonomy (GTDB): domain Bacteria; phylum Bacteroidota; class Bacteroidia; order Flavobacteriales; family Flavobacteriaceae; genus Flavobacterium. The sequence continues at coordinate 784 of JBIILD010000035.1, forward strand.
CGATTTGCGATACTGCAAGAAATTTATGCCAGCGAAGAACATTTTGATATAGAGAATCTGTATATTAAAATGAAAAATAAAAACTATCGCGTGAGCAGAGCTACCCTATACAATACCATTGAACTTTTGCTGGAATCAGCCTTGGTGCGCAAACACCAGTTTGGTCAAAATCAAGCACATTACGAAAAATCCTATTTCGACAAACAACACGACCATATAATAATGACTGATACTGGTGAGGTAATCGAATTTTGTGACCCGAGGATTCAAAGTATAAAAAAAACAATCGAAGAGATATTCGATATCGATATCACAAATCATTCCTTGTATCTATATGGGACAAAAAGACAAAAATAGCATTGGCGCTTTGCGAATTGTACCAATAAAAAATAACAACAAACTAACTACAAAATATTAGAGAATGACCGTAGATTTATTACTAGGATTACAATGGGGAGATGAAGGCAAAGGAAAAATTGTTGATGTTCTTACTTCAAAATATGATATTATTGCCCGATTTCAGGGTGGTCCAAATGCGGGACACACTTTAGAGTTTGACGGAATAAAACACGTTCTTAGAACGATTCCTTCTGGTATTTTTCATAAAACTGCCGTAAATATCATTGGAAACGGAGTGGTAATTGACCCTGTTGTATTTCAAAAAGAAATTGAAGGTCTGGCCAAATTTAATTTAGACATCAAAAATAAATTGATAATTTCCAGAAAAGCACACTTAATTTTGCCAACCCATCGTATGCTTGATGCTGCTTCTGAAGCAGCAAAAGGAAAGGCTAGAATAGGCTCTACTCTAAAAGGTATCGGTCCAACTTACATGGACAAAACCGGAAGAAATGGTCTTCGTGTTGGAGATATTGAACTAGAGGATTTCAAAGAAAGATACCGAGCATTGGCCGATAAGCATGAAGCGATGATCGCTTTTTATGACGTAAATATTCAATACAATCTCGAGGAAATGGAAAAAGAATTCTTTGAATCCATTGAAGAATTGAAAAAAATTGATTTTATAGATAGCGAGGAATATTTACACCAAGCCCAAAAAGCTGGAAAAGCCATATTATGCGAAGGAGCACAAGGTTCTTTACTTGATGTAGATTTTGGAACATATCCATTTGTAACTTCATCTAACACTACTGCAGCAGGAGCTTGCACAGGCTTAGGAATTGCTCCAAATAAAATAAAAGAAGTATATGGAATCTTTAAAGCATACGTTACTCGAGTAGGAAGCGGCCCTTTTCCAACTGAACTTTTTGACGAAGATGGAGCCACAATGGCACGCGTAGGAAATGAATTTGGTTCTGTGACGGGAAGACAAAGACGTTGTGGATGGCTCGATTTAGTAGCCTTGAAATATGCAGTTCAAATTAATGGAGTAACCCAATTGATGATGATGAAAGGGGATATTCTTTCGGGATTTCCAACGTTGAAAGTGTGTACCGAGTACAATTACAAAGGAAAAAAAATCTCTCATTTTCCATACAACATTGAGCCCGAAAACGTGACTCCTGTTTACCAAGAATTCAAAGGATGGGAAGCTGATTTAACGGGAATGTCAACGTATGATGAATTACCAATAGAACTAAAAAAATATATTGAATTCATTGAGGCAGCGGTTGAAGTTCCAATAAAAATTGTTTCTGTGGGGCCTGACAGAAAGCAAACAATTCTGAACACAAAGAATGACTAGTCTTACTTTATAAAAATAAATATTATAACCTTTAATTAGTTACAAGTAAACGCCAAATTTAATTTCATACTCCAAAATTATTCAGCATGTATTAATTTATGGATTGGCGAGTACTCAATAATCTCGATGGATTAGCGGTTCACTTTATTTTAAAAGTAATCTAATGGGTAAAATTCATCTATGATTAGTTGTAATAATTTTAATATTTTTAGGTTTAATTCCTCGAAGCTCTGCTTCGATTTTTTGATACGGATTTCACAAATTTGCACAGAAAAATCTGTGTTAATTTGTGAAATCTGTTTTTTTTAATACCTCTGGGGCTCTGCCCCGAGGTAGTTTATTGCGTTTGACTTATAATAAATTAGGGGAATTCCAAAAAAAATCCAATATTTGCTCTTCTAACATAGCCTAAAATGCTACTTCCTAATTTTTCTACCTTTCTGCTGGAAACCGGCACCGACGAAGCAGGGCGGGGCTGTCTTGCGGGACCCGTGACCGCAGCGGCCGTGATTCTACCCATAAAATTTGAGGATAGCCTTCTAAACGATAGCAAGCAACTATCCGAAAAAACGAGAGAAAAACTCAGGCCTTTGATCGAAAACATAGCTGTTTCCTTTGCTATAACCCATTTACACCCGAAAGAAATTGATGAAATCAATATCCTGAATGCTTCAATGAAAGCAATGCAGGAATGTGTTTTGAAATTGAATATCACACCTGAATTCATTATTGTGGACGGCAACCGATCATTGAACGCCAAATTAGGTTTAGCAACTACTATTGGAAAGCAATTTTCCAAAAGTGAAATCGAAATATTAACATCTATTCCGAATCATAGTATCGTAAAAGGAGATTCAAAATACCTGAGCATTGCGGCCGCTTCGGTGCTGGCAAAAACGTATCGGGATGACTACATGAATCATATTCACAAAGAATTTCCCATGTACAATTGGAAGCAAAACAAAGGGTATCCCACCAAAGAGCACCGAGAAGCTATACGGAAATATGGTGTGACTAAATACCACCGTTTGACGTTTCGATTGTTGCCAGAACAATTGAAAATGGATTTATGATTTCAGATTAAGGATTGTTAATTTCAGAGGAATCGAAAGTCGCTCCGAAAAGACAAGAGAAATGTTTCAATATTTTTGCTTTTACTTCGGCTTCATCTACTTTTTCAACTCCCAATTCTACGTTTAAAGATGTGACTGCCTTGCCGCGAATCCCACAGGGAATAATAGCCTCAAAATAACCCAAATCGACATTGACGTTTAATGCAAAACCGTGCATCGTTACCCAGCGGGAAGCCCGAACGCCAAGTGCGCAGATTTTACGGGCAAAGGGGGTTCCGACACCCAACCAAACTCCAGTTTCCCCCTCGCTTCTACCACATTCCAATCCGTATTCCTGCAAAGTCAAGAGGATGGATTCTTCCAGAAAACGCAAATAGTGATGAATGTCAGTAAAGAAATTATCCAAGTCCAAAATGGGATACCCCACTATTTGTCCAGGTCCATGATAAGTAATATCGCCACCGCGGTTGATTTTGTGAAATGTGGCTCCTTTATCTTGTAGTTGATTTTCCGATAAAAGTAAATTGGACAAATCACCGCTTTTTCCTAAAGTGTAAACGTGTGGATGTTCAACAAAAAGGAAATAATTAGGGGTTTGCTCACTAAGATTTTCTCTCCTATTCTTGATTTTTAAATCGATCACTTCCTTGAACAATTCCTCCTGATATTCCCAAGTCTTTTTATAGTCTTGGAGTCCTAAATCTTGAAGTTGGATGGTTTTGTTCATTGTCATTGCGAGGAACGAAGCAATCTTAATTCGTCCACTATTTTAATTGCAAAGTTACAAAGTTTTTGTTGGCAATATTCCTTAAAAAAAATGGCACACGGATGACACGGATTGAACGGATTAACACGGATTTTTTTTTAGCATTCATAGTTTTGAATGGTTTTATGAAAAGCAAAAAGACATCGCTTAGCCCCGACCTGTCAGCCGACAGGCAGGTAGCAGTAGAAATCCTTTTGGGGAGGTGTTCGCACCAAAAGATTGCAGCAAATAGCGGGACAAGTAGTCTTGAAAAAATGAAATTATCTGCTCCAAAAAATCTAAAATCTGCAATCTAGAATCTGCAATCTTTTAGTATCTTTGCACTCTTAAAATCAGAACAGAATGGCATTATCCGAACAAGAAATCCTTCGTAGAGAAGCGCTCACCGAATTACGTAACTTAGGCATCGAACCGTATCCTGCGGCCGAATTTAGTACTACTGCTTATTCCAGCGAAATCCTGGCCAATTTCGAAAATTTTGAAGGTAAGGAAGTGATTCTAGCGGGTCGTTTGATGGGGAAACGTATTATGGGAAAAGCCTCTTTTGCTGAGTTGAAAGATGCGGAAGGACGCATTCAAATCTATATTTCTAGAGATGATGTATCGGATGACGAGGCCAAAACGATGTATAATGTGGTTTTCAAAAAACTGTTGGACATTGGCGATTTTATTGGGGTTCGCGGTACGGTTTTTAAAACCCAAGTAGGCGAAATCTCGGTTCATATTTATGGCTTGACGGTTTTGGCGAAAGCCTTGAAACCATTACCTATTGTAAAAACTGATGCGGACGGAAAAACACACGATGCTTTTTCAGATCCAGAACAAAGATACCGCCGTCGTTATGTGGATTTAACGGTGAATGACCATGTTAAAGAAACTTTTATCAAGAGAACTAAATTGTTCAATGCGATGCGCTCTTTCTTCAACGACAAAGGATATTTAGAAGTGGAAACTCCAGTTTTGCAACCGATTCCCGGTGGCGCTGCAGCAAGACCTTTTATCACACACCACAATTCGCTTGACATTCCTTTGTACATGCGTATTGCAAATGAGTTATATTTAAAAAGGTTGATTGTGGGTGGTTTTGACGGGGTGTACGAGTTTTCGAAAAACTTCAGAAATGAGGGTATGGATCGAACACATAACCCAGAATTTACTGCCATGGAGATATATGTAGCCTACAAAGACTATAATTGGATGATGAAATTCACCGAAAACTTGTTGGAACATTGTGCTATTGGTGTCAATGGTTCTAGCGAAGCCACTTTTGGCGAACATAAAATCCATTTTAAAGCGCCGTATGCCAGAGTGACGATGACGGATTCCATCAAACATTTTACCGGTTTTGATATTTCTGGCAAAAGTGAAGCAGAGTTATTAGAAGCCGCGAGAGCAATGGGAATTGATGTGAATGCTACGATGGGTAAAGGAAAATTGATTGACGAGATTTTTGGTGCGAAATGCGAAGAAAATTACATTCAGCCTACATTCATCACGGATTATCCAAAGGAAATGTCCCCACTATGTAAACAACACCGTGACAATCCAGCATTGACCGAGCGTTTCGAACTGATGGTTTGTGGTAAGGAAGTAGCCAATGCTTATTCAGAACTGAATGACCCCATTGACCAACGAGAACGTTTTGAAGACCAAATGCGATTGGCCGAAAAAGGAGATGATGAAGCAAATGGAACGATTGATGAAGATTTCTTAAGAGCCCTAGAATACGGGATGCCTCCAACTTCAGGTTTAGGAATTGGAATGGATCGATTGATGATGTTTTTGACCAATAATGCGTCGATTCAGGAAGTACTACTGTTTCCACAAATGCGACCAGAAAAAACTCAGGTAAAAATTGAATTGGAAGACGAAGAAAAATGTATTGTTGAACTTTTGAAAACCAATGACAACAAAATGGATTTGGGTGTCTTAAAAATCAAATCGGATTTGAGTGGCAAAAAATGGGATGCCGCGATGAAAGGCTTAGCGAAACACGGATTGGTAAAAGTAAGTTTGGTGGGTGAAAATAAAGTAGTGGAATTAGTGGGCTAAGTTGCCTTAAACCCGACAGGTTTTAAAACCTGTCAGGAATAGATTATTGGATTAGCTCAACTGCATGGCTGCAATGATGTTTTTGATTTTGTCATTAAGGATAGCCTCCACTTTTGTGAAATTTTCTACGCTATCCAATTCAGTATTTACGCTGATATAAAATTTGATTTTAGGTTCAGTTCCACTTGGTCTGGCACAAATTTTAGAGCCGTCTTCGGTATAGTAAATTAATACATCCGCTTTAGGTATATCCATCGTTTCTTGTTCGCCAGTCAGTAAGTTTTTGGCAACGGATGATTTGTAATCTTCCAGCATAACGACTCTTTGTCCGTTAATTTCTTTTACTGGATTTTCACGTAAGGAAACCATCATTTGATTGATTTCGGCCAGGCCTTCCATTCCTTTTTTGGTTATTGAAATCAAATGCTCCTTATAAAAACCGTGTTCCACATATAATTTCAAAAGTTCTTTGTAAACTGTGCTTCCTTTCGCTTTGGCTTGAGCCGCCACTTCGCAAATCAACAAAGTAGCTGCAACAGCATCCTTGTCACGCACGGCATCACCCACCATATATCCGAAGCTTTCCTCACCTCCGCCAATGAATTCCAATTCCGGGAAATCCTTGATCATTTTGGCAATCCATTTGAAACCGGTCAGTCCTACCTTGAACGCTACGCCGTAAGCCGAAGCCAATTCCATAATCATGGGAGTGGAAACGATGGTCGATCCGACAAACTGTTTTCCATTTATTTTTCCGGCTTTTTTCCATTCTTCCAATAGAAATGCAGTCATCAAAATCATCGATTGATTACCGTTCAATAAGGTCATTTTGCCGTCATTATTTCGAACGGCAACGCCTAAACGGTCACAATCAGGATCGGTTCCAATTACAATGTCTGAATTCGTTTTGTCGGCTAAAGCCAATGCTAAAGTCAGTGCTTCCGGCTCCTCTGGATTTGGAGATTTCACCGTTGGAAAGTCACCATTTGGCACTCTTTGTTCTTCAACAATATGTACGTTTGGATAACCTGCTTGTGCAAAAGTGTCAGGAACAACCGTAATGGATGTTCCGTGTAAGGAAGTAAATACGATGTTTAAATTGTTTTTCGCTTCTTGAGACGTTCCAAAACTAGCATTTTCGATAGTTGATTTTATGAAAGCTTGGTCGATTTCAGTATCTATATAATGAATCAAATCCTCGTTTTCGCGAAATTTGATTTGGTTGTAATCTAATTTTTCAATGGTATTGATAATAGCATCATCTTCCGGAGGAACGATTTGTCCGCCGTCTTCCCAATATACTTTGTAACCGTTATATTCTGGGGGATTGTGAGAAGCGGTAAGCACAATTCCGCATTGGCAACCCAAATATTTCAGGGCAAAAGATAATTCAGGGGTTGGTCGTAAATCTGAAAATAAATACACTTGGATTCCATTAGCCGAGAAAACATCAGCAACTACTTTAGCTAACGATTTACTGTTATGACGACAGTCAAAAGCAATAACGGCTTTCAAAGGTTGGTTTGGAAAGGCAATTTTCAAATAATCCGAAAGTCCTTGGGTGCTTTTTCCAAGCGTATATTTGTTGATGCGGTTGTTTCCAACACCCATAATACCGCGCATTCCACCAGTACCGAATTCTAAATTTTTATAAAAACTTTCTTCAAGATCCTTTGAGGAAGAAGTCATCATTGTTTTTACCCCTTCTTGAGTTGTAGTGTCAAATGTTGGCGTTAACCATTCATTTACTGCGTCTAAAATGTTTTGTTTGATTTCCATTTTTATATTACTTTTTATATCCTATTTTGTTTCTTTCTTCAGTATTTTTGGTGATTGCGTCTTTGTCGATCAAATAGTTCAATGCTTTGTAAATGTCGGGGAATTGACTTTCTATTGCTGCGATTCTATTTTTCAACTCACTATAAGTCAATGTAAATTGTCTAAAAGTCACAAATGCCCTGATAATTGAAATGTTTACTTCGATTGCTTTTTCGCTATTTAAAACACTTGAAAGCATTGCAATTCCTTGCTCTGTGAATGCAAAAGGCATATATTTAGAATGTTGCCCTCTTCCAGAATTCTTTAAGGTCACAATTTGTGACCTTAAAGAATGAAGTTCTGTTTCTGTTAATTCAAACATAAAATCTTTAGGGAATCGATTTATATTACGTCTAACAGATTGTTTAAAAACTTTTGTTTCCACGTTGTACAACACTGCTAAGTCAAAGTCAAGCATTACTTTATAGCCTCGAATCTCAAATATTTTATTTTGAATAACGTCTATTTCCATAGCTTTTTACTGTTTGAGGACGAAGATTGCGTCATCAAGTTGACTTTTATTTTTCTTTTAGGCAGCAATTCGCGTCCTTGAAGAATTGATGTTATGAAACTTTACAACTATCAATTTATTTCCTTTAAAATCTTGTACCGTTCTTCATTGTTTTTGGTTCTTAAAATAATTTCACCAAGAAATCCCGCCAAGAATAATTGCGTTCCTAAAATCATGGTGGTTAAAGCAATGTAAAACCAAGGATTGCTAGTTACCAAATGATAAGGTAAGTCATTGTAGAGGTTGTATAGTTTCATTATGCCAATATAACTGGCCAATAAAAACCCAATGATAAACATTACTGAGCCCATGGCTCCAAATAAGTGCATTGGTCTTTTGCCGAATTTGGAAAGGAACCAAATGGTAATTAAATCGAGAAATCCATTGATGAAACGATCCATCCCAAATTTTGTCTCGCCGTATTTTCGGGCTTGGTGTTGCACTACTTTTTCTCCGATTTTACCAAAACCAGCATTTTTTGCCAAAACCGGAATGTAGCGATGCATTTCTCCCGAAACTTCTATATTTTTCACTACGATGGTTTTATAGGCTTTTAGTCCGCAATTAAAATCATTTAATTCCACTCCAGATGTTTTTCTGGCAGCCCAATTGAATAGCTTAGAAGGTAGGTTTTTTGCAACTACAGAATCATAGCGTTTCTTTTTCCATCCCGAAACCAAATCAAAATTTTGAGTAATAATCATATTATATAATCCTGGGATTTCTTCGGGACTGTCTTGCAAATCAGCATCCATGGTGATGATAACGTCGCCTTGCGCTTTGGCAAAACCAGCGTGTAACGCCTGTGATTTTCCAAAATTCCTCATAAAACGAATACCTTTCACATTGGCGTTTTCAGAGGCTAATGCTTCAATAATAGACCAAGAATTATCCGTGCTTCCGTCATCTATAAAAATGACTTCGTAGGAGTAATTGTTGGATTTCATTACTGAAATAATCCAAGTATAAAGTTCTTTAAGAGATTCCTCTTCGTTAAGAAGTGGGATGAGTATGGATAAATTCATTATTGATCTACAGGTGTGGGTTTTGATTTAAAAAAAGCAGCCATTACGAGTCCTAAAATTCCACAAAAAAAAAGGTTGACAAAAGCTCCTTTTAGTTGTTCTCCTATAGAAAAAGGATCCGTTTTTTTTAAATTTTGAATCATTTCATTCAGAGAAGTTGCAGAAACTCCAAATTTTTCTGAAGTAGTTCTCAAATAGTGTATCGTTAATTCTAATAATGAATCTTTGATAGAAGGGTCAATAAAATTAAATAAAATAATCTTATAGGCGACCGAAATCAATAAGCCGATTAGCGAACAAATAAAATAGGTCGTGAAGGCATCCTTAAAAGGAAAGTCTCCTTTTAATGCTGATTTAGTCTTAATTAGCAATGCTATTGGAACGACAATAAAAATGGAAAAACTTAAAAGTGTAGTCCACCAAGCGATGAATAATTGTAAGTCAATAGCATATAGTATGGTTGTAATTACAGATAAAGATACGCCCACTATGATTCCATAGGTAATTCCATTTCTTTTTATAATGTCATTAATCATTATCGAATGATTTTCAATTAAGCTACAAATATAACAATTCCCCCTATATTCAAGGGTAAAAATCGTTTTTTACGTTTACTATAAAAAAAGAGACTCAAAGATTTGATTATTGAAAAATAAGTGTAAATTTGCACACTCTAAATAAGTAAAGAGTTTTAAACAAAAAGAGTCGTTGCATTTATACCTTTTTCTAAATAGGAGAAAGCTTCAAAATTAAAACGGTCCAAAAAATAAATAAAATCAAAGATGAAAAAAGGAATTCACCCAGAAAATTACAGATTAGTTGCCTTTAAAGACATGTCAAATGAGGATGTTTTTATCACTAAATCTACTGCAGACACCAGAGAAACCATTAGTGTTGACGGTGTTGAATACCCAGTTGTTAAAATGGAAATTTCTAGAACTTCTCACCCTTTTTACACCGGAAAATCTAAACTTATTGATACTGCGGGACGTATCGATAAATTCAAAACTAAATATGCTAAACACGGTAAATAATATTTATCAGTTTTATATCTCAAAAAGCTCCACAAATTGTGGGGCTTTTTTATTTTAATTGCTATTCAAAACTTTGTAACTTTGAAAAGTCTAAACTCTTAAAACTATAAACTTAGAATCTTCAAAAAATGAATTATATACTTTTCGACGGACCAGCAAGAAACGCCTTATTGCCTTTTACCTTCACCCGACCGGTTGCCGATATTCTTATCGGCATCATGACGATTCGTCAAAAATGGGAAATGCGGTTGGGTTCAACAACAACGACTTTAACCGAGGACTATTTATCCGATAAATTCCCTATGGTCGAAATGGAGGAAAATGTGATGATAAATGCTTCGTTTGTTCCTAATGCAGTTTTGGCCGAAATGGTTGGAAACCTCGAATCGAATCAGGCAATTTTTAAAGGAGAAGATGTTATTGCTTTTTACACCGAAGAAAACCAAGAAGAAGTAAATTTTGACACGTATGAAATTATAGAATTCGAAGGTAAATGTATAAGAATAGAGCACACTTGGGATATTTTTTCCAAAAATGACGCTGCGATTCGGGAAGATTTCGAATGGCTAACTGAAGGGAGAAAATCACAACCCATTCCTAAGAGTGTGAATACTATCGCAAAAGAAAACATATTTATTGAGGAAGGAGCAAAGTTGGAATTTGTCACCTTAAATGCATCGACGGGTCCCATTTATATTGGAAAAAATGCTGAGATAATGGAAGGCTCTGTTATCCGTGGTCCATTTGCCTTGTGTGAAGGTGGTGGAGTGAAATTGGCTAGCAAAGTCTATGGAGCGACTACCGTCGGGCCTTATTCCAAAATTGGTGGCGAAGTAAACAATTCAGTGTTATTTGCTTATTCTAATAAAGGACACGATGGTTTTTTAGGAAATTCTGTCCTAGGGGAATGGTGTAATATTGGGGCCGATAGTAATAATTCAAATCTCAAAAACAACTACGAAGAAGTTAAATTGTGGAGTTATGAAACGGAAGCTTTTGAAAAAACAGGACTTCAGTTTTGTGGATTAATGATGGGAGACCATAGTAAATGTGGTATTAACACGATGTTCAATACTGGGACTGTTGTGGGTGTGAGTGCCAATATTTTTGGTGCTGGATTTCCTCGCAACTTCGTGCCAAGTTTTTCATGGGGTGGTCCGGCAGGTTTTACCGTTTATATGACTAAAAAAGCTTTTGAAACCGCTCGATTGGTAATGAGTCGCAGGGGTGTTGAATTCGATGAAAAAGAAGCTGTTATTTTGCAACACATTTTTGAAGAAACCAAAATTTGGAGGAAGTTATAAATCTTATTTTTAGTCTAAGTTGATACCATAACAGTTGATGCTACATAAAATAGATTCGCTATAATAAATTTGCATTTAGTTGTTGAATCTGTCATTCTTAGTAGTGTTCAAAGTTTGGCTTTTTACAGGCTAATTTTGTTTACCTTTGCACCATAAAAGATGAATGCCAAAGACGATGTTCTAAATTGCATCGGCATTTTATATTTAGTTTAACCAATAAAATGTATGGCACATAAAGCAGGTTTTGTGAACATTATAGGGAATCCTAACGTAGGGAAATCGACCTTAATGAATGCCTTCGTAGGGGAAAGATTGTCCATTATCACCTCAAAAGCACAAACCACTCGACATAGAATTCTAGGGATTGTGAACGGAGAAGATTTTCAATTGATATTGTCCGATACACCGGGAATTATCAAACCCGCTTATGAAATGCAGGAATCGATGATGAACTTCGTGAAATCAGCGTTTGAAGATGCCGATATTTTGATTTACATGGTCGAAATTGGCGAACAAGAATTGAAAGACGAAGCTTTTTTTAATAAAATAATCCATTCTACCATTCCAGTTTTGTTGCTATTAAATAAAATTGATAATTCGAATCAGGAACAATTAGAAGCCCAAGTGGCTTTCTGGACAGAGAAAGTTCCCAATGCCGAGATTTATCCCATATCAGCATTGCAGAATTTTAATGTTCCGGAAGTGTTCCAAAGAATAATCGAATTGTTGCCGGAATCACCGGCGTATTATCCAAAAGATCAATTGACCGACAAGCCCGAACGTTTCTTTGTAAATGAAACCATTCGTGAGAAAATCTTAATCAATTACAGCAAAGAAATTCCGTATGCAGTCGAAATCGTAACCGAAGAATTTTTCGAAGATGAAAATATCATCCGAATTCGTTCTCTGATTATGGTGGAACGCGAAACCCAAAAAGGAATTATTATTGGTCACAAAGGAGCAGCCTTAAAACAAGTTGGAATGGAAGCTCGTGCCGACTTGGAGAAGTTTTTCGGGAAGCAAATCCATATCGAATTGTATGTGAAAGTCAACAAAAACTGGCGAAGTAATGCGAATATGTTGAAGCGTTTTGGATACAATAACTAGATTTTTAGACTGAAAGGCTTAAGATTTAAAAATCCATTTATTACAACTACCTTTGCAAAAAGTTAAAATACCATATTGTTTGCATTTTAAGAAGAATAATTTTAGTTGTCAAAAATCTGCAATCTTAAATTTGCAACCTGCCTGTCGGCAAATAGGTCTTAAATTATAAATATGAATAACATTGTAGCCATTGTTGGAAGACCAAACGTAGGGAAATCGACGCTTTTTAATCGATTGATTCAAAGAAGAGAAGCTATTGTAGATTCGGTTTCGGGCGTGACCCGTGATAGAAATTATGGAAAAAGCGAATGGAACGGAAAGGAATTTTCTGTGATTGACACTGGGGGTTATGTTCGCGGATCCGATGACATTTTTGAAGGTGAAATTCGAAAACAAGTCGAATTGGCTATCGATGAGGCTGATGTTATTATTTTTGTGGTTGACGTCGAAGAAGGAATTACGCCGATGGATGATATAGTTGCCAGATTGTTGCGTAAAGTAAAAAAACCTGTTTTATTGGCTGTGAATAAGGTCGATAATGCCATGCGTGAGAAAGATGCAGTAGAATTTTACAACCTTGGTTTAGGCGAATATTATACGTTTGCCAGTATTTCCGGAAGTGGAACAGGCGATTTGTTGGATGCATTGATTGATTCTTTTCCAGTGAAACCAGAACCAGTTCAAGAAGAAATCGTGTTGCCTCGATTTGCGGTTGTAGGTCGTCCTAATGCCGGAAAATCAAGTTTTATAAATGCCTTGATTGGCAAAGAACGTTTTATGGTAAC
>JBIILD010000122.1:0-3900 GCA_044232845.1 Flavobacterium sp.
GATTGTTTTGTTTCCAATTTGGTTTTTCGGTATTTAAATTTTCCAACTGTTTAGGTTCAATAGAATCTTCATAAGCACGAAAATCAGAGTAATTACCAGGAAAATTTTCTATTATACCTTGACCTCTAAAAACAAATAAATTATCGACAATTTTATCCATAAAATATCTATCATGAGAAACGACCAACAAACATCCCGGATAGTCCAAAAGGAAACTTTCTAAAACATTCAAGGTCACGATATCCAAGTCATTCGTGGGTTCATCCAGAATCAAAAAATTAGGGTTTTGGATTAAAACGGTACATAGATATAATCGTTTCAACTCGCCACCACTCAGTTTTTCTACAAAATCGTGTTGTTTTTTTCGGTCAAAAAGAAAACGCTCTAATAATTGACCTGCCGAAATAATTTTCCCTTTCGTGAGCGGAATGTATTCGCCATATTCCTTGATGATGTCAATTACTTTTTGTCCCGGTTTTGGGTTGATGCCGCTTTGGGTATAATAGCCCACTTTAATGGTGTCTCCCTTAATCACTTTTCCGCTGTCTAAAGCTATGGTTCCGGTAATCAAGTTTAAAAAAGTAGATTTCCCGGTTCCGTTTTTTCCAATAATTCCCACGCGTTCACCCCGTTGAAAATCGAAGCTGAAATTATCCAAAATAACATGGTCATTGAATTTTTTGGAGACTTTGTGAAGCTCGATAATCTTGCTTCCCATGCGCTCCATATTGATTTCGAGTTCTACAGCGTTCTCTCTACGGCGGCTTTGGGCTTTCTCCTTAATTATATAAAAATCATCTTGGCGCGATTTGCTTTTGCAGGTTCTGGCTTTGGGCTGGCGACGCATCCATTCGAGTTCTTTGACAAACAAGTTTTGGGCTTTATCCACACTTGAATTTTCGGAAGTAATGCGCTCTTCTTTTTTCTCTAAATAATAAGAATAATTACCTTTGTATTGGTAAATTTTTCCGTTATCAAGTTCAATGATTTCGTTACAAACTCGCTCTAGAAAGAAACGATCGTGCGTCACCATAAACAAGGTGATATTTTCTTTGGCAAAATAGTTTTCTAGCCATTCAATCATTTCCAAGTCCAGATGATTTGTGGGTTCATCCAGAATCAACAGGTCTGGACGATTAATTAAAATAATGGCGAGAGACAACCGTTTTTTCTGTCCACCCGAAAGGTTTTTTACTTTTAATTTAAAATCTTCCAACTTCAATTTGAACAAAATTTGCTTGTATTGGGTTTCAAAATCCCAGGCATTGTGTTGGTCCATTCCGTCGAAAGCTTTTTGGTAGGCTTCTTCATCTTCAGGATTTTCCAATGCTTTTTCGTAAGCTTCAATCACCTTCAAACTTTCGTTATCTGAGGCGAAAATACTTTCCTCAATTGTTAATTCGTCTTGTAATTTATTGTCTTGCGACAGAAAAGCCATTCGAATACTTTTTCGAAGCACTACTTGCCCAGTATCAGGCTCGTCAAAACCGTTAATGATGTTCATTATGGTGGTTTTTCCGGAACCATTCTTGGCTATGAAAGCAATTTTTTGGTCTTTGTTTATCCCGAACGAAATGTTTTCAAAAAGGCTACGCTCTCCAAAAGATTTCGAAATATTTTCTACTGATAAATAATTCACGGTTAAAATTATAGATTTTATGGGGTTATTTAGAGTTATACAAACAAATTTTGTTCGAACAGTATTGATTTAGTTTGAAGATTTTTTATGTCTTTTTTCATGTGCTAACTGAGTTAACTCATGAACGTAGGTATCTACCAATTCAGTACTTTTTTTAATAACTCCTACAAGTTCATGAATTTCTTCAATGCTATTAAATGATAAATCAAATAATTGAGAAACACTTAAGATATTTGCTACTGGCTGCCTTAGCTTATGAGATATTGTAAATAGAATTTCTTCAAGGTCTTTGATATTTTGTCTAAGCTCATTAGAGTGTTTTTTTTCTTTTTTTAATAATTCTTTTGTCTTTTGTTTAATTTTTTCTTCTAAATTAGCATTAAGGCTTATTAGTTCTCTTTCAAATCGTTTTCTCGTTTCTAGGCCATTTAAAATTTTTGAATATGTAGATAGTATTTCATATTCCGTATATGATGTTTCACAATAATTATTTACATAATCAAAGCCAACAAATCCTATACATTCATCATCGTTCAAGATAGGAACTGTAATTAAACTCTTTATAAATTGGGGAGCAAGTATTTTTTTAAGCTCATTATTGTCATCCAGAGAATCAACATTTTCAATAACTAATCGCTCCCCTCTCTTATGAGAATTTACCCAATCAGGAATTAGATTACATGAAATGTTTTGAAGGTTTTCAATTTCTGAACTTATACCTTCGCCACACCATTCAAATGTATTACTAGTTATATTGTTTTCCCAGTCATAGATGAAAATATATGACCTATCTGCATTGACAAATAAACCAATAAATTCAAGAGATTCTTGAATTTTTTGAGAATCATTGGCGTGAGATTTTTCAAGATATAAAGTAGCTACTTGCAATAGTACTTTGTAAATCCTATTTAATTTTTCGAGTTTATTTGTAATTTCAACATCATTAATTCGTTCGTTAAGTTGTTTAAATACTTTCTTTATTGTCAAGTCAAAGACTGAAAAATTAACATCATTTGGTAAGTATCCAGATGAATCAATATTATTTGTTTTTAGTATTTTTTCTTCAGGCGTATTTGCACAATAAGTAAAGATTATTGGGATTTTATTTTTTTTAACAAAATACCACATAAAATCGTCAATTTTAATTTTAGAGTTTATATTAAATAATACTAGATCAAAATTTAGCTTCTCGGATATAAATTGTTCTGTTGAAACAAAAAAATCTATTTCATAGTCATTATCCAATAGTAGCTTATTATTAGAGTCAATATGATGAAAATAGAATTCAACTGATAGTATTTTAATTTTTCTTTTCATTTATTATAATAGATATAGGCGCTTTAGTCGCACACCTCAGTGATAAATTTTATTAATATTCTTTTGTAGTCAACCATCGTTTTTTATTAATGCATCGAATATTTTTCCTCTATTTGAGCTTCTGTTGATTCCTTAAATTCGCAATATAATGATTCAGGAAGAGTAAAAAGTCCATAAAAACTAATACTTTAAAAACTTTTTTATTCCCTAAAGTTTTCTAAATCTAGTAAAACTTATCGCGAAGTGAAAATTACAACATCTTTAGAAAACATCAACTCTTTTGGCGGATTAAATTTTATATCCACTGAATTTGAGTAATTGCAATTGCCTAAATTGATTACTTTAATTTCAGGAAATAATTCATTACAAACTACTTATGAATATTTAGATCTAATAAAAAACATTTGGATGATTTTATTTTCTGTCGGCCATTGTGCTGTATATCTTCAGACTAATTTAAAACCAGAACTTTTTAATGTTTTAAATATGAAAAACTGTTCTGCAGAGGCTATTTTGCGTCTTCAAAAAGAGTTTTTGTACGGCTGAAGAAAATCATAATAGTGTATTTTTTTTGCAAAAGTAAGTCATTGCAAGGCACGAACCAATCTTTTGTTTTTTCCGCTTCTTGAAATTATTTTGTACATTTGAATTCTAAAATTGTTTA
Organism: Flavobacterium sp.; assembly: GCA_044232845.1. Taxonomy (GTDB): domain Bacteria; phylum Bacteroidota; class Bacteroidia; order Flavobacteriales; family Flavobacteriaceae; genus Flavobacterium. The sequence continues at coordinate 3,621 of JBIILD010000122.1, forward strand.
TCATGAGCAAGCCCAAAAAACATAGCATTATTAAAAAAACGAATCTTGTTCAAGAGCCACCAATTGAATATAAATCTAAATCTGAGATTATTCGGGAGGATGTTATGTCAGAATTATTAGAAAAACTTATAAAAAAAGGAATTGAACAGTGCGATAGAGGAGAAACTACACCACATACCCAAGTTATGGCTGAAATGAAAATAAAGCATAATTTGAAATTTTGATGTTAGATATTTATTGGTCCTTTTTATCTAAAATTACATTTTCTGAGGAAATTTAT
>JBIILD010000036.1:0-13779 GCA_044232845.1 Flavobacterium sp.
AGCACAACTGAATCAACTTTGTATAGGTTATAACCTTGATTTATCGAAAAAAAAGGTCATCTTTACCCCTAAATCAGCAGCCTATTTAAAATGGCGCTATGAGGAGAACCCTTTACAAAACTATGTGATTTTTTCTACTAATGATTGGTACATGGTGTTTTATATTAAAAAACATCGTTTCTTTAATGAACTAAGAGTTGTAGAAACGATAAGTTCAAATAGGCGGCAGCATCTAAAACAAATGCAAAAAGCCTTACTAAGTTATGCGTTTCAAAAACGGTGTTGGATAATAACTACCGCTAATAAAGATTTGTTTGGGTTTAAAATATACGGTAAATTTGGACCTAAATTGACCATTAAAACACTTGCAAAAAATTCCTTGTTTATTAATACTGTCTATACTATCCAAAAATGGAGGTATAGTTTAGGCGATTTAGAATTATTTTAGAAAATGATTGATTTTGTATTTGTTTTTATTGCGCTATTCATGGCGAATCAAGTGCTGTTTAAAAATTTGTCGAATAAGTTTGCTTTTTTTGACAAGAAACTAATGAATAGACTCTATTGGTATCATTTGGTCTTTTTTCTAATCTACTTTACATACGCTACTTTTGAGGCATCAGATTCTAAAGCGTATTATGTCAATGCGCGCATTGTAAGAGAGAATTGGACGTCACTTTTTCTGACGGGAACAAAATTTATTGTTTTTGTCGCTAATCCTCTTGTACAATTGGGACTTTCTTATATTTCGGTAATGCTTATTTTTGCTTGGACAGGTTATGTCGGGTTTGTTTTTGCCTATATTTTTTTTAAAGAAAATATTACGATAAACGTGACTGTTTTTAAAAAATATGATTTGCTCACGCTCTTACTTTTTTTACCTAACATGCATTTTTGGACTGCTTCACTCGGAAAAGGCAGCTTGATTTTTATGGGATTGATGCTCTTCGCTTATGCCCTGCGATTTCCACAAAAACGACTATTTGCATTACTTTTAGGAGGATTCTTGGTCTATATGATTCGTCCCCATGTAATGCTTTTTGTATTAGTTGGAGTCATGGTTGGCATAATAACAGGCAAAAGTAAATTGGGTGCGGGTGTTAAATTATTGATTTTAGCTGCTTCCATCGCCTTTTTAATAACTGCCAAAGGATCTATTCTTTCGGTAGCAAAGTTACAGGATTCAGAGAATGTGGTCCAAGATTTTGATCAATTTGCCTTAGAACAAGCAGGAAGACTAGAAACTTCAGGTTCAGGAGTTCAAATGAGTAATTATTCTTTGCCTTTCAAATTTTTTACCTTTTGGTTTCGCCCACTTTTTGTAGATTCTCCAGGTGTTTTGGGATTGTTTAGCTCGGCAGAAAATCTGATTTATTTGCTGTTATTTGCCAAAATAGCCAATAGGCGTTTTCTGCGTTTTATCACTAAGGCTCCCTATCTGGTTAAAACTTCCCTTATTATTTTTGTGCTGACTTCCTTTGCCTTAACTTTTGTTATGTCAAATTTAGGTATTATGATGCGTCAAAAATCAATGGTGATGTACTTTGGTTTTTTTGTTATCTATTATTTTTTAGCGAGTGAAAAATTCCAACTTTTGCAAAAAAACAAACCCAAAACCGTTGCTTTAGCATAAATATTCGGTGTTCATTTAAAATACGAAAAATGAAAAAAGGAACTTTAGTTATTTCATTAGATTTTGAATTGGTTTGGGGACTTTTTGACCATATCCAAATAGCAGATAAAGTCACTTACTTCAATAATACCCTCGAGGCAATTCCTCAAATAGTTTCCATTTTTGAAAAGAACAGCATCCATGCCACTTGGGCTACTGTTGGGATGTTATTCAATGAAAATTGGGAGGAATGGCATTCGAACATTCCGGATAGTATCCCAACTTACAATAAGGTAGAACTGAATCCCTATGAATATGGAAAAAAACATCAAAAAAGTGGTTTGGATCAATTTTTCTTTGCCCCTGATTTAATAAAAAGCATTCAAAGTGCTAAAGGACAAGAAATAGGTACGCATACCTATTCCCATTACTATTGTTTGGAAAAGGGACAAACCAAAGAGCAATTTGAAGCCGATATAAATCAAGCTAAAAAAATGGCACAAAAATTTAATATTGAATTAAAATCACTCGTTTTTCCACGAAACCAATTCAATAAAGAGTACTTGGAGATATGTGCTAAAAATGAAATCGAAACCGTTCGTTCTAATCCAAATTTTTGGTACTGGGATACAACCAAAAAAGAAACTTTTGCAGTAAAATTAGCTCGAACAGGCGATGCCTATTTGCCTTTAGGTTCAAAATCATATTTAGCGGAAAGTTTAGACACTAGAAAAGTACTTTGTCAGCCAGCCAGCAGATTTTTGAGACCCCAACATTCGATAGCCTTGTTGAATAGCGCTAGGTTAAACAGAATTAAAGACGAAATGATTCAGGCTGCCAAAAATGGAGAAGTGTATCATTTATGGTGGCATCCCCATAATTTTGGAGGAGATGTTGCTGATTCCATAAAAACTCTTCAGGCTATTGTAGAAACTTTTAACTATTGTAGTGACACTTACGGCATGGAAAGTCAGACAATGAAACAGTTTAGAGATACTTGTCTTGCATCTTAAATTATTTATTTTTAAAACACATTTCCTTAATATATGCCAAAACAGACACTCATACGCATTACGACTGTTCCTCTTTCTTTAGAAAAATTACTTACTGGACAATTGCATTTTATGAGCTCATTTTATAATGTCATTGCAGTTTCTTCTGACAAGGAAAGATTGGAAAGATTTGGAAAATTGGAAAAAGTGGCTGTTTTTGCTTTAGAAATGACCCGAAAAATCACTCCTTTACAAGATGTATTGGCCGTAATTAAATTATTTTTTTTCTTAAAAAAAACGAGGCCTTTCATAGTACATACCCATACTCCAAAAGCAGGAATAGTAGGAATGTTGGCTGCTAAACTAGCGGGTGTGCCCCACAGATTGCATACCGTTGCCGGAATGCCCTTATTGGAACAATCCGGTTTTAAAAGAAAAGTTTTAGATTTTGTCGAAAAACTCACGTACTCTTGCGCCACAAAAGTGTATCCCAATTCATTTAAAATGAGGGATATTATAATTCAAAATGAATATTGCACTCCCAGTAAAATAAAAGTGTTGGCCAATGGCAGTTCCAATGGAATTGATACTTCTTATTTTGATGCTACTCATTTTTCTGAAGATCAGAAAAGTAGTTTAAAACAAGATCTAGGAATTAAATCCTCTGATTTTGTTTTTATATTTGTGGGTCGCATTGTTTCAGACAAAGGGATAAATGAATTAATAAGTGCGTTTTCAGAAATTCAAGAAAGTAAAACGGATATAAAACTGCTGTTAGTTGGGCCTTTTGAACAAGAATTGGATCCCTTAAAAGAGGAAACATTAAATCAAATAAACGCCAACAAATCAATATTTTCAGTAGGATACCAAGATGAAGTTAGACCCTATTTTGCCATATCAGATTGCTTGGTTTTTCCGAGTTATAGAGAGGGTTTTCCCAATGTTGTCATGCAGGCTGGTGCTATGGGACTGCCCTGTATTGTATCGGATATAAATGGATGTAATGAAATTATTGAAGACACAAAAAATGGCTATATTATTCCAGTAAAAGATAAACAAGCAATTAAGGTTGCCCTGTTGAATATCTTGGAGAATAATCAGCAATATTCTAAAATGCAACAGCATGCAAGGGCAATGATTGTATCCCGATTTGATCAAAAATTGATGTGGGAATCAATATTGCAGGAATATCGTAATTTTGAAGCCAAATAGAATTAAGATGTATAAAAAATACTTCAAGAGAATAGTAGATTTTTTTATTTCTTTGTTGGGTTTATTGGTCTTGTCACCCTTGTTTGTAATCATAATTATTTTTATGTTTATTGCCAATAATGGGAGTCCTTTTTTCTTTCAAAATCGTCCAGGAAAAGACGGCGTAGTTTTTAAAATTGTAAAATTTAAAACGATGAACGATAAGAAAGATAAAAACGGAAATTTATGTTCCGATGAAATAAGGTTAACAAAAATAGGCAGTTTTATTCGGAAAACATCATTAGATGAATTGCCACAATTGATAAATGTTTTAAAAGGAGATATGAGTTTGATAGGTCCAAGACCACTACTCACTCAATATTTGCATTTGTATACGGACTATCAAAATAGACGACATGAAGTAAAACCGGGAATTACAGGATTGGCTCAAGTAAACGGAAGAAACGCAATATCGTGGGGCGAAAAGTTTGATTATGATATTTTGTATGTTGATACTATTTCATTTATTTTAGATCTTAAAATAATTTTTTTAACCATAAAAAAAGTGATTTTAAAAGAAGGAATTAATTCAGATAATGCTGCCACTATTGAGCCATTCAATGGAAATAATTTATGAGTTTAGAAAAAAAAATAATCAGATCAATCCTGAGGTCTACTAGTGCATACAATCTTTATAGAGAAGATAAAATGTATTACCAAGCCCTAAGAATTTTTAGCGCCAATACAAAAACATATAAATTAGTAGTCCAATATTCCTATTCTTGTGATGAAATGATATTAAAAGATGTTTATGATTATATTTTTCATTTGGAAGATTGGTTTAATCAATTTAATAAACATGCTGATAAACCAATAGAATTAGAAGCGGAGTTCGTATTCGATCGGCTTAAAAATTCCATTCCCTTTCCTTCTGATTTTATCAACAAAATCAATTCATTATGAAATTTGCATTTGCTGGCGATAGAAAAATTAGTTGTTCGATTTTAAAATTTATAATCAGTAAAGGATATAAGCCTTCTGCTTTACTTGTTAGCGATTTTGATAAGGCTTCCCACGACGATGAATTAATTGAAATTTCAGGTTTAGAGGAATCGCTGGTTTTTAGAGGGAATGAATTTAAAAATCCTAAAGCAATTGAATTTTTGTCGAGTTTAGGGTTAGATTATATTTTTGGGATTCACTTTCCTTATATTATCCCAGCCGAAATTCTTGCTATTCCAAAAATTGGGGTTGTTAATTTGCATCCTGCTTTTTTACCTTATAATAAAGGTTGGCATACCCCTTCATGGGCTATAATTGAACGATGTCTCTACGGAGCAACACTTCATTTTATGGAGGAAGCTTTAGATGAGGGAGATATAATTCATCAAAAAAAGATAGATGTTTATCCAATTGATACGGCAAATTCTTTATATAAAAGGGTTTTAAAGTTAGAAGAAGAAGTTTTTTATGAGTCGTTTGATTCGCTTACTAGGCTAAAGCCAAACAGGATTAAGCAATTAGATAAAGGAACTTCGCATCAAAAGAAGGAATTAAAAGCATTGCGGGAGATTAATATTTCTGAAAATAGCAATGCAATTGATTTAATAAATAAAATTAGAGCACTTACAACCAATGATGAAAAAGAAGCAGCTTATTTTATTGTAGATGATAAAAAAATTGGGGTTCAAATAAATTTATTTTACCAAAATGAATAATTCAAAAATATGGCTTTCGTCCCCACACATGGGAGGCAATGAACAAAAATTTGTTCAAGAGGCTTTTGATACCAATTGGGTGGCTCCCCTGGGTCCCAATGTCAATGGATTAGAAAAAGACTTGGAAGAGTACTTGGGAAACCAGGCATGCGTAGGCGTTTTAAGTTCAGGTACAGCGGCTATTCATCTTGGATTGATTTTGTTGGACGTAAAGGCAGGCGATGAGGTAATTTGTCAAAGCATGACTTTTTCAGCATCGGCAAATCCTATTCTATACCAAGGCGCCATTCCTGTTTTTGTGGATAGCGAGTTGGATACTTGGAATCTATGTCCCGTTGCATTAGAGGAAGCTATAATAGACAGGATGGCCAAAGGGAAAAAACCAAAAGTGATTATAGCGGTGCATTTGTATGGTGTTCCTTATAAAGTTGATGAGATTAGGGCTGTAGCCGATCAATATGAAATCCCAATTCTAGAGGACAGTGCTGAGGCTTTAGGGAGCAATTATAAAGGGCAAAAATGTGGCACTTTTGGCGACATTGGCATTTTGTCTTTTAACGGTAATAAAATCATTACCACCTCAGGCGGTGGTGCTATCGTGACTAAAACCAAAGAATGGAAGGAAAAATCAGTTTTCTATGCGACCCAGTCTAGGGATGAAGCCCCCCATTATGAACACAGTGAAATAGGCTATAATTATAGAATGAGCAATATTTGTGCTGGAATTGGTCGGGGACAAATAGAAGTGTTGGATAATCATGTTTCTTTGCGAAGAGCGATGCATGATTTTTATGTAGACCTATTCAAAGACATAGCAGGAATAACTGTTTTTACAGTTCCTAATGCCGATTATTTTTCGAATTATTGGTTGAGTTCTATCACAATAAATCCAGAAGTAACGAATGGAATAGACCGCGAAACAATGCGTTTGGCTTTTGAAGCCGTTAATATAGAATGCCGCCCTTTGTGGAAGCCCATGCACCTGCAGCCCATTTTCGAAAAACATCCTTATTACGGTGCTAATGTGGCAGCCACTTTATTTGAGAAAGGGCTTTGTTTGCCATCCGGTTCAAATCTAACTGACGATGAGAGGTTTAGGATTAAGGCTGCAGTGAATCATTTATTTGACCCGAACTCAAAAAATAATCATTAATTTTACTGCCTTTAGTAAAGTCGAAAGGCATATCCAAAACCCATAACCCAAAACCCAAAACCCAAAACCCAAAACCCATAACCCAAAACCCAAAACCCAAAACCCAAAACCCATAACCCATAACCCATAACCCATAACCCAAAACTCAATATGAAAGGAATAATTTTAGCAGGCGGATCAGGTACTCGGTTGCATCCATTGACTTTGGTCATCAGCAAACAAATGATGCCCGTGTATGACAAACCCATGATTTATTACCCACTTTCGACCTTAATGATGGCAGGCATAAACGAAGTGCTAATTATTTCTACGCCACATGATTTGCCTAATTTTAAGAAATTGTTAGGTGACGGTTCTCATCTGGGTTGTTCGTTTAGTTATGCCGAACAGGCTATTCCAAACGGATTGGCACAAGCCTTCGTGATAGGGGAAGAGTTTATTGGTGATGATGCGGTAGCTTTGGTTTTAGGCGATAATATTTTCTTTGGGGATAACTTGCCCCAATTATTGCAATCCAACTGCAATCCCGTAGGAGGGGTTGTGTTTGCTTACCATGTGGCCGATCCTGAGCGGTATGGTGTGGTAGCGTTTGATAAAGAGAATAATGCATTGTCTATTGAAGAGAAACCTACGGAACCCAAATCGAATTATGCTGTCCCTGGGCTATACTTTTATGACAACAACGTAGTGGAAATCGCCAAGAACATAGCGCCAAGTGCTAGAGGAGAATATGAAATTACGGATGTTAATAAAGTGTATCTCGAGAAAGGACTATTGAAAGTAGGAATCTTAGGGAGAGGAAACGCCTGGCTTGATACAGGGACCTTTGCTAGTTTAATGCAGGCAGGCCAATTTGTTCAAGTTATCGAAGAACGTCAAGGATTGAAAGTAGGCTGTATTGAAGAAATTGCTTGGCGCCAGGAATTCATTGATGATGAACAGTTAAAAAAATTGGCTGAGCCATTGTTAAAGTCAGGTTACGGAACTTATTTATTTCAATTATTAAAGCATAAAAAGTAAAAATCGCCTTTCTTTCTAAGTTAAATAAATTATAATTAAATAGATATATAGTATTTTTTTAATGTTTCTTTTGGGTATTTGATAAAAAAATAACTATTTTTATCCGCATTAATTAGTATGAGTTTTAATTCATATAAACAAAAACGCATAACTCCCCAAAAAAATAGATTTTGAATACCAATAATAACAGGGCGCAAGCGACATCTTTTTCAAATTATTTTTCAAGAAAAAACCTATCCTTTAAAATTAATAATTTAAATTATTTACCGAGGTGGATAATTGTTTTAATAGATAGTTTTGTTTTAATGGGTTCTTTTTTATTCACGTATCTCTTGTTGAATGGAACGGGCTTAGATTATATTATTAGAACACATGCCTCTATATTTCTTGTCCTTTTTTTTGTAATCAATCTTTTTTTCTTTTGGCTTTTTAGGACTTATGCTGGAATTGTTAGGCATTCTTCTTATATTGATGGTGTAAAACTTTTGTTTTCACAACTATCGGTTTTACTATTCTTTCTTTTGCTTAATTTTTCTTTTGAATTAATTTATGGGCAAAAAGCATTTTCAAATATTGCCCTTTTTATTGTTTTAGTTTTTTCTTTCTGCGGGCTTTTTTTGTATCGTATTATTGTAAAACAAACGTATGATCTTTATTTTTTAAAAAAGAACAATCATAATTTAACAAAAATAATTGTTTATGGTACCGATGCAAATGCTATATATGTTGCAAAAGCCTTAAAATTTGAAACTCCTTCTCGATTTAAAATTCTCGGATTTGTAGACAAAAATAATAAAAATGCAGGCAAACGTATGATAGACCTACCTATATTTGTTCAAACAGAGAGGTTGTCAGTTCTTATGCGTACTGTTGGTGCCGAAGGAATTATTTTAGCAGACAAGGGTTTGTCAAAGGAAGAACAATTAGTCATTGTAGACCAATGTTTGGAATTTAATTATAAAATATTCGCGGCACCATCAATTTCAGATTGGGAAAACCAAAAAGAAATTTCCCAAAAAGTTAAAAAAATACAAATTGAAGATTTACTCGATAGACTTCCTATTGTTTTGGATAGTGCGTCGATTTCAAAACAATTAGAGGATAAAACAATATTGATTACGGGTGCTGCAGGATCAATAGGAAGTGAAATTGTTCGGCAGGTTTTAAAATTTAATCCAAAAAAAATAATTGTTTTGGATCAGGCCGAAACGCCCCTGCATCATTTTAGTTTAGAGATAGAAAATAGTAATACTAATGTTAAAGTGCATAATATTATTGGGGATATAAGGAATAAACATGCAATGAATAGGGTGTTTAAAGAATACCAACCCCATGTTGTTTTTCATGCTGCAGCTTACAAACATGTGCCGTTGATGGAGGAGAATCCTTCCCAAGCTATTCTTACTAATGTAGAGGGTACCAAAAATCTAGCAGATTTGTCTTGTGACTATGAAGTAGAAAAATTTGTAATGATTTCTACAGATAAAGCGGTTAATCCTAGCAGTATTATGGGAGCAAGTAAAAGAATTGCCGAAAAATATGTGCAATCATTACAATTTAAACATGGCAGTGACGTAGGAAGATTTCAAACTAAATTTATTACTACCCGTTTTGGAAACGTGCTCGGGTCTAATGGATCCGTAGTCCCCTTGTTTACCAAACAAATTGCAGAGGGTGGCCCCATTACGGTAACACATCCTGACATTATTAGGTATTTTATGACCATACCAGAAGCCTGTCAACTAGTTTTAGAAGCAGCTTCCATGGGTAATGGGGGTGAAATTTATATTTTTGATATGGGTGATCCTATTAGAATTATTGATTTGGCCAATAAAATGATCAAATTGGCTGGCTTTATTCCTGAAAAAGATATCCAGATACGGTTTACTGGATTGAGACCTGGAGAGAAATTATATGAGGAACTACTCAACCATACTTCAAAAACACTAAATACGCATCATCCTAAAATCATGATTGAACAAGGGATGCAGGAGGAGCATGAAGTGATGCATACTGAAATTGAGGAGCTTATTGGGATGGCTCGTTTCTTTGATAATCATGATATTGTTTCAAAAATGAAAAAAATAGTTCCGGAGTTTAAAAGTATGAATTCGTATTTTGAAGCGCTAGATAAATAAATTGTAAGACTAGCCGCGCAAAAAAAACTAATTTTCATATTAAATAATGTACGGTAAAGATGTTGTGGATTATCTTTTTTGTAGTTTTTTTAAAATACAAAAATGATCTGTGCTTCCTTTTTTTAACTAAGTAGTAATTGAAATAGAATGTCGTATTTTAAAAACAGGAAACGTATTGTAATTGTCTGATTTTAAATAGTTTTTCACTCTGTAGAGACTTTTGACTTTACCACATTAAAACTTTCGACTCACTTACATACATATTAACAAAATCCAAGGATAATTTTTTTATTTTTCATTTGTAATCAAAATGGAATAGTTACATTTGCTAGCTTAAAAACTTAAAATTCATGAAATATTTTTTTATACTAAAAAAAACAATCTTAGTCCTGTTAGTTTCAATAGTATTATTTTCCTGTGTACCCAGAAAAAACATGGTTTATTATCGGAATATTGAGAGTATGAACAATAAAGAATTAACAAATTCATACGAAATAAAAATCCAACCCGATGATTTGCTCATGATTAGTGTTTCTTGTGATGATCCAGAAATTGCAAGACCATTCAATATAGGTGCATTCAATTCACAATCTTCCCAATCGCAAAATAGTTCTAACACTACTTCGTCCCAGCAACAAGGCCCTACCTATTTAGTAGATGTAAATGGGGTAATCGATTTTCCAGTATTGGGAAAACTATCCCTAGGAGGATTAACCCGGAGCGAAGTCATGAAAATGCTTAATGAAAAAATATCCCTTTATATAAAAAAACCATTTATTACCCTTGCCATACGGAATTATAAAGTTACCGTACAGGGAGAAGTGGGGTCGCCAGGGATTATTAGTTTTGATTCAGAGCGATTTACCTTGGTGGATGCTTTAATTAAGGCGGGAGATTTGAAGATAATGGCTAAAAGAAAAAATATATTGATTATCAGGCAAACCGACGGAGTCGTAACCTATAATAGAGTTGATATTACCAAGGTTGATTTTATTAATTCTCCTTTTTATTATTTAAGACAAAATGATATGGTGTATGTACAACCTAACCGACTTGCAATTCAGAGTGCCGCAAGATCGCGTGAAACAACCTTTTTGTTCTCTGCGGTGGCATCATTTCTGACGTATTTGATTTTTAACAATATTAGAAAATAAAACTAATGGAGAATACTATTTCAGGCGAAATTCCAGAACCAAATTTTAATATAAATGCTTTTTTAGATTACTGTCTAAGACAATGGAAATGGTTTTTGTTAAGTTTATTTGTTTGTTTTTCTCTAGCTTTTATCTATATACGATATTACACGGCACCAAGTTATCAAGCCTCAACGACTATAATGATAAAGGACGCTAATGGATCGATAAATCCTGAACTATCTGTTTTATCAGACCTAGGTATACTAGGGGCAACTAACAATAATATCAACAAAGAAATCGAATTAATGAGATCTAGGACATTAGTCGAAAAAACAGTAAAAAAGATAAATTTAAATGTTGCTTTAGTTATAAAGGGCCGAGTATTAAATACGGAACTATTTCAAAACCCACCCATTCAGGTAAATTTCAGTAATCTTAAAAATTCATTCTATACAAGCGGAATGGAACTGAATTATTTAGAACAAACTCCTGATTCTTTTATTTTGGAATCGGGATCATCAAAAATCATTCTAAAAAATAAAAAAACATATAAATTTGGGGAGTTAATTAGAACTTCATATGGAGATTTAATCATTAATAAATCAAGAAATTATTTAGGGCAGTATAAAAGAGACAATAGAAAGATCTCTATTGTTGTTTCGCCTTTAGATCAGGTTGTGAGTGGTTTTAGAAATAACTTAAAAATCACCCCGTCAACTAACGCACCTGGCTTCGTTTTACTATCAATCGTTGATCCCGTTATTAAAAAAGCGGAAGTCTTTTTGAATTGTTTTATAGACAATTATAATCAAGATGCAATTGCCGACAAGAACGCCATTTTTGAAAAGACATCTGTATTTATTTCAAACCGTTTAAAGATAGTTACCCAAGAATTAGATGGGGTAGAACAGGAAGTGGTGAGTTTCAAGAAGTCAAATGATGTTGTGTTGGACGTTGAATCAGAATCGAGTCGCTTAAATCAAGAGACTATAGCATCCGGTGATAAACTTAATGATATTGATATTCAATTGAATTTAATTTCATCTATGTTGGACTTAGCTAAGAAAAGTAATTACACGGATTTATTGCCCAATAATATTTTTACGGGTCAGACAGATATTAATGGATTGATCAACACCTATAATCAATTGATATTAGATCGAAGCAGGATTCTAAAATCGGCTACGGCGGCCAATCCATCTGTAGTTAGAATGGAGCAGCAGATTACTTCCGTGAAATCTAATATTACCTCAGGTTTAAATAGATTTCAAACTAGTTTAAACAAACAAAAGGTAGATTTACAAGGTAAAGAAACTGTTTTGAAGGCTAAATTAATAAAAATTCCAGTGATGGAAAGTCAATTTAAAGCCATAGCCAGGCAACAGAAAGTGAAAGAGGGGCTTTATTTGTATTTATTGCAAAAAAGAGAAGAATCAGCTGTTACCTTATCGGCATCAATATCAAACGCAAAAATTATTGATGCTCCAAAGGCGTTGCTTGTCCCTGTCTTACCCAATAAAAACACTATTTATTTAGTCACATTGTTGATAGGACTTTTAATTCCACTTTCTTTGTTTTACCTTATTGAGTTGTTAAATAACAAAATAAAAAGCCGTTTTGATCTTCAGGGAAAAACAACGATTCCTTTTATTGGAGATTTGCCAAAATCGTACACGCCTAATGAAGTTATGAAATCGGAAAGTAGATCTAGCTCGGCAGAAGCTCTTCGAATTATCAGTACCAATCTTCAATTTATGCTTGCTAAGGTTCCTGAAGGCCAAGCCAAAACTATATTTTTGACTTCCACTTTCCCTAAAGAAGGTAAAACTTTTGTTTCAGTAAATCTTGCTGCCACATTAGCCTTATCGGGTAAAAAAGTATTGATGATGAGTATGGATATTAGAAACCCTAAATTGAGTGAATACATCTCATTGCCTGACGACAGAGGAATTACCAATTATTTGTCCTCCAATAATTTGAAAATTGAGGATTTAATAATAAGACAAGAAGGATTTAAACAGCTAGACATATTACCCCCTGGCGTAATACCTCCAAATCCTGCGGAATTATTAATGGGTGAAAAAGTAGAAGATCTTTTCAAATACTTGAAAATGCAATACGATTATATCGTTGTAGATACTTCACCTGTTAACTTGGTTACCGATACCTTATTGTTAGCCAAATTTGCGGATTGTTTCGTTTATATAGTTCGTGCCAATATGTTAGAGAAAGTAATGTTGCATGTGCCAAATACACTTTACAAAGAAAATAAATTGACAAATATGTGTTTACTTCTTAATGATACCGATCCTTCAAGAGGAAGTTATGGCTATTATGGCTACTATGGCTATTATGGTTATGGCTATGGGGAGAAATTAGAAAAAAAACCTTGGTACAAAAGAGTTTTTTAAACTTATTTGTCTTTAATTTATGATCTAAAAAAGCCAAAAAGAGTTATTTTTTTGGCTTTTTTTATGAAATAAGTAGTAAGTGAAATAGAATGTTGTATTTTAAAAATAGGAAATGAGCATGACCTAAAATTAGTCGCAAAGACCAATGAAGATATGCGAATTACATATGACCGATAAAAAAACAATAAATATCTACATATGAAACTTATTGTAATTGTCTGATTTTAAATAGTTTTTACTCTATAGAGACTTTTAACTTTACGACATTAAAACTTTCGACTTACTTAGGGTCTGCTGAAAAACCCTGTTTTCTTTGTCTTTATGGCAAAAGAGTTATATTTGAAAAACCAAGTGCAAGGAAAAATGGCAAATACCCGAAAAAAGCGTGCATCAACACCAAATTTTGTT
>JBIILD010000037.1:0-13717 GCA_044232845.1 Flavobacterium sp.
GTCAAAGCGTTTTCATCGCCTTCAATATAATTGTGTACCAATAAAGAATCAGGAAGTTGAACATTAGCCATAGTAATACCTTTTAGTTTTTTAATAAAAATTTGGAGCGATTTCTCTAAAAAGTAGTGCTATGTAATAGGCTAATGGATTTGTATTTATAATTAATTTTCAAATTTAACTATATTTTATCCAAACAACCAAATAAAAAAGAATAAAATTAACCTAAATCAGATTTCATTATGAGAAAACCTATTCAATAAATGTAAAATTATTGATTTTTAGTGCCCTGAAAATTTAAAAACCAATTCAATCTCTAAATATTTGTGATTCGTCCAATACCAATTCTCATTTCAAAATTGATTACTTTTGTGAAAATTCAGTTTTTGTATGCCATTCGACCTTTCTACACTCGATCCAAAAAAAAACATTATCATTAAAGGAGCCCAAGTTCACAATTTAAAAAATGTGGATGTAGCGATTCCGAGGAATAAATTAGTGGTAATTACCGGACTTTCAGGTTCGGGGAAATCAAGCCTGGCTTTCGACACTTTGTATGCCGAAGGGCAACGCCGCTATGTGGAAAGTTTATCCTCCTATGCGCGCCAATTCCTAGGAAGATTGGACAAACCAAAAGTGGAATATATTAAAGGAATTGCGCCAGCAATAGCTATTGAACAAAAAGTAAATACAACCAATGCACGTTCCACCGTGGGAACTTCAACCGAAATTTACGATTATATCAAATTATTGTTTGCCCGAATTGGCAGAACTTTTTCACCAATTTCGGGACAAGAAGTTAAAAAAAATACGGTCTCGGATGTTATTTCCGATGTGAAAAAAATTGAAATCGACAGTAAATGGTTACTCCTAGCGCCTATTCATTTAGAAAACGGTCGAGCTTTGGAAGACAAGTTAAAAGCACTTCTCAATCAAGGGTTCTCCAGAATATTGGTCAATAACGAAACCATTCGTTTAGATGAAATTGACGGACATACATTAGACAACAAAGACATTCTTCTCATCATAGACAGAATTGTAGTCAATCCCGAAACTTCGGGAGAAGAGGAATTTTACAACCGCCTTGCCGATGCCGTGCAAACTGCTTTTTATGAAGGAAAAGGAATTTGCTATTTGCAAGAATTGAATACGCTCAAACGTTTTTCGTACAGTAATAATTTCGAACTGGACGGTATTACTTTCTTGGAACCAAACGTTCATTTGTTCAGTTTCAATAATCCTTATGGGGCATGTCCCGCTTGTGAAGGCTATGGAAATATTATAGGAATCGACGAGGAATTGGTGATTCCCAACACTTCCCTATCCGTTTTTGAAAATGCCATTTACCCTTGGCGTGGCGAAAGTATGGGCTGGTTTCGGGATGAATTGGTCAACAACGCCTATAAGTTTGATTTCCCCATTCACAAGCCCTATTTTGAACTTTCGGAAACGCAAAAGGAGTTGGTTTGGACAGGAAACAGCTATTTTCAAGGTTTGAATGCGTTCTTCAAGGAATTGGAAGACAAGAATTACAAAATCCAAAATCGGGTAATGCTTTCGCGTTATCGAGGCAAAACCAAATGCCATTCCTGCAAAGGAAAGCGTCTGCGAATCGAAGCTTCTTACGTGAAAATTAATTCGAAAACCGTATCGGATTTAGTAGATTTGCCTATTAAGCATTTGGTTACTTTTTTCGAAAAAATCGATTTAGATGTGTACGAAAAACAAATTGCCAAACGATTGTTAATGGAAATCAACAATCGACTGTCGTTTTTGACCGAAGTGGGTTTGGATTATTTGACTCTAAACAGAAACTCGGCGACCCTTTCGGGTGGCGAATCGCAACGAATTAATTTAGCGACTTCGCTGGGAAGCAGTTTGGTGGGTTCAATGTATATTTTGGACGAGCCAAGCATTGGTTTACATCCAAAAGACACCGAACGTTTAATCAACGTATTGCAGTCTTTACGTGATCTAGGCAACACCGTTATCGTGGTGGAACACGATGAGGACATCATGAAAGCTGCCGACATGATTATCGATATTGGTCCCGAAGCGGGAACTTTTGGTGGCGAATTAGTCGCTCAGGGAACTTTCAATGAAATTTTAAAATCGACTTCCTTGACGGCAAAATACCTCAACGGAGAATTAGAAATTAAAACACCTCGAATCCGCAGAAAATGGAACAATTACATTGAAATTCTGGGAGCAAGAGAGAACAATTTACAAAACATAGACGTCAAATTTCCTTTGGAATGTTTGACGGTAATCACTGGTGTTTCGGGAAGTGGAAAAAGCACCTTGGTCAAGAAAATCCTGTTTCCAGCAATGCAGAAAAAGCTGGATGGCATTGGCGAAAAAGCGGGACATTTTTCCGAAATGCGTGGCTATTACCACAAGATTCAACACATAGAATACGTGGATCAAAATCCGATTGGGCGAAGTTCCCGTTCGAATCCCGTGACATATATCAAGGCGTATGATGATATTCGGGAATTGTTTGCCAAAGAAAAACTATCTAAAATTCGAGGGTATCAAGCCAAGCATTTTTCTTTTAACGTCGATGGTGGCAGATGCGAAACCTGTAAAGGCGAAGGCACCATAAATGTTGAAATGGTTTTTATGGCCGATGTCCAATTGCATTGCGAAACCTGCAATGGCAAACGATTCAAAAAAGAAGTGCTGGAAGTTACCTTCGACGGCAAGAACATTCATGACATTCTAACCATGACCATCGATGATGCGATTGCTTTTTTTGCTGCCAATAAACAAAATAAAATCACACAAAAACTACAACCCTTACAAGATGTGGGTTTAGGTTATGTGCAATTGGGACAATCCTCCTCTACCCTTTCTGGTGGCGAGGCACAACGTATCAAACTGGCTTCGTTCTTGGTTAAAGGGGCAACTAAAGAAAAAGCCCTTTTTGTGTTTGACGAACCCACAACGGGATTGCATTTTCACGACATCAAGAAACTATTGGCTTCGTTTGACGCTTTAATTGACAAAGGTCATTCGATATTGGTGATTGAACACAATCTCGACCTCATAAAATGTGCCGACTGGATTATTGATTTAGGTCCCGAAGGGGGAGAAAATGGAGGGCAATTACTTGCTGAAGGACCTCCCGAGGAAATCATAAAAAACAAAAAATCGGTTACTGGGAAGTATTTGAAAGAGAAATTGTAAAAGCAAAACCAGACGTAATTATACTTCCGACAATTCGGAGTTGACAAAAAATTTATGCTAGAAAACGATAACAACATTGAAGTATTGGGTGCGCGAGTACACAATCTGAAAAACATAGATGTCCGAATTCCTCGGGAAAAACTGGTTGTGATTACGGGACTTTCGGGTTCCGGGAAATCGTCCTTAGCTTTCGACACGATTTATGCCGAAGGACAACGCCGTTACGTGGAAACTTTTTCGGCTTACGCCAGGCAATTTTTGGGTGGATTGGAACGTCCCGATGTCGATAAAATTGATGGACTTTCTCCCGTTATTGCAATCGAACAAAAAACTACCTCCAAGAGCCCACGCTCCACCGTTGGAACGATTACAGAGATTTATGATTTCCTTCGTTTGCTTTATGCACGTGCCGCCGATGCCTATAGCTATAATACGGGCGAGAAAATGGTTTCCTATGACGATGAGCAAATCAAGGAGTTAATTACCCAAGATTTTGTTGGAAAACGCATCAATATTCTGGCACCCATTATTCGCGCCAGAAAAGGACATTATGCCGAATTATTCCAACAAATTGCCAAACAAGGATTTTTGAAAGTTCGCATTAACGGCGACATCAAAGACATCACAACGGGCATGAAACTCGACCGCTATAAAACCCACGACATTGAAATCGTGATTGATAGAATGGAGATAGCCCCCCCCGCCCCCGAAGGGGGAGCTTACGACGCTAATTTGAAACGATTATCCGAAAGCATTGCTACGGCAATGTATCACGGCGAAAATGTACTGATGATTTTAGACCAAGACACGAATGAAATTCGTTTTTTTAGTCGGAATTTAATGTGTCCGACAACCGGGATTTCCTATCAAAATCCAGAACCGAATTTATTTTCGTTCAACTCACCAAAAGGGGCTTGCGATAATTGCAAAGGTTTGGGAACGGTAAACGAAATCAATATCAAAAAGATTATTCCCAATCCAAAATTATCGATAAATAAAGGTGGTTTTGTGCCTTTGGGCGAATACAAAAGCAGTTGGATGTTCAAACAACTGGAAATCATTGGCGAAAAATACGGTTTCAAATTGACCGATCCCATTTCTACCATTTCCGAAGAAGCGATGGAAATGATCTTGAATGGTGGCAAGGAAAAATTCTCGGTCGAATCGAAAGTTTTGGGTGTGACCAAAGAATACAAAATTGAGTTTGAAGGGATTTCGCATTTCATCAAAAACCAACACGACGAAAGTGGTTCTACAACAATACGCCGTTGGGCAAAGGAATTTATGGACGAAGTAAATTGTCCAGTTTGTAAAGGTTCTAGATTAAAAAAAGAAGCCTTGTTTTTCAAAATCAACGAAAAAAACATCACCGAATTATGCAATATGGATATTTCGGATGTTACAGCTTGGTTTTTGAATTTGAACACCCATTTATCTAATAAACAAAAGACAATTGCCACAGAAGTAATCAAAGAAATCAAAGATCGATTGAGCTTTTTGATGAACGTAGGTTTAGATTATCTGGCTTTAAGCCGAAGTTCCAAATCACTTTCTGGTGGTGAAGCACAACGCATTCGATTGGCGACCCAAATTGGTTCGCAGTTGGTGGGCGTTTTGTATATTCTGGATGAACCGAGTATTGGTTTACACCAAAGGGACAACGACAAATTGATCCATTCCTTGGAACAATTGCGCGATATTGGCAACTCGGTTATTGTGGTGGAACACGATAAAGATATGATTCTACGTGCCGATTACGTGATTGATATTGGTCCAAAAGCGGGAAAACACGGTGGTGAAATCATCAGCAAGGGAACGCCTGACGAAATTTTGAAAGACCACACTTTGACGGCTTCCTACTTGAACGGCGAAATGGAAATTGAGGTTCCCAAAAAACGTCGGGAAGGCAATGGAAATTTCCTAAAACTGACTGGAGCGACCGGAAACAACCTTAAAAATATATCGATAGAATTACCTTTGGGCAAAATGATTTGCGTGACAGGAGTTTCGGGAAGCGGAAAATCGACCTTGATAAATGAAACCCTCTACCCTATTTTGAACGCTTATTATTTTAACGGTGTCAAAAAACCGAAACCCTACAAAAAAATCGAAGGTTTGGAACATATCGACAAAGTGATTGATATTGACCAAAGTCCAATTGGGAGAACACCACGATCGAATCCGGCAACATACACCGAGGTTTTCACAGAAATTAGAAACCTGTTTACGATGACTTCCGAAAGTATGATTCGGGGGTATAAAGCCGGACGTTTTAGTTTTAATGTAAAAGGAGGACGATGCGAAACCTGCGAAGGATCGGGTGTAAGAACGATAGAAATGAACTTCTTGCCGGATGTTTATGTAGAATGTGAAACCTGCCAAGGAAAGCGTTTTAACAGAGAAACGTTGGAAATTCGGTACAAAGGAAAATCCATTTCGGATGTATTGAATATGACGGTGGATGAAGCTGTTCCTTTCTTCGAAAATATTCCAAAGATTTACCGAAAAGTAAAAACGATCCAGGATGTTGGTTTAGGCTATATTACGCTAGGCCAACAAAGCACAACTCTTTCGGGTGGCGAAGCGCAACGTATTAAATTAGCAGGAGAATTATCGAAAAAAGATACCGGAAATACATTTTATATCCTAGATGAACCTACAACAGGTCTGCATTTTGAGGACATTCGGGTGTTGATGGAAGTGATTAATAAACTCGTTGATAAAGGCAACACCATTTTGATTATAGAACACAATATGGACGTGATTAAACTAGCCGATTACATCATAGACATTGGCCCCGAAGGCGGAAAAGGAGGCGGAGAAGTGGTTGCCAAGGGAACACCCGAAGAAGTTGCCAAAAATAAGAAAAGCTTTACGGCTCAATTTTTGAAAAAAGAGTTATCTTAGAAAAAAATACAAAAAATGAAATTACAAGATTTTGATAATGACGAAGAAAAAGTAATTCAGGATAAATTTAAACGAAAGACCTGGAACGAGATACGGACGAACGACAGTTGGGCGATTTTTAAGATTATGTCCGAGTTTGTAAACGGCTATGAAAATATGGGAAGAATTGGACCTTGTGTTTCTATATTTGGATCAGCACGGACAAAACCCGAAGATAAATATTATTTATTAGCCGAAAAAATTGCTTATAAAATAAGCAAAGCTGGTTATGGTGTCATTACTGGCGGGGGACCTGGTATTATGGAAGCGAGTAATAAAGGCGCACAACTTGGCGGAGGAACTTCGGTGGGGCTGAATATCGCATTGCCTTTTGAACAGCATTTTAACCCCTATATTGATGGTGATAAAAACCTGAATTTCGATTACTTCTTTGTCAGAAAAGTAATGTTTGTCAAATATTCACAAGGATTTGTAGTGATGCCTGGGGGCTTTGGGACAATGGATGAATTGTTTGAAGCATTGACTTTGATACAGACAAAAAAAATTGGAAAATTTCCAATCATATTGGTTGGGACTGCTTTTTGGTCGGGATTAATCGAGTGGATCCGAACCGTTTTGGTAGAAAAACAACAAACGGTACATTTAGAAGATTTAGATTTGTATAAAATTGTGGATACCGAAGACGAAGTGCTAGATGTATTGGATAAATTCTATAAAAAATACGACCTAACCCCTAATTTTTAGACCCTTTTTTACTATACTTGTAAAGTACGATTAGACTAATAATCCATTCTCAAACTATTGAAATCATCCTATAAAAATATCGTTTACCTCTTCGTTTTATTTACTTCATTGAAACAATATGGACAAAACAATTCCCATCTTGTAGCTGAACTAAATACTACAAAAAAAACGCTTGTAGTCCAACAAGAAATTATTTTTTTTAATCCGTCACAAGACACATTGACCTCTTTAGTTTTGAATGATTGGAACAATGCGTATTCCTCAAAAACAACACCTCTTGCGAAAAGATTTTCTGACGAATTTTACAGGGGCTTTCATTTAGCCAGAGCGGATGAGTTTGGAAGCACCACGATTTTAAGTATAACAGACACCGATAAATTTCCTTTTGTCTGGAAAAGAACCGAAAAGAATCCTGATTTGATAGTCGTAGATTTGAAAAGAAAATTAGCCCCAAATGAAAAAATAACTATACAACTATCCTATATTGTAAAGATTCCAAACAATAAATTTACTAAGTATGGCTATGGCGAAAATAACAAAATAAACCTTAAAAACTGGTTTCTTACGCCTTCTCGCTATGAAAACCATGCTTTTATTACTTATAATAACAACAATCTGGATGATATTGCCAATGGGATTTGTAATTTTGATATTGAACTGAAGATTCCTAAAAATTTGGAAGTGACGTCTGATTTAAATACAGTCAAAAAATCTCAAACAGAAGATTATTATATTCATGAATTATCCGGAAAAAACAGAACCGATTTCAGCCTTTTCTTAGAGTCTAAATCCAGTTTTTATAGTTACAAAAACGGCTCAATCGAAGTTGTCACCAATATCAAAGATAGCAAATTAGATGATATTCAAAAAGCAATCATAGTAGATCGGGTTGTGAATTTTACCAACGATTTAATTGGCAAATATCCCTATGAAAAAATAACTGTTTCACAAGCCGATTATGAGCGAAATCCCTTTTATGGTCTAAACCAATTACCTTCATTTATCAGTCCGTTTTCGGATGAATTTATTTTTGAAATTAAATTTTTAAAAACGTACCTGAACAATTATCTCAAAAATAGTTTGAAGTTGGATCCCCGAAAAGACAATTGGATCTATGATGGAATACAAATACATACCATGATGAAATATATTGACGAAAACTACCCGGAGAGCAAGATGTTGGGTTGGATTTCCAATATTCGTTTACTAAAAAGTTATAAAATAACCCATTTGGGATTTAACGAGCAATACAATTATTTTTATACGCTAATGGCTCGGAAAAACCTTGATCAACCTCTTGGAAATCCTAAAAATACCTTAATAAAATTCAACGAGCAAATAGCGAGTAAATATCGAGCTGGTTTAAGTTTTAAATTTTTATCCGATTTTCTTGGTGATAATTCGGTAAACAAAAGCATCAGTGAATTCTATAAACAAAACAAGGAAAGGCAAACCAGCAGGACTGATTTTGAAAATTTATTAAAAACCAATGCAAACAAAGACATCAATTGGTTTTTCAAAACAATTATTGACTCGCGTGAGTTAATAGATTACAAATTTTTAAAAGTATACAAAACAGAAGACAGCATTTATTTTTCCTTAAAAAATAAAAATCGCACCAATGTACCAATTTCTGCCTACGGATTAAACAAAGGAAACATAGTCTTCAAAAAATGGTTAAATACTAAAAATCCTGATAGTATTTTTTCATTTGAAAGAAAAGATGCCGATAAAATTGTATTGAACTATGAAAATGAAGTTCCTGAATATAATTTACGCAATAACTGGAAGAAACTAGAAGGATTTTTTCCCAACAACAGACCCATGAAGTTTGTCTTCATGAAAGATTTAGAAGATCCTTATTACAATCAAATCTTATACGTTCCTACTTTGGGTTATAATTTTTATGATGGTTTTTCACCTGGAATTAGACTTCACAATAATACTATTTTAGACAAACCTTTTATATTTGAGCTAAATCCAGCTTACGCCACAAAATCAAATTCAATAATTGGTGCTGCTTCATTTGCATTAAATCAAAATTACAGAAACAACAATTTATATAACATACGCTATTCAGCGAGTAGTTCCTATTTTCATTATGCGCCAGATGCTTCCTATTTGAAATTAAATCCTATGATTCAAATGCATATTCGGCAAGAAAATTTTAGAGATAATCGAAAGCAGCTGTTCGTTATTCGACATGTAATGGTTGACCGTGAAAAAAGTGATATTGTCCTGGATAATACAGATGAAAATTATTCTATTTTTAATTTAAAATACTACAACACAAGGACAGAAGTCGTGAACCACGTTAATTTTGTAACTGATATACAAGTAGGCAATAAATTTGGTAAAGCCTCCGCAGAAATGGAATACAGAAAACTACTTAAAAATAACCGTCAAGTAAATTTTCGATTATATTTGGGAAGTTTCTTATACAAGAAAACCACTTCCGATTTTTTTAGTTTTGCATTAGACCGACCTACCGATTATCTTTTTGATTACAATTATTTCGGAAGGTCTGAAAGCGCCGGTTTATTCAGCCAACAATTTATTATGTCTGAAGGCGGCTTTAAATCAAAACTGGACAATCCCTATGCAAACCAATGGATTACAGCCTTTAATGCTAGTTGTTCCATTTGGAATTGGGTCGAAGTTTATGGCGATTTAGGGTTAATAAAAAACAACTCCCAAAAAGAAAAATTTGTTTATGATAGCGGTATTCGACTCAACTTAGCAACCAATTACTTTGAATTGTTTTTTCCTTTTTATTCCAATAATGGGTGGGAGATTACACAGAAAAAATATTCTGAAAAAATACGTTTTATAATCACCTTCAATCCAAGAACTTTACTTAAACTTTTTACAAGAAAATGGTTTTAATTGCTCAACGTACTATTGAAATTAAATTGTGCGAATCAAGGGTTAAAAATAGTGGATAAAGGAAATAGAAAACTTTAAAAATTAGTTTTAAGTAAGTCGAAAGTTTGAATGTCGTAAAGTCAAAAGCCTCTATTTAGTTAAAAACTATTTAAAATCAGACAGTTACAATAAATATCATATTTTTAAAATACGACATTTTATTTCACTTACAACTAAAAATTAGAATATTGATTCGCTTCTAACGCACATTTAAATCCATGATAGTGCAACGGTAATACCACTAAAAGCTGCTGTTTTTAATATCCCTGTGATGAAAAAAAGGAAGAATTAGGCTACTTACGCCGATGATGGTAATAATGATTCCATCAAAAAAAAAAAGACAATACCAATATAGGATTCCATGTCCTATAATATTTAACCAAATGTAACTTTTAAGTTTATTGGTTTATTCGTTAATTTGCATTCAGTTTATAAAATAATAAAATCTTAAATGGACTCAACTCGAATAATAGAATTAGTAAGTTATACCTTGCCCACACTTATAATGGGATTTGTACTCTATCATTTCATTGAATTATATTCAATCAACGAAAAGAGTAAAAGAAACAATTTGCTACAAAAGCAATCCAAATCCGATATTTTATCTTTTCGATTGCAGGCCTATGAGCGCATGACCTTGTTTTTAGAACGCATCAATCCAAGTCAATTATTAGTAAGAATCTCTCCCATATCAGATGATAAAAATGACTATGCCAACTTTGTAATTGCTCAAATTGAGCAAGAATACGAACATAATTTGGCACAACAAATTTATATTTCAGACGAATGTTGGTCAACAATTACCACTACTAAAAATGCGACAATCCAATTGATTCTTTTAGCTACAAAAAACGAAAAAATAAGTGACGCCAATCAATTGAGAGAAGCTGTATTGAAGGAATTAACAGAAAAGCAATCTCCTAGTGGTGCTGCGTTGATTTTCATCAGAAATGAAGTGCAACAATTGTGGTAACTCATTATTCTCTCAACAACCGATTCAGTTGAAATTGCTCTTTTTCGTTCAAATCAGGTAAAATTCTTTCAAAGGAAATTCTCGTTTCTTGATTTTTAAGTAAAGTCCTGATGTTATCCCTGCCGAATTTTGAAAATTGCCACAAATGATGCGTGGTTGCATTTATCAAATTTTTCAAAACCACGTCCATGGTAAAATTAAATTCAATCAGTTTTTCCAGTGCATTTTTCCTTATAGCCGTTTCAAAATTAGTCGAAGAATAACCGATTAACTCCTGAATAGCTTCCTCTTTATTTTTAATATAATGAGGTGTTTCTATAGCTAAAGAGAGCCATAAAATCCTCAAGTTGTAATCATTAAATCCTATCCAGTCTTTCGATTGATTCAAATATTGAAAGCGGTACTCGGGGAAATTATTCCATAAATTATACAAGGCTATTTCTTGCGTTTGATAGGACTTGTCGTCCAAAAGACTTTCATACTGGATTCTGAATTCCTCTGGAATTTTAGTCAAAGTAGAGGCTACTGCTTGTCGAACTTGAATAGAATTAGTATTCAAAGCTACCGCTAACAATTTTTTTTTATCCTCAAAGTTTTCATTTATCAATTGGTAAACGATAGCTTCCTTGGGCAAAAAATAGGCTTTCGATTGTAGAATTTCTTGAAAACGTTCTGCTTTTTCCGACAGGGCTATTCTTTTAAATTTTTCGATTTCAAACAGTAATTTTATGTTTTTGTTTTTCAACAATAACTCGTTGGCTGTTTCAATATTAAAATCAGATTGTTCAAGCCATACTTTGCTGAAATTTTCCAAATCAAAATTGGATAATTTCTTTATTTCTTTAAAGAAATCCTCAGTGTTTACCGTCTGAAATGAGTGATTTTTTAAATAATTTTGTACCGCTTTTTTAAAGACTTTGTCTCCAATTCCTTCATGCAAAACGTGTAAGGACCACGCTCCTTTTTGGTAAAAACTCAAAGAACTGGCTTTAGCATTCAAGATAGGAATTGTGTCTGTTTTCGAGGCCTGCTGGAGTTGTTGGGCATACTCATATAATTTTGAATAAAAGTAATCGTCCCCATAGATTTTCTTTTCGGCTAGCAAGGCATAATAGGTAGCGAATCCTTCCTGAAGCCAATGGTGTTTTCCACTTTCGGCAGTCACCAAATCACCAAACCATTGATGCGCCAATTCATGAGCATTGACATTCGTGTAATTTCGATCTTCATAACCAATGGAATCCACTATGAAATGACTTGAAAATGTGGTGGCAGAGGTATTTTCCATTCCAGCGTAAAGGAAATCCCGAACGGGAATTTGTTTGTAAATTTTCCAAGGATACTTCACCCCTATTTGACTTTCTAAAAAATCAAAAATTAGTTTGGAATACCTGTATGTTGGTTCGTTCTTAGAAGTGTCTTTTGGCTGGCAATACATTTCTAAGGGGATTCCTGAATTTGAAAATTCTATTTTCTTGTAAAATTTTCCAATAGCAAGCATCAGTAAATAGGAACTCATTGCCTTCTGCATCCGATAGTGCCACTTTTTTAAATCCCCATTGCTGCAAATGTTGAATAATTTGCCATTTGAAACAACCTGATACTTTTTATCAAAAGCCACCTCCAAATTAAACACCATTTTTTCTTTTACATCGTCAAAACTCGGGAACCAATTACTAGTGTATTTCCCTTGACCTTGTGTCCAAATTTGCAAATTGTTATCTGCTTCAGAACCCACAAAATATAGCGCTTGTGATGGTGTTGCCGAATAGTTAAAAATTAATTTATTTTTTCCTTTTTTGAACGGAAAAAGTAGCTGCAACTGCTTATTTGTATTGAAATAATTAATGATTTTTCCGTTCAGTTTCAAATCGGAAATTATCATGTTTTGTGCATCAATTTTTAAGGTGTCAATAGGCTTTAAAACCTGAAATTCATACGTTACATTCCCATAAATTGTTTTCGTTTCAGGGTCAATGTTAATTTTCCCAAAAACCGATTTGAAATCGACAAATTGGGTTTGTTGGCCAAAAGTAAATGAAGAGATTAAAAGCAAAAGATATTTCATTATCTATTTTTCTTTATACATCGTCAATAATTGGATCACAGTATTCCAATTTCGTATTGTTGCCGTTAGATGTAACTTTTTCTCGATATATTTCTGATCTAACCTTGTTTTTCCGGCTCCCACAGCATATTTTATATATATCCTAGTGGCATCTATATGTGCTTGATCGGGTTTAAATTGGCTAATTTTTAAATCATTGCTATTTTCGTTTCTCAACTCTTTTGAAACAAAGGCAACATATAATTTTTTTAAATCAACAGCAGCTTCCCTTAAAAAAGGGTTGTTTTTAATGCACGCTTCTAAATCCTGTTGTCCAATCACCACTACTGGCACATCAAAACCAAAAGTTTTGAAAATCTCCTGCTTGACTAGAAATCCAACTTTGGCTGGACTTTCTTCTTCTGTATCTACAAAAACATTTCCAGATTGAATGTAGGTTTCAACGTTTTTGAAACCGACAGATTCCAATGTAGTTCTTAACGACTCCATTTTTATCATGTGATGACCGGAAACGTTGATGCCTCGAAGCAAACATAAATGAATCATATCTTGATTATGAATATGTAAATGAATTTAAAAATTTGAGATTGTAAATTTAAGGATTTATGTGAGGTGACTCGACAAAAAAACAGTTGTTAAGAGCGTCAGTAAACGAAATAACCAACACAGTAAGTCGAAAGTTTCAAAATCGAAACCTCAAAAGAAGCATTATGATATATAAGTAAGTCTAAAGTTTTAATGTCGTAAAGTCAAAAGTCTCTAAACAGTGAAAAACTATTTAAAATAAGACATTCTATTTCACTTACTACTTAGGGTCTGCTGAAAAACCCTGTTTTCTTTGTCTTTATGGCAAAAGAGTTATATTTGAAAAACCAAGTGCAAGGAAAAATGGCAAATACCCGAAAAAAGCGTGC
>JBIILD010000123.1:0-3826 GCA_044232845.1 Flavobacterium sp.
TCTCCTGCATCCTCCACGCGGATAAATCCTTGTTTATTTTTAACATCCAAAACGGAATACCAATCGAATAAACTGCCGTAAGGATTTTGAGTAATAAATTGTCTCCAATCGGCAATGAAATCAATGCTTTTGGGTTTTGTTTTCACATCCTCGGTACTTACCGTAGGATAAACAAAATGCAAATCAGGATGCGAAATTTTTTGGAATTTAAGATTGCAACTTTCGTTGGTACCCAAATTTTCGCCGTTTTGGTTCCCACACAAAATATATTGGGCATAAGCAATCGCCATGGGTAAAGTGCCGCTTCCTTCAGGGCCTACAAACAATTGCGCATGAGGAATTCTGCCCAAATCGGCACTTCGCGTCAAGTGATTTTTGATATGCTCCTGTCCTAAAATTTCTGAAAACTGCATCAGGCAAATATAGCAGAAAGTTATCAAGTTTTATCATTTGGGTTGAAATCCTGTTTACAATTTAGATTAATTGCTTAGGGTTGTGTTTTAATCCAAGAATTCGTTAAAAAACAATAGTTTGAAAAAGACGATGACACTTTTATTTAGTTTTGTTTGCCTGTTTTTATTAGAAGGGGTACAGGGGCAAAACATGTATGTTAGGACGAATTCAAACCAGACTACCTATTCCTTAGCAAATGTTAAAAAAATCACCTTTTCTTCAGGAAATCTGGTTGTAAGCTCTACAACAAGTGAGGTTAATAGTTATGCGCTCAGCGCTATGCGTTACCTCAATTTTGCAGACCTGTCCTTAGGAACCAAGCAATGGTATTACTAGCGAAACAATTAAATTTATAAAAAATAACACATACATTATGAAACAGTTTTACCTATTAGTAAGTTTCGTATGGTTTAGATGCAGCCGCCATAAATTTTGAGAGATTTAAAATAAACCTAATGTTCTATTTTGAAAATCTAGAACTCGTTCCATTAAAATTTTACTAAAGCCTTTTTTTATAAAACCATAGTTAATTGAATCCGTTTTCGATCCTCATCAACCTCAGTGATTTTCACCTGAACATGTTGGTGCAGTTTGACCACTTCGTTCACGTCGCTGACAAAACCAGCTTTGAGTTGGGAAATGTGAACCAAGCCACTTTCTTTCAAACCAATATCTACAAAGCAACCAAAATTGGTAATATTGTTAACAATTCCGGGTAAAACCATTCCGGTTCGAAGATCTTTTATGGTTTTTACATTGGGGTCAAATTCGAAAACTTTGGCTGATTTTCTGGGATCCAATCCTGGTTTTTCGAGTTCTTTAATGATGTCTTTCAAACCCAATATTCCTATTTCATGAGTAACATAATTTTCTGGTTTGATTAAGGCTGTTTTTTCCTTATTGGCTATCAAATCATTGACCGAAAGCTTCAAATCTTTGGCCATTTTCTCGACGACAGCATAAGCTTCCGGATGAACTGCAGAATTATCTAACGGATTTTTGGCATTCGAAATACGGATAAAAGCAACGCCTTGTTGATAGGCTTTGTCACCCAATCTTGGTACTTTTTTGAGTTGTTTTCGGTCTTCAAAAGGACCGTTTTCCGAGCGATATTGTACTATGTTTTCGGCCAACTTCTCCCCTATTCCACTCACATAACTCAATAAATGTTTGCTCGCTGTGTTGATGTTTATTCCTACAGAATTCACGCAACGAATAACCGTATTATCCAATTCTTCTTTTAATTTTGTTTGATCTACATCGTGCTGGTATTGGCCTACGCCAATGGCTTTCGGATCAATTTTAACCAATTCGGCTAGGGGATCAGAAAGTCGTCTTCCTATGGAAACTGAACCGCGAACCGTCACATCATAATTGGGGAATTCCTCTCTCGCAATTTTCGAAGCGGAGTACACCGAAGCCCCAGCCTCAGATACTATAAAAACCTGAACCGGTTTGTCGAAGGCAATTTTCTTGATAAAGAATTCCGTTTCTCGTGAAGCCGTTCCGTTTCCAATGGAAATGGCATCAATTTGATACGCATTCACCATCGAACGTATTTTTTTCATCGCCATGGCGGTTTCATTCTGTGGCGCATGAGGATAAATAGTTTCGTTGTAGAGCAAATCGCCTTTTTCATCTAGGCAAACTACTTTGCAACCGGAACGAAATCCAGGATCGATTGCCAAAATACGTTTTTCTCCTAAAGGGGGTGCCAACAATAATTGACCTAAATTATTGGCAAAAACTTGAATGGAATTGGCATCTGCCTTTACTTTTGCTTCTTGCAAAGCTTCGTTTGAAATGGCGGGATTTAGCAATCTTTTATAACTGTCTTCAATGGCTAATTGTAGGTGTGGCGTGGTAGCATTTTGAGCTTTTAAAACCAATTGGTCAATAATATCATAGGCTTCGTCTATATCAACTTCTACTTTAAACTTGATAAAACCTTCGTTTTCTGCACGAAGCATTGCCAACAATCGGTGTGAAGGGGCTTTGGTCAATGGTTCTGACCAATCGAAATATTGGTTGAACTTTTGGGCGTCTTGTTCGTCTTTTTTGGATTTTACCACTTTGGTCGTAATGATTGCTTTCCGTTGAAAAAGTCTGCGCAGTTGTTTACGGACATATATGTTTTCGTTAATCCATTCGGCAATAATATCTCGTGCGCCTTGCAAAGCAAGATCTTCGTTAACCACATTTTCGTTTAAATATTTCGAAGCGATAAAATCGACATCCTCATTGTTTTGAGCTATAATGATTTTGGCCAACGGTTCCAATCCATTTTCACGAGCAACATCGGCACGCGTTTTTTTCTTCTTTTTAAATGGTAAATAAAAATCTTCCAATTCCTGTAAATCGAAACTTTGTTGGATTTTTTTTTCCAAATCTGGTGTTAGTGCGTTTTGCTCTTCAATCGATTTTAAAATCGATTCTTTTCTTTTTACGATGACATCGTAATCTTTTTGAAGTTTGGCAATTTGTTCTATTTGAACTTCGTCGAGATTCCCTGTTTTATCTTTCCGATACCTAGAAATAAAGGGAATCGTGCAATCTTCCTGTAATAATTGAACCGTGTTTTGAATGTTTATGGTGGCAGTGGCAACGGTTTTGGAGATGAATTGTATGTTGGTCATTATTTTATAAAATCATATTCCGTCGATTAACAACTAATTTTATCCACTCGTGTTTGATGTCTTCCTCCTTCGAATTCGGTGGTCAGGAAAGCATCTACCATTTCTATAGCTTGTGGAATTGAAGTATAACGCGCTGGAATACTCATAATATTAGCGTTGTTGTGTTGTCGTGTCAAGATAGCGATTTCTTTCATCCAACATAGGCCCGCACGAACTTTTGGGTATTTGTTTACAGTCATGGCAATTCCATTCCCTGAACCACAAATTACAATTCCAAAATCAGCTTTTCCTTCAGACACATCTTTAGCAACAGCATGACCAAAATCAGGATAATCAACACTTTCAGCAGTGTCAGTTCCATAATTAGTGACTTGATGGCCTTTTAATTCTAAAAATTGAACTATCGCTTTTTTATACTCTGGTCCTGCGTGATCATTCCCTATAGATATTTTCATGTTGTTTTTTGGATTTTTGTTAGGCAAATTTAGGTAAAGAATTGTTTGTTTTTTATTATATTCCATTAAAAGATTAGCTCCCTGGATTTAATAATCTCTATTCCCAATAAAATAAAATTTTAAAAACAGATGCCTAAAATTATTTGAATAAAAGCTATGTTAATAGGATTTTACAAATACTTGATAATCAGTTAACGTTAAATTAACATAGAATGTTTATAAGTTTAGATAGAAAATTAGAACTATTTATGATTTGTATTGGATAAAAACGTAATCCAAAAC
>JBIILD010000124.1:0-3808 GCA_044232845.1 Flavobacterium sp.
ACAAAATTGATTTTATATTATTTTCACGAGAGAGTATGGTTCAATCTTAATTTATCTAAAGACGGAAGGGTATTGGAGAGTCACAAACGCCATTTAGCCAAATCTATTTCTTGGCGATTTTTTGGTTCGTTAGACACGATGTTTTTGGCATGGTTAATTTCTGGGAATCCATTGATTGGGTTCAAAATTGCTAGTTTTGAGGTGGTCACAAAAATCATTTTATATTATCTACACGAACGAGTTTGGTATAAATCAAGATTTGGTTTGTCAAGAGCTGAAAAAATAAGTTTATGAGTACTATTTTCGAAGAGCATTTTTCAATCACACGATCGATGCGAAATAAAAGAAACAATCATTCTTCTTTTGTGATATGGTTTACAGGTCTTTCAGGATCAGGTAAATCTACCATTGCGAATAAGCTTGAAGAAACCTTGTATGAAAATCATTTTCAAACCTATACTTTGGATGGGGATAATATTCGAGGAGGTATCAACAAAGGACTTAGTTTTACTGCAGAAGATAGACAAGAAAATTTAAGACGTATTGGAGAAATCGCCAAGATTTTTGTTGATTCAGGTATAGTAACCATCGCTTCATTCGTGTCCCCATTAGAAATTGATAGAAAATTGGTTCGGGATATAGTAGGAAAAGAAGATTTTATAGAAATATTTGTGGATACATCCCTTGAAGAATGCGAGCGAAGGGATATAAAAGGCTTGTATAAAAGAGCCAGGGCTGGAGAGATTAAAAATTTCACAGGAATTGATTCTCCCTACGAAAATCCTTTAAATCCAGATATAATAATAAAAACTGAATTTGAAACCGAAGCAGCGGCAGTACAGAAAATAATAGCTTTCGTAAAAGATAAACTGGAACTAAAAATCAGAGATTAAGTTGTATAACTTCAAGTACATGAAAAATTTTAGCAATCTCATTTCTTAATTTACAAATCTCAAAAAAATCATAGTTTTATAAACTAAATTAATTTTTTTATTATGCAAAGTCACCATACTACTTGGACAGAAGAAATAAAATCAGAGAATTCGCTTTGGTCAGTGAATTATAAAGAAATATGGCATTATCGTGATTTATTACTCATGTTGGTCAAGCGAAATTTCACTAACTTTTATAAGCAAACTATTCTAGGTCCAATTTGGTTTTTTATCCAGCCCATTTTGACCACCTTTATTTATGTTATTTTGTTTGGTCAAGTTGCCAAACTGTCCACAGATGGCATACCTCACATGCCTTTTTATTTGGCGGGGATTACCATTTGGAATTATTTTTCGGAATGTCTGTCTAAAAATGCCACCGTATTCAAAGACAATTCAGGAGTTTTTGGTAAGGTATATTTCCCAAGATTAATTATGCCTTTGACAATTGTAGTGTCCGGTTTAATGCGATTTGCAGTTCAATTTGCTTTATTTATTGCGGTGGTAATTTATTATACTTTTGTAGAGAAAAGTATTCACCCCAATTTATGGATTTTGATGACCCCTTTTTTAATGCTTTTAATGGCAGGTTTTGCCATGGGTTTAGGAATGATTTTCTCCTCATTAACCACCAAATATAAAGACCTTGTTTTTCTTTTAACGTTTGGGATTCAGTTATTCATGTATGCTACTCCAGTTGTTTATACAGTAACTTCTATTCCAGAAAAGTACAAAGGATTTGTGGAAGCCAATCCGTTAACCGGTATTTTTGAATGTTTTCGTTACGCTTACTTAGGTTCAGGAAGTTTTGAATCTTCTAGTTTGATTCATAGTACTCTAATTATAAGTGTTTTGGTTTTTATTGGAATATTAGTTTTCAATAAAGTGGAGAAAAGTTTTATGGATACGGTTTAGCAATACGCTTCGAATCACAAATATTAATTGCCACACATCATACGATTATATTAATTCACAAAAGACAATTCTAAGAATAAAATATATTATTTAATTATGAAAAATTTAGCCGTTAAGGCAGAAAACATATCCAAACAATATCGTTTAGGCGAAGTAGGAACAGGAACTTTGAGTCATGATTTAAATCGTTTTTGGAGTAAATTTAGAGGAAAAGAGGATCCCTATCTTAAAATTGGTGAAGCTAATGACAGAACTTCTAAAGGAGTAAGTGATTATGTTTGGTCGTTACGTGATATTAATTTTGAGATAGAACAAGGCGATGCTGTAGGTATTATTGGAAGAAATGGAGCAGGAAAAAGTACACTCCTAAAATTATTGAGTAAAGTAACTAAGCCCACTACGGGAAGTTTTAAAGTCAATGGTCGCATCGCTTCCTTGTTGGAAGTGGGTACCGGTTTTAATCCTGAAATGACGGGTAGAGAAAATATCTATCTCAATGGTTCTATTTTAGGAATGCGTCGCCATGAAATTACTCGTAAGTTTGATGAAATTGTTGATTTTTCTGGCGTGGAACGCTATATTGACACTCCTGTAAAGCGATATTCCTCAGGAATGTATGTGCGTTTGGCTTTTGCAGTGGCAGCTCATTTAGAGTCCGAAATTCTTATTGTGGATGAGGTTTTGGCCGTCGGTGATGCCGAGTTTCAGAAGAAATGCATCGGTAAAATGGGAGATGTTTCAAAAGGAGAAGGAAGAACGGTTTTATTTGTGAGCCATAATATGGCAGCGGTGAAATCATTATGCAACAATGGAATCGTTTTGAATAAAGGAATTATAGAACACATTGGTGAGATAAACAGCTGTGTAAGTTTGTATTTAGGTGGTGGAAACAAAGGAATTACGAACATCAAATCATTTAAAGAAATTTTTGTTAAAGATGTGTTTATTTTTAATCAGATTGCTATAAAAGGTACAGAAAGTAAGTATGAAGATCTTTTACTAGAAAATAATTCACTGGAGTTAACTTCTGAAATAGAGATACTTACCGATGAACCCGAACGATACCATATTACCTACCATTTATATAATGAATTAGGAGAACCGTTGTTTTCTTTTTCGAGTAAGGATAATATTAAACTCAAAAAAGGCACGAATAAATTAACTTGTATATTTCCAGAGAATTTTTTTCAATCTGGGAATTATTCATTGTCACTTTTTGTTGTGGTTGATAAACGAACAGCCATTTTTATAGAAAATGATATTTTTATTTTCACAGTGGTGGATAGAGCTCGTGATTTGGGCGTATATATGGGTAGGGAACCAGGATATATAAGACCTCAATTTAAATGGGCAAATGATTAATAAAATCAAAATTTGATTATGCAAACATTAGACAAATCCTTTATGTTTATTAAAAGTGCACTCCATTTGGAAGGTTCTTTCCATAGTATTGAGGAAGTAAAAAAATGGGTTACTTCTCAAAATAAAAAAATAAATGTTAATGTAAGCAGAATAAAATTTGAAGAATTAGACCAATGGTCTTTTTCCAAAGAAACTCATAATTTAAAACATCACTCTGGTAAATTCTTTTCTATTGACGGCATTGATGTAAAAACAAATTGGCGTTCAGTGTCCCATTGGCAACAGCCTATTATTAATCAACCTGAGATTGGGTATTTGGGTTTTATTACCAAAGAATTTAATGGCGTTTTGTATTTTTTACTCCAAGCTAAAATTGAACCTGGGAATGTAAATTGTGTGCAATTATCACCTACACTTCAAGCTACCAAGAGTAATTATTCAAAAATTCACAAAGGCAAAGCGCCTGCCTATTTAGACTATTTTGTGAATGCAACCCCAAGCCAGATTTTATTAGACCAATTACAATCAGAGCAAGGAGCTCGTTTTTTAAAGAAAAGAAACAGAAATATTATTATTAAGATTGAGGAAGAGGTTCCTTT
>JBIILD010000125.1:0-3805 GCA_044232845.1 Flavobacterium sp.
TGAGCATCTTTCATGATTACATCAACGGATATACTCGTGAATTTTCCTGTTTTAGATTGGGTTGTTTTTATTACTGCCCCCATACAATCAAAAGCTTCTTCAACACGGATAACATTATCATTTACAGTTGGCACGATAAATTTATATAAATATTCGGCTGGCCATGTATTGCTCATATCCAACTCTACCTTTAATCTATCATAAAATTCTTGAGTGTCCTTATCCATTCTAAACTTAAAAATAAAGGCAAATATACAGTTTTGATTTTAGATTTGGGTTTCAGGTTTTGGGATTTTTAAAAATAAAGAAGTCTATAGGCCAAAATAATCGCTCTAAATCCCGATAACTTTAGGTAAATTAGCACACTGTTTTTAAAACAGGAACAAAAATTGGCGATATAACTTAAGACTCAGAACAGGGAAAATCAGTGTCATAAAGAATTTACAAATAAATGGCTTTAATATTATTTAGAAATTTTCGGGCCAATAAATAGTTTACCTTTCCTATCTTGGCAACCAAAAAAATCTCAAAAGAGATTATTACGCTCCTAAATTTAGTCTAGCAGCTAGTATTGAAACTTATGCAAACGGCATTACAAATTCTTCAAAAATATTGGAAACATGACTCGTTCAGGTCGCCGCAAGACGCAATTATCCATTCCGTTTTAGAAGGCAAAGATACTTTTGGACTGATGCCAACAGGAGGCGGAAAATCGGTTTGTTTTCAGGTTCCGGCTTTAATGAAGGACGGAATTTGTTTGGTGATTTCGCCACTTGTGGCATTGATGAAAGACCAGGTACAACGGTTGCAAAAACTCGACATAAAAGCCATCGCTTTGACTGGCGGAATCCAGTCTGACGAGATGATTACGCTTTTGGACAATTGCGAATTTGGCAATTATAAATTCCTGTATTTATCGCCCGAGCGGTTGCAATCAGATTGGATTTTAGAGCGCATAAAAAACCTACCTATCCATTTGATTGCCATCGACGAGGCGCATTGTGTATCACAATGGGGACATGATTTTCGCCCCGCTTATCTGAAAATTGTCCATCTGAAAACCCATTTTCCAAAAGTTCCATTCTTGGCACTTACCGCTTCGGCGACAGAGACCGTTCTTGAGGATGTGATTCTGCAATTAGGACTTGAAAAACCGGCCATTTTTCAGAAATCATTTGCCAGAAAAAACATCGCTTATATGGTTTTTGAAGTCGAAGACAAGTTGTATCGCATAGAGCAAATTTTGAAGAAGAATCCGCAACCTTCCATTATATATGTGCGTAATAGAAAATCATGTTCGGATACAGCCTTGCAATTACAATCCTTGGGATTCAAAGCCACTTATTACCACGGGGGATTATCGGTCAAGGACAAAGAAAAAAATATGAATCTTTGGATGAATGAAGAGGTTCAAATTATGGTTGCGACCAATGCCTTTGGGATGGGCATTGACAAATCGAACGTAAAAACGGTGATTCACATCCATCTTCCAGAAAGTATGGAAAGCTATTATCAAGAAGCGGGTCGTGCCGGAAGAGATGATCAGAAAGCGTTTGCGGTATTACTCACCAGCCCTTCTGACAAAGCTCAAGCCCAGAGTCAATTCATCAACATACTGCCCGACAAAAAAATATTGACTGAGATTTATATCAAATTATGCACCTACTTCCGGATTGCCTATGGTGAGGGAATTAACGAACAGTTTTCATTCAACCTGAATCAGTTCTGCCAAAAATATGGATTTCCAACCTTGAAAACCTTCAATGCCATTCAATTTTTAGACCGCCAAGGGATTTTGAGTTTATCCCAAGAATATTCGGAGCGAATCTCGATGCAGTTCGTCATTGAATCCAAAGAAGTGATTCGGTACATGAGTTTAAATCCAAATGACGAAGCTGTTGTATTGGCAATACTTCGGACTTATCCTGGAATTTATGAATCGCAAACCACTATTAATTTATCTTTAATTGCCAAAAAAGCGAGTTGTGACGAGGCTCAAATTCTTTCTGTTTTAGAAAAATTGAAAACTCTTGACATTATAGAATACCATAAAAAAAATAATGACGCCACGATAATTTTTAACGAAGTTCGCGAAGACGAAAGAACAATAAACAGGGTTTCGAAATATCTTGAAACTCAAAACAGCCAAAAAATTACCCAATTCGAATCGGTTTTAAACTATATCGATGAGAAAAACCTTTGCAAAAGCAAGTTGATTCTAAATTATTTTGGAGAAAAAACGGAAACAGATTGTGGGATATGTTCCTATTGCATTTCGAAGAAAACCAAGCAAAGTGATACCTCATTAATTTCGAGAAAGATTATAGCGGTGTTAAAAATACAAGACTTAAATTCAAGAGAAATCCAAAAACTAACTAAAAACAGTGAAGACGATATTATCTTTGCCTTGCAAAATTTATTGGAAAACAATAAAATTACTGTGAACCCAAATAATAAATATTCACTAAAATAATGGGGAGATTGCTTCGTTCCTCGCAATAACAATGGAAAAATTACGAATCGTATTTATGGGAACACCCGAGTTTGCCGTTGGCATTCTAGATACCCTAATCAAGAACAATTATAATGTAGTAGGCGTTATTACTGCGGCAGATAAACCGGCAGGTCGTGGCCAAAAAATAAAATATTCGGCAGTAAAAGAATATGCTTTAGCCCATAACCTTACTTTATTGCAGCCAACGAATTTGAAGGAGGAAGTTTTTTTGGCAGAATTGAAAGCCTTAAATGCCAATTTACAAATCGTTGTGGCTTTCCGAATGTTGCCCGAAGTGGTTTGGAAAATGCCAAAGCTAGGAACATTCAACCTTCACGCCTCACTATTACCCAATTATCGCGGAGCTGCTCCAATAAACTGGGCAATTATAAACGGTGATGCCAAAACTGGAGTTACCACTTTTTTTATCGATGATAAAATAGATACCGGTGCAATGATTCTTAGTGCTGAAGTTGCAATTGCCCCTGACGAAAATGCGGGACAATTACATGACAGGCTAATGCATTTGGGAAGCAAAACCGTTTTAGACACTTTGGCGTTGATAGAAAGCGGAAAGGTAATGACCACTATTCAGAAAGAACACCCTGAAATAAAAACGGCCTACAAACTAAACAAAGAAAATTGTAAAATAGATTGGACAAAACCAGCCATTGAAACATACAATTTAATTAGAGGCTTGAATCCCTATCCTTCAGCTTGGAGTTTTATTAATGACAAAAACGAAGAATGGAATGTCAAAATCCACGAAGCAAAAATGATATTAGAAGATCATAATGATACTGTTGGAAAGCTGATTTGCAACAAAAAAGAGATGAAAATTGCGGTAAAAGATGGGTATATTCAAGTTTTGCGCCTACAATTTCCAGGAAAAAAGAAGATGAGCACTTCAGAATTATTAAATGGAATCACATTTTCTGAGGAAGCGAAGGCCTATTAACTGGAACAAAACCAGTGTTTTTTGCTTGTTTTTAAGGAATTTCGACGGCTTTATGAACAAATAAAACAAGTTATCAACAAAACGGGCGAAAATCAAACAAAACGCTTGTGAGGGACGTAAATCCTACTAAATTTGTTCTATTAACAAAATTTTTTAACCAACATTTAACAACTTAACATTATGAACAAATCAGAATTAATTGACGCTATCGCTGCTGATGCAGGAATTACAAAAGCTGCTGCAAAACTAGCTTTAGAATCATTTTTGGGTAACGTAGGTGGCACTTTGAAAAAAGGTGGAAGAGTATCTTTAGTAGGTTTCGGATCTTGGTCAGTTTCTGCAAGAGCTGCAAG
>JBIILD010000038.1:0-13549 GCA_044232845.1 Flavobacterium sp.
ACTTTATCCAAAAAACAGCAACAAACGAAAATAGGTGCGATTTAAATGAAAATCACACCTATGAACAATGTCTTTTATGAAAATTAAAAATAAACATATCTCTGAGTTTATCAGCAGACCCTATATAACCTGGTAAAAATGAAGAAAATTTCCCAGAACTTCATCGCATAATTTGGGTTTGATCAAAGTTTTATGAAATGCAATATCATTAGCAATTTACTGAACAGGATGGTGACAATATCGCCTCAAACGAAAGCTATTATTTGCAAAAAAAGATAAGTAAAAAAAACTGAAATATTAATTTTTAATAATATCTTCTAACACCGCTTTTTCAGGATAATTAACAACCTTGAGTATAATGTTTTTGTTTTTGATAGTTTTTCCTTCTATAACATATAATTTTCCATTGCCAACAACAATATTGCTTTTGTCAAAATCTACATCCCCAAATTTTAGTGTGTTTTTAATATCGCTAGTGTCTACCCATTTTTCGGCTAATATTAGTGAAGCTTTATCAGAGTACTGAAATGGTTTGTTTCTTAAATCATTCAAGACTCTCGCGTTTGGAAAATAGTTGCATCGGGTATCTTTCCCAGTAAATACGGCAAATACAAAAAACAACCCCATTATTAATCCTATCAAATAGTAAGCAAAACGGTGGGCAAATTTCATAAATTAATTTTTCGCAAAGGTAGATGAAGTTTATTTAAAAAACGATTAAATTAATATCGTTATTCGGTAAATCAAACCAATCGCCGATAGTTTTGTTGGTTAAGATTCCATGGTAAAGATAAACTCCATTTTTTAGGCCATTATTGCACCTGATAGCGCTCTCAATCCCTCCATCCTCTGCAATTTGTAATAAGTAAGGAGTGATGATATTACTAATAGAAAGCGAGGCAGTTTTCGAATATCGAGAAGGAATGTTTGGTACGCAGTAATGCAATACGTTGTTTTTGATAAAGGTTGGCTTTTCATGCGTGGTTACTTCCGAAGTTTCGAAGCAACCACCCATGTCGATACTAACATCTACAATCACAGCTCCTTTTTTCATGTGCTCTACCATAGTTTCGGTGACGATGACCGGACAACGTTCTTTACCGCCCATGGCACCAATGGCAACATCGCATCTTCGAAGTGCTTTTAATAAGGATTTTGGGTGAATGGTTGAGGTGAAAACACGTTGGTTCAAATTATTTTGTAAACGTCTTAATTTTGTGATTGAATTATCGAAAACTTTCACGTTGGCACCCAATCCGATGGCTGTTTTGGCGGCAAACTCACCCACGGTTCCAGCTCCAAGAATGACAACATCAGTAGGAGGAACTCCGGTAATATTTCCCAACAATAATCCTTTTCCAAATTCATTGTTAATCATCAATTCGGCAGCAATTAAGATAGATGCTGTTCCCGCGATTTCGCTTAATGATTTTACGGCCGGGTAGGAATCGTCTTCGTCTTTTATGTATTCAAAGGCAAGGGCAATAATTTTTTTTTTGGCCAAGGCAGAAAAATAGACCTTTTTCCTAGTTTTTAATTGGATGGCTGAAATAATAATTGTTTTAGGGTTTATCATTTCTATTTCTAACAAACTAGGAGGCTCCACTTTTAAAATCATTGGACAACCAAACACTTTTTTGGTATCCTTTGTAATTTCAGCACCAGCATCGGCATATTCTTTATCGGAATAACTAGAACTTTCTCCAGCTCCTGCTTCAATCATTACACGATGGCCTTGATAAGTCAGTGAATTCACAGCGTCTGGAGTAAGGCAAATACGACGTTCTTGATGACTGGTTTCTTTGGGTATTCCAATGAAAAGTTCACTTTTATGCTTTCCTATTTCAAGTTTTTCTTCTTGAGGCAGTAACTGTTGTTTTGTGAATGGAGTAATGGCCATTGTTTCTTTAAAATTAAGGGTCTAATTTACGGAAAAAGATTAGAATCTGTTGGTTTTATTAAAATAAAATCAACTTAATTTCAAATAGCGTCTCCCATCAGAAAGTAGTGAGATGGAAATAACAGAATGTGTTTCAGGAACAAGATTTGGGATTTTTTCTGCCCATTCAATAAAACACCAATTACCGGAGTAAAGATATTCGTCAGCTCCCATATCCAATGCTTCAATTTCGCTGTTAAGTCTATAAAAATCAAAATGATATATTACTTGATTATCAACAGTATGGTATTCGTTAACTAAAGAAAAAGTTGGACTACTTGTAGCTCCAAAAACTCCTAATTCTTTTGTTAATTTTTTTATCAGAGTAGTTTTTCCGGCTCCCATTTCACCGTAAAAAAGAATAACTTTATTAAGATTTTGTTCTAGAATTTTCTTAGCAACATCGTTAATTTCGTCTAATGAAAAAGTGGTTTCCATACAATTATATTCAGTTTTTACTTTGGATTAAAAATTAAAAACGGGATAATCATCTCCTCTAAAGAAATACCGCCGTGTTGATATGTGTTTTTATAATAACTCACATAATGGTTGTAATTATTGACATAAGCCAAGAATAAATCATTTTTTGCAAAAATATAAGAACTACTCATATTTATGGTTGGTAAACCTATTTTTTTAGGATCCTTAACGGCATAAACATCTTTGTGTTCATAGGTTAAACTGCGTCCTGTTTTATATCGTAAATTGAGACTTGTGTTTTTATCTCCTACAACTTTTGAAGGATTCTTTACATTTATTGTTCCGTGATCGGTGGTCAAAATCAACTTAAAACCCATTTTTTGGGCTTGTTGAATAATTTCTAAGAGGGGTGAGTTTTTGAACCAACTTAAGGTTAGGGAACGATACGCTTTATCGTCAGAGGCGAGTTCCTTAACCACATCCATTTCGGTTTTGGCATGCGAAAGCATGTCTACGAAATTGTAAACTACCGTTACCAAATCATTGTTTTTTAATGATTTGAAATTTTCTGCTAATTTTTTTCCGGAATTTAAATTGGTGATTTTAAAATAATCTTGTTTAATGTTTAGTCCCAATCGTTTTAGTTGCGCTGTCAAAAACTCGGCTTCAAACAAGTTTTTTCCCCCTTCTTCAGGATCATTTTTCCAATATTGAGGAAATTGTTTTTCCATTTCCAATGGCGTCAAACCTGAAAAAATAGCATTTCGGGCATATTGTGTGGCTGTTGGTAAGAGAGCGAAATAAGGCACTTCTTTTTCGAGTTTATAGTGATTTCCAACCACACTTTCGAAAACTTTCCATTGGTCGTAGCGTAA
The DNA here is from genome assembly GCA_044232845.1 of Flavobacterium sp. Taxonomy (GTDB): domain Bacteria; phylum Bacteroidota; class Bacteroidia; order Flavobacteriales; family Flavobacteriaceae; genus Flavobacterium. The sequence goes on from JBIILD010000038.1 coordinate 3,235, forward strand.
ATTATCAATTACGACAAACAGAATGGGTTTGTCTTTTTTTACAATTTCAGGCACCACTAATTCTTTAAATAACGTCTGAGAAAGTATTGGTTTATCTGTTTTTGGAGCAAACCAATCTTCGTAATTGCGTTCTATGAATTTTCCGAATTGCGAATTGGCTTCCACTTTTTGTGATTCCAAAATTTCAACCATACTTTGGTCATCAATGTTTTCGAGCTCTAGCTCCCAAAAAATCAATTTTTTGTATAATTCCACCCAGTCTTCGTAGGAGTTTACCATTCCCATTTCCATCGAAATTTTGCGAAATTCCTTTTGGTAATCCAAGGTTGTTTTTTGTGAAATCAATCTCGAATGGTCCAAATTCTTTTTTAAGCTCAACAGAATCTGGTTTGGATTGACAGGTTTTATCAAATAATCAGCGATTTTTGAGCCAATGGCTTCTTCCATGATGTACTCTTCCTCGCTCTTGGTAATCATAATCATTGGGATGGTTGATTTTTTTTCCTTCATTTCCGAAAGTGTTTCTAGGCCACTCATTCCAGGCATATTTTCGTCTAAGAAAACAATATCAAAATTATTCTCCTCAAAAATATCAATGGCGTCGCGACCGTTATTGCAAGTCGTAACGCTGTAGTTTTTCTTTTCTAAGAATAAAATGTGTGGTTTTAGATAGTCAATTTCGTCGTCAACCCAAAGTATTTTTATAGTATCCATATTTTTAAAATGTATTCAAAAGTAATCAATCAATGTGTGGCAATTTACTTTTTTTATAAAAGGTAGTTGTTAATAGTATTATAATTTAGTATTATATTAAGTCCTCAGCTCATAAATAAAAAACTGTTACTAATTGTAATACTAGTTAAAACTAAAAACTTCGAGACAAATTGCATTAGTTTCATAATTTTTTAAATTTGTTAATGTATTGGTAATCAGTATTTATTTTTAAAAAAACGGCATAATTGTTGTTTTGTCAAAATACTAAAAAAGCAACTTAACAGATGAGAAAAATAATTTTTATAGTAATTCCAATGGCAATATTGTTTTGTAGTTTCGGAAATACGTCAAGTCTTTCAGTCGAAAAATCGTTTAGAACTTCTTCGGAAACTACTCTAACGGAACTAAGGCTTTTGGATCGTGTTAAAACTATAAAGCAATTTATCAGCACCAATTCAAAGTACAATAACGAACTGGCTTTTTTTATTGATATGCGAATTATGTCCGGCAAAAATAGATTTATTGTGTATGATTTGAAAAACGATAAAATAGTTGATCAAGGTTTAGTTGCCCATGGAATTGGTTCTGAAACCCAAAACAATGAAAAATTAAAATTCAGCAATGTAAATAGTTCTTTTTGTACCGCATTAGGTAAATATTATATTGGAAAAGACTATATAGGTAAATTTGGCAAGGCCTACAAATTATATGGATTAGATCCTACCAACAGTAATGCTTTTGCAAGAAGTATTGTTCTCCATAAATATGATAAAGTGCCTTATGAAGAACAAGACAGGGCGATTTGCCATAGTTTAGGTTGTCCTATGGTTAACGAAATATATTATAGCAGAATGGAGAAATTAATTGATAATTCTAAAAGGAATATAATTTTAGATATTTATTATTAAACCTCAATAATCTCGAGGATTTACATTCTAAAGTTTACTAGAAGCTCTAATTTTACTTATATTTGTTTTTTTTCAAAATAAAATAACAAAGTGAGCAAAGTTAATAAGCTAAAAATATTTAATGATCCAATTTACGGATTTATTTCCATCCCCAACGCCTTAATTTACGATTTAGTCCAGCACCCTTATTTCCAACGATTGCGACGGATTTCCCAAATGGGCTTGTCTTATTTGGTCTATCCTGGCGCAAATCATACCCGTTTTCATCATGCTTTAGGTTGTATGCATATTATGCAAAAAGCCGTCGATGTGCTTCGTTTTAAAGGTGTTTTAATTTCGCCAGAAGAAGAAAATGCCTTGTACATTGCTATTTTATTACACGACATCGGTCACGGTCCATTTTCTCATGCCATGGAAAAAAGCATTGTCGAAGACGTGCATCACGAGGCTATTTCATTGCTTTTTATGAGTCAAATGAATGTGGAATTTGGCGGGCAATTGAGTTTAGCTATTCAAGTTTTTAGAGGCGATTATCACAGGAAATTTATGCTGCAGCTCATTTCTAGCCAAATCGATATGGATCGAATGGATTACTTGAAACGCGACAGTTTTTATTCAGGCGTCGCTGAAGGAAATATTAATTCCGAGCGATTGATCCAAATGATGAATGTGGTAGATGACGTTTTAGTAATTGAAGAAAAAGGCATTTATTCGGTTGAAAAATTCCTGATGTCGAGACAATTGATGTATTGGCAAGTTTATTTACATAAAACCAGCTTAGTGGCTGAGTTAATCTTGACTAAAGTACTAAAGCGTGCTAAAGAATTGACTCAAAAAGGAGTTCTATTACCCTGTAGCGAGCCCTTACTTTTTTTTATGCAAAACAAAATTACCGCTAAAACATTCAATAGTAAAAACTTAGAATTGTTTTCCCAGTTAGATGATTTTGATATTATTAGTGCCCTAAAATCCTGGCAAAAGCAAGATGATTTTATATTGTCATCGTTGAGCAAAATGATCATAAACAGGGATTTGTTGAAAGTAAAGGTGAGTAGTGAAAAAGGTTCAAAGGAAGATTTAAAACTACTGAAACAACGGTTTGCATTAGAAAATAACATTTCATTACAAGATACTAATTATTTTATTTTTGAAGGCAAGATAAAAAACCAAGCCTATAACGTTGAAGCAGAATCCATACGGATTCTTAAAAAAGACAAGACAATCGAAGATGTGGCGGAAGCCTCCGATCAATTGAATTTGAAGTCATTATCTAAATTGGTCACCAAATATTATATATGTTTCCCAAAACAACTTATATAAAAACCAATATTTAAAATCTATTTTTTATATTTTTGTCCCGATGAAATTTACAGCAGAGCAAATAGCGGGAATTTTAGAGGGAGAAGTTGTTGGTAATCCCAACGCCGAGGTGCATAAATTGTCTAAAATTGAAGAGGGTTCCGATGGATCACTTACCTTCCTGTCTAACCCAAAATATCTGAATTATATATATACCACAAAGGCTACCATAACCATTGTAAATGATACTTTTATTCCTGACGGCGAATTGTCAACCACCCTTATAAAAGTGACAGATGCATACTTATCCTTTTCTAAATTACTTGAATTTTACGACCTTGCCAAAAAAGGCAAGAAAATCGGTATAGAACACCCTTCTTTTATTTCGGAAAGTGTTACGTACGGATCCAATTTATATTTAGGTAGTTTCAGTTATATTGAAGAGAATGTGGTATTGGGTGAAAATGTAAAGATTTATCCCAACTGTTTTGTGGGTGAAAATGTAGTGATAGGGGATAACGTCACTATTTTTGCCGGTGCAAAAGTACATTCCGAAACGCTTATTGGTGCTAATTGTACTATTCATTCTGGAGCTATTATTGGAGCGGATGGTTTTGGTTTTGCACCAAATTCTGATGGAACATTTTCCAAAATTCCTCAAATTGGAAATGTCATTTTAGAGGAGGATGTTGAAATTGGAGCCAACACAACAATTGACAGAGCCACCATGGGTTCTACAATAATCAGAAAAGGAGTGAAGCTGGACAATCAAATTCAGATTGGCCATAATGTGGAAATTGGTGAAAATACCGTAATTGCCGCTCAAACTGGAATTGCTGGTTCAACGAAAATTGGCAAAAACGGAATGATAGGCGGTCAAGTAGGTATTGCTGGACATCTGATTATAGGCGATAATGTTAGGATTCAAGCGCAATCAGGGGTAGGAAGGAATGTAAAAGATGGAGAGATTTTACAGGGGAGTCCAACATTTGGATATAATGATTTTAGTAAATCCTATGTTCATTTTAAAAACTTACCAAAAATTATTGCAGAAATAGAAGAACTAAAAAAGAAAATTTTATAAAATAGGATATTTACAAGGTAGTCTATAAATATTGGGCTAGCCTTTCTAAATATAGTATTATTTTTAAACTTAAAAATTTAATAATTATGGTTAAACAGAAGACCATCAAAGTTGCAGTTTCACTAACAGGAGTTGGTTTACATACAGGAAGTGAAGTGAAAATTTCCTTCAAACCTGCACCAATTAATAATGGCTATACGTTTGTTCGAGTTGATCTAGAAGGTCAACCCATCATAGAAGCCGACGCGAATTATGTTGTCAATACACAAAGGGGAACTAATTTAGAAAAGTTGGGGGTTAAAATACAAACTCCGGAACATGTTTTGGCTGCACTAGTTGGTTGTGATTTAGATAATGTAATCATAGAATTAGACGCGTCTGAATTACCTATTATGGATGGTTCTTCGAAATATTTTGTTGAGGCTATAGAAAAAGCCGGTATTCAAGAGCAGGAAGCAAAAAGAAATATATATGTAGTGAAAGAAATAATTTCATTTACAGATGATGAAACAGGTAGTGAAATATTGGTTATGCCCAGTGATGATTACCAAATAACTACAATGGTCGATTTTGGAACCAAAGTATTGGGTACTCAAAATGCAAATTTAAAAAACATTAGTAATTTTAAATCTGAAATTGCCGATTCAAGAACCTTTAGTTTTCTTCATGAACTGGAATCTCTTTTGGATGATGGACTTATAAAAGGCGGCGATTTGAACAATGCTATTGTTTATGTAGATAAGGAAATTTCTGAAAAAACGATGAATAGCCTTAAAGTTGCTTTTGGGAAAGAAGAATTGTCCGTTAAACCAAATGGTATTCTAGATAATCTTACATTGCATTATCCAAATGAAGCGGCAAGACACAAACTTCTTGATGTTATTGGTGACCTATCTTTAATAGGTACCAGAATACAAGGGAAAGTAATTGCCAATAAACCAGGTCATTTTGTAAATACTCAGTTTGCCAAAAAGATGGCAAAAATCATAAAAATAGAACAAAGAAATCACGTTCCTATTTATGATTTGAATCTGGAACCTTTAATGGATATTCACAAAATCATGTCTGTTTTGCCTCATAGACCTCCGTTTTTATTTGTTGACAGGATTTTAGAAATGTCTGAAAGTCATATTGTAGGGATGAAAAATGTTACCATGAATGAAAATTTTTTTGTAGGACATTTTCCAGGAGCACCAGTAATGCCTGGGGTTATTATTGTAGAAGCTATGGCGCAAACAGGAGGTATATTAGTGTTGAGTACAGTGCCTGATCCAGAAAATTATTTGACCTACTTCATGAAAATAGACAATGTCAAATTTAAACATAAAGTTTTACCAGGTGACACTTTAACTTTTAAATGTGATTTAATTACCCCTATCAGGAGAGGAATTTGTCACATGCAAGCTAATGCTTACGCTAACGGAAAACTGGTAGCCGAAGCAGAATTGATGGCGCAAATAGCTAAAAAATAATTTTTTTTTTTGATAATTGACGAATTAAACAAATAACGGTGTAACGATTAAACAAAATACATGAATCAACCCTTAGCATACGTTCATCCCGGAGCAAAAATTGCAAAAAATGTGGTTATAGAGCCCTTTACTACCATTCATAATAACGTTGTTATTGGAGACGGAACTTGGATAGGTTCTAATGTAACCATAATGGAAGGTGCCAGAATTGGAAAGAATTGCAGCATTTTTCCGGGCGCAGTAATATCTGCTGTTCCGCAAGATTTAAAATTTGGAGGAGAAGATTCTTTGGCAATCATTGGAGATAATTGTACCATTCGTGAATGTGTCACTATTAATAGAGGCACTATTGCGTCAGGACAAACCTTAATTGGAAATAATTGCCTCATTATGGCTGCGGCCCATATTGCGCATGATTGTCACGTAGGCGATAATGCTATAATTGTGAATGGAGTACTTCTAGGAGGGCATGTAACCATTGGAAATCACGCCGTTATTGGCGGCTTGGCAGCAATTCACCAATTTATTCATGTAGGCGATCATGCGATGGTTTCTGGAGGTTCACTAGTGCGAAAAGATATACCGCCCTATACAAAAGCGGCTAAAGAGCCATTGTCGTATGTTGGAATCAATTCTGTTGGATTAAGAAGAAGAGGATTTGCTCCTGAAAAAATCAGAGAAATCCAAAACATTTATAGGATTTTATATCAAAAAAATTATAACACAACCCAAGCGATTGGTATTATAGAAGCCGAAATGGAGGCAACCCCAGAACGCGACGAGATATTAGATTTTATTCGAAATTCGTCAAGAGGAATTATGAAAGGATACTCTGGGAATTATTAATAAAAAAGGCCGATCTTTTTTAAAAATCACATTTATAAATAAACAAATAAACATAAAATGGCATCTACATCAGACATTAAAAACGGATTGTGCATAAAATACAACAATGACATTTATAAAATCATCGAATTTCTTCACGTTAAACCAGGAAAAGGACCGGCTTTTGTGCGAACAAAATTGAGGAGTTTGACTAACGGAAAAGTATTAGATAACACCTTTTCGGCGGGGCATAAAATTGATGAAGTTCGAGTTGAAAATCATAAATTTCAATATTTATACCCAGAAGGCGATTTATTTCATTTTATGAATGTAGAAACTTTCGAACAAATTTCTTTAAACAAAAACATTTTGGATTCTCCTGATTTATTGAAAGAAGGAGAAAATGTTATGGTGAGTATCAATACAGAAACTGATTTGCCACTTTCGGTAGATATGCCAGCTTCTGTTGTGCTTGAGGTGACTTATGCAGAGCCAGGGATAAAAGGGAATACCGCTACAAACGCCACAAAATCAGCTACTGTTGAAACAGGTGCAACCGTAAACGTTCCTTTATTTATTAATGAAGGAGACAAAATTAAAATTGATACGGCTTCTGGAAATTATATGGAAAGAGTAAAAGAATAGTTTTTAGTTTGGATGGTTTATGTGTCAAGAAATATTGTACATACCCATAAATCCCTCAAAATTATAACCCTAAATCAAATGAAATTCCCCAAAACCCAAACATTGCAAGAAATTGCCATGATTCTTAATTGTGAATTTGTTGGTGATGCTCATTTTTCTGTTTCAGGAATGAATGAAATTCACGTTGTGGAATCGGGTGATATTGTTTTTGTCGATCATCCCAAATATTATGACAAAGCCTTAAATTCGGCTGCAACAATTATTTTAATAAACAAGAATGTGGCTTGTCCTGATGGCAAAGCCTTGTTGATATCTGACGATCCCTTTAGAGATTTTAATCTATTAACGAATCATTTCAAGCCGTTTCAACAGGCCAATACACCTATTTCAGCTTCCGCCAAAGTAGGTGAGGACACGATAATCCAGCCCAATTCTTTCATTGGAAATCATGTTGTCATTGGAAAAAATTGCGTGATACATTCTAATGTGTCTATTTATGACCATACCGTGATAGGAGATAATGTTATTATTCATGCTGGAACTATTCTAGGAGCAGATGCCTTTTACTATAAAAAACGTCCCGAAGGTTATGATCAGTTGATTTCTGGTGGGAGAGTGGTGATAAAGGACAATGTTGGCATTGGAGCACTTTGCACCATCGACAAGGGAGTTACGGGTGATACCACTATTGGAGAAGGAACAAAAATTGATAATCAGGTACATGTTGGACATGACACCGTGATTGGAAAAAATTGTTTAATTGCTTCTCAAACAGGTATTGCAGGTTGTGTAATTATTGAAGATGAGGTTATTATTTGGGGTCAAGTAGGAACCACCAGTGGGATCACGATAGGCGCAAAGGCTGTTATTCTTGGTCAGACTGGCGTTACAAAATCGGTGGAAGGGGGAAAAAGTTATTTTGGAACCCCTATAGAAGAATCAAGAGAAAAATTGAAACAACTGGCCAATATTAAAAAGATACCAGATATTTTGAGTAAATTGAAATAAAATAGGTCAAGAAATAATTTTCAAAAGTGTACTTTTGCACAATAATAAAAAAATATATAAAAATATATATCATGAGTGTTTTAGTTAACAAGGATTCCAAAATAATTGTACAAGGATTTACAGGAAGTGAAGGGACTTTCCATGCGTCTCAAATGATTGAATATGGCACCAACGTTGTTGGAGGAGTTACCCCAGGAAAAGGAGGAACAATTCATTTGGACCGTCCCGTTTTCAATACCGTAAAAGATGCTGTTGAGCAAGCAGGTGCAGATACTACTATTATTTTTGTACCACCCGCTTTTGCCGCCGATGCAATTATGGAAGCCGCCGATGCCGGTATCAAAGTTATTATTGCTATCACTGAAGGAATTCCTGTGGCCGATATGATTAAAGCAAATAATTATATCAAAAATAGAAACTGTAGATTGATAGGTCCAAACTGCCCGGGTGTGATAACTCCAGGGGAAGCTAAAGTAGGTATTATGCCAGGTTTCGTTTTCAAAAAAGGTACTGTGGGAATTGTTTCAAAATCTGGAACTTTAACTTACGAAGCGGCTGATCAGGTGGTAAAGCAAGGATTGGGAATCACTACAGCAATCGGAATTGGTGGAGATCCAATTATTGGAACTACTACAAAAGAAGCGGTTGAATTGTTAATGAATGACCCTGAAACTAAATGTATCGTTATGATTGGTGAAATTGGAGGTCAATTAGAAGCCGATGCTGCCCAATGGATTAAAGCTGATGGAAACCGCAAGCCAGTTGTTGGTTTTATTGCGGGTGAAACCGCTCCCAAAGGACGTACAATGGGTCACGCTGGTGCAATTGTTGGTGGTGCAGATGACACAGCTGAAGCCAAAAAACGCATTATGAGAGAATGTGGAATTCATGTGGTAGATTCTCCTGCTGAAATAGGTAAAAAAGTAAAAGAAGTTTTGGGATAATCTGAAACTACTTATAAAATCTTATACCTCACGGTTTTCGTGGGGTATTTTTTTAATATAATTGAAAAGATACATGTACAAAGAATTAAAAAAATTCAAAGTTAAAAATCAGTTTGCTTATGCAATTGATGATAATTTAGAGGAAGTGTGTAACGCATCAGAAACAGGAAGTGGAATTTTCCTTGTTTGCGCAATTGATGGAGAAGAGAAAGAATTGATTATGGTAGGTTCAACGGGAACAATCCAAAATGACGGAACCCTAAAAAGTAAAAATGGGGGTTTGCATGATAAAATCGTAAACGGACACCAATTTGCCAAAACAGGAAGAAAATATTCTTGGCCCGCACAAATGAAATTAGAAAATATTGACAGATTGGAAGTTACTTGGTATGAAACTTTTAATGAAAAAAACAAAGTAATTCCAACATTTATTGAAGGACAAATTTTGCAAAATTTCTTAGATGAAAATGGAAGATTGCCAAGGTGGAATGTGGCTTTTTAAGGTGTTACAAGTTGAATTGAGAAAGGCTGACACTGTTTAGAAACGTGCCAGCCTTTTTTTGAAAGTGATTTTTAAAACTTATTTGTTAAGAAGTACTTTATAGGTTTTATTATTTAGGCCATCAGATATTTTTAAAAAATAAATGCCATTGTAAATGGTGTCGGTTTCAATAATACTCAAAGTACTTCCATGAAGAATTTGACTTGTTTAAACTACTTTTCCTAATTCATCAATTAACTCTACTTTCAAATCATTTTCAACCATTTGCGACTGAATTGCAATGAAATCTTGAGCAGGAGTTGGAGCTAGGGTAATTTTAAAATCATTTTTTGAAAATGAATTTCGAATAAAGGAAATTTAATTGATTCTTTTTTTACTTTTAGTTGCATTCTACGGAATGATTGGCAGGTTATCCATCGAATTTACTACTTAAAGTTTAATATCTTTAGGTTTAATATCTTTAGGTTTAATTCCTCGAAGCTCTGCTTCGATTTTTTGACACAGATTTCACAAATTTGCACAGAAAAATCTGTGTTAATTTGTGAAATCTGTGTTTTTTTAATACCTCTGGCGCTCTGCCCCGAGGTAGTTTATTTATTACAGTTGTTTTTTCAGATCCTCTTCACTGATATAGCCGGAATGTTTCCATTTTAGCTCCTTGTTTTCGTATAACAAAAGCGTGGGAAGTTCGTCTATTTTCATTTCAGAAATCAAGGTTTTGTTTTCATCGGTATTCAATCGGATGATGGTTACTTTATCTGCCAAATCTTTTTCCATTTTTAATAAGTAGGGTCTGCTGAAAAACCCTGTTTTCTTTGTCTTTATGGCAAAAGAGTTATATTTGAAAAACCAAGTGCAAGGAAAAATGGCAAATACCCGAAAAAAGCGTGCATCAACACCAAATTTTGTTAGTC
>JBIILD010000039.1:0-13343 GCA_044232845.1 Flavobacterium sp.
TAAATGTTACGGCTTGTTCGAACGAATTGAACATACTTTTATAAAACAATTCTTGCTTGACCGTTTTTTCAGCCGAGAATGTTTGCGCAATTTCTATGGAATATAGCATAACATCCGCTATTACAAAGGGATCCACGCCCAAAAGAATGAAATGCTTGATGTACTTTTGGGCAACGGAACGCCGCATCTTTGCCCTTCTTGGCTTACCTGAATTTTTTTGGGGAAAATATTCATTTGAAATTTTGATTTTGCATTCCTTCAATAATTTTTCTTCCCTGGGATTAAACACAAAATCATAGTAGGTTGTAACGGCGCTAAATTTTTCATACAATACAATAACTTGCTCTTCCAATTGCTTTTTATTGAGTTCATTCAAGTATTTTTTTAAATCACGTTTGCTCATAGTACCAGTTTATAAGCACAAAAGTAAATTACTTTAAGAATGAATTCTTCAAAAATCGAGGATAATCCTTAATTTTGCATTTCAATCTATAAAATAAATTTTCAATGGTACGGATTTTTAAAAACATTGCCATCCTCGAAGGGATCTCTTATTTGGTTTTATTTGCCAATATGCTTTTAATTAAACCCAACAATATGGTGTTGTACAAGACTTTATTGTATCCTATAGGAATGACTCACGGCCTGCTGTTTATTGGCTATGTGTTTTTGGCTATTATTTTGAAAAAATCCCAAAATTGGAACTTCAATATCCTTCTTATTGTATTGACAGCTTCCCTCCTACCATTAGCAACATTTTTCGTTGAAAAAAAATATATCAAACATGTATAAAATTCTGGAAAAAATATTCGGTTGGTGCTATCCTTTGTTGAAAAACTGGGGACTTGGAGAAAGTTTATCGGCTTATACAAGCCTAATTATTAACATTATAATCATCAGTGGATTATCGTACTTTATTTACCTTTTTTTCAGGTTTATATTAGTTACCGTAATGGAATTAATTGCTCGGAAAACCAAAACTAAATTTGACGACTTGCTCATTTCTAATAAAACGGTGATGTACATTTCTCATCTTATCCCTCTATTGTTTATTTATAAAACAGTCCCAATTATTTTAAAAGCCTACGATTATTGGGAAGGTGTTTTTGGAAAATTAGTTGGAATCTACATTATTTTACTTATTCTTTGGATTATAAGGACCATTTTCAACGCCCTTAAAGACCACTTGAAAAGCATTCCGGAATTTAGCGATAAGCCTATAGACAGTTACATCCAGGTTATTATGATTGTACTTTGGATGATTGGAATTACGGTAATATTTTCCGAAGTTTTTGATATTAAAATTGAAAAGCTACTGGCCACTTTAGGAGCTATTTCGGCTATCATATTGTTAATTTTTAGGGATACCATACTCGGATTCGTTGCCAGTATTCAGGTCTCGGTGAATGATATGGTCCGAATTGGCGACTGGATAACTATGGATAAATTCGGGGCTGATGGCGATGTGATAGAGATTAATCTCGCTACTGTCAAAGTTCGCAATTTTGACTTTACCACAACCACAATCCCCACCTACAGTCTGATTTCTGATTCGTTTAAAAACTGGCGTGGGATGCAAAAATCCGACGGCAGAAGAATAAAACGCCACCTTCTAATCAAGTCCAATAGCGTTCGCTTCATAAAAAATGAGGAACTCGATGGATTTAAAAAAATCCAACTCCTTAGCGACTACATTGAAAGAAAAAAAAATGAAATCGAAAAATACAATTTACAAAACCATATCGATAAAGAATTACTCCTTAATGGGAGAAATTTGACCAATTTAGGATTGTTCCGAAAATACATCACCCAATATCTTGAAAATCATGCCGGGTTAAACAAAGATATGCTCATGGTGTGCCGCCAATTGCAATCTACTGCCCAAGGAATCCCATTAGAAATTTATGTCTTTTCAAAAGACAAAAAATGGGAAAATTATGAGTATATAATAGCTGATATTTTTGACCATGTCATTGCTTCTGTACATTATTTTGGGTTAGAAATTTTTGAATTACCAACGGAGAAAAGAAAGGATTAATTTGATAAAATATTTTGTGTCTAACAACTTAATACAATAACTATAATGAGCGCCAGAGACCTATTTATCAAAGAATTCAGAGGAGAAGCAATTGGTGCTATTTCAAGTCAATCAACCACAGAAGAACTATTTCAAAATGAAGTTCTCCGCCCTATTCTAAAGTTGCAAAACGACTTGTTTCTGCTAGTGTTTCTCAATTATTTGGGCAAAAATATAATGGCTTTCAAAATCCATACTCAAGAAAAAAAAATGACAATTATTGAAAATGCCCTTCAAAAGGACATTAAGTTGAAGAATATTTTAAAAGGCATGATTATCGGGTTATTTACAACGGATGAATATACTCTGTACTTAAAAAATTCCTCCAGCCTCAACAAAAGAATGATGAGTATGCTTGCGGAAAGGCTAAAAAGTCAAGTTAAAAGTCTTGAAAACGATAGCTTTTAAAATAGAGATTGCAGTATTTATATTAACACAAAAAACTCCAGAACAATAAGTTCAATTGCTAATTCCAAAGTCATTTATTTTGACTCCTTTTTTATTTCCATGGAATCCAATGTTCTGAGTCGGAAGTGAATTTGGTAAAAAACTCTTTGGCATCTTTTGGCACTGTATTACTATTGTGTTTAAAATACACCTCACCCCCGCAAACATGACCGAAATAAACGTAGTTTAAACCTTTGTCGGAAACAGCAAGAGTAATGTCTCCAATTTCCTTGTTCTCGTGCTTGGAATGGGTTTTGAAATAAATCCATTCGCTGTTAGCACATGCTATTTTTGAATTTCCAACGATTGTATATTCAATTCTTGTATAATCAGGCTCTGAATTAATTTTTGACTCACAAAGTATTAAATCGGATATAGGAGTACTATTCTTGAGCTCTTTCAATGCTTTTTTTATCCATTTTGCTTGCAGTGATTTTTTAAGTACATTATCATTATGTTGTGCAAAGATAATTGTGGGAACCAAAATTAAAATTAACAGTAGTCGCTTCATTTTATGTTTATTTATCGTGAAATCATTATTTTTATAAAATTAAATAATAAAATCGCCTTACGCAAAAAAAAAACAAAAATTTAGTAATTTTAACACCTGAAATGTTGAAAATTATGACTTGGAGAATTAATGAAAAACTTTGTCTATTTATAAGTCATTATTTAATAAGTGCCGTATTCTATTCTACATAAAAGGCATGGCTGATTTTGCTTAGGATTAAGGGCGATAAAATTACCCGATAATTATATGACAGTAAATTTATATGTTAGTAATCCAAAGTTTTATTCCGAGAATTGTCTCAATTTAAAGAATCTTGTAATAAATTGTATACTTTAGTAAAAAAAATATGAAAATATTAGAAATAGGCTCCAGAATTCATCATTTAGAATTTGGAAAGGGAGTGATTACCAATGTGTCTTCTAAAGAATATTGGGTAACATTTATAGAAAACGGATTAGAAACTATAGCCATCGATAGTGAATTTGAGATATTGGAGGCTGTAGAAAATGAAGTCGACACCATTAGTTTTTATGATGTGGAAAAGAGCTTACTTCAAATTCTAAAAAAATTTTCGGATATTTCAGAAATTGTTCCGATTGCCGATAAGTGGAAGGGCGGAAAGATGATTTTAGATCCTGGCCAGCCCGGATTAGCTTCAAAAGAAATTCCAATTGACACTTTTTTTCATAAAATAATTATGGTTCGTGATCGACTGCGAGTTATGGAACAAAAAATAAATTCCAGTAGTATTGAAGAAATTGAAAAAATAGAATTACAACAATACATTACTAGAATTTATGGAAGTTTGACCACTTTTAATGTATTATTCAAAACTCCAACTCATTATTTTGTTGGTGACAAAACAAAATAGTTTTTGGGATAAAAATAATTTCTCAAAAACAATTAAGAAATAATCATCATATAATGTTGTGTTTCAAATCAGGAAAATGTTGCATTTATAAGTTGAATCCGCCTTATAAAAAATTAAGCTTTGAGAAATAACCTCCAACATATTAAAATTGAAAAGTCGGAAGTGAGAAGTGAGAAGTTAGAAGAAAATAGCTTCCGCACCGCCGAAGGCATTGAAATTAAACCAACCTATTCTGAACATGACATCGAGAATCTTGAGCACCTTGATTATGGAGCAGGCTTTGCGCCAAATTTACGCGGCCCACATACTACGATGTACGTCCGCCATCCCTGGACAATTCAACAACATTCCGGATTTTCGAACGCCGAAGAAAGTAACGCATTTTACCGAAGAAACCTAGCTGAGGGGCAAAAAGAACTTTCTGTAGCCTTTGATTTGCCTGAGCATCGCGGTTATGATTCGGATCACGAACGCGTAGTAGGCGATGTAGGAAAAGCAGGCGTTACGATTGATTCTGTGGAAGATATGAAGGTGTTGTTTGACCAAATCCCACTCGAAGAAATATCGGTTTCCATGACCATGAATGGTGCCGTTTTACCCATTATGGCATTCTATATAGTTGCTGCCGAAGAACAAGGCGTGTCACCCAAACACCTTTCTGGAGCCATACAAAATGACATTTTGAAGGAGTTTATGGTGCATAATACGTATATCTATCCCCCTGAACCTTCAATGAAAATCACTGCCGATATATTTGAATTTATCATCCAAAAAATGCCAAAATTCCACCCGATTTCCATATCGGGCTATCATATTCAAGAAGCGGGAGCTACTGCCGATATTGAGTTGGCATACACCCTAGCTGCTGGCTTGGAATACATCAAAACCGGACTGTCTATAGGAATGAAAATCGACGACTTCGCCCCTCGCCTCTCGTTTTTCTGGGGGATTGGGATGAACCATTTCATGGAAATTGCCAAGATGCGTGCCGGGAGAATGATTTGGGCAAAACTAGTTCAACAATTCAATCCAAAAGATCCTAAATCATTAGCCTTGCGAACCCATTGTCAAACATCGGGTTGGAGTTTGACTCCGCAAGACCCTTTCAATAATGTGGCACGAACTTGTATCGAAGCTGCCGCGGCGGTATTTGGCGGCACACAATCCTTACACACCAACGCCTTGGATGAAGCGATTGCTTTGCCCACGGATTTCTCGACAAGAATTGCCAGAAACACCCAACTCTATTTACAGGAAGAAACCAAAATAACCAAAACTGTCGACCCCTGGGGTGGCAGTTATTATGTAGAGTGTTTGACCGACGAAATAGCGCAAAAGGCATGGAAACTCATTGAAGAGATCGAAGCATTGGGTGGCATGACTAAAGCCATTGAAGCCGGCATTCCGAAACTGCGCATTGAAGAAGCCGCAACCCGAAAACAAGCCCGAATCGATAGTGGTCGGGACATCTTGGTTGGCGTAAACAAATACCAATTGGAAAAAGAAGACCCCTTACAAATTCTAGATGTCGATAACGACCTTGTCCGCCAGCAAAGACTAGAACAATTAAACCGAATTAAAGCCAACCGAAATACCGAAAAAGTACTACTTTCACTTAACAATCTGACCGTTTGTGCTCAAACCGGAGCGGGAAATTTACTAGAATTGGCTATTGAAGCCGCAAGAAATAGAGCAACCCTTGGTGAAATTAGTGATGTATTGGAAACTGTTTTCGGAAGATACAAATCCCAAATCAAATCCCTTAGTGGCGTGTATAGCGAAGAAATCAAAGACAACAAAAGCTTTGAGAAAGCCAAACATCTAGCGACCGAATTTACAGAAAAAGAAGGGCGTCAGCCTAAAATCATGATTACCAAAATGAGCCAAGATGAATACGACAGTGATGCCAAAGTAGTCGCTACCGGGTATGCCGATTTGGGTTTTGATGTGTATATAGGTCCACTTTTTCAAACGCCGACCGAAGTTGCCAAGCACGCCATAGAAAACGACGTGCATGCTGTAGGTATTTCATCACTCACAGCTGGGTACAAAACTTTAGTGCCGCAAGTTATTGAAGAACTCAAAAAACATGGTAATAAAGATAAGATAGTAATTGTGGGCGGGGTGATTCCTGAGCAAGATTACACCTATTTATTTGATGCCGGTGTGGTTGACATTTTTGGCCCAAAAACAAAGATTAGCGATGCTGCGATTCGTATTTTAGAGATCCTGTTAAATTAGTAGTACTAACAACTCCTGACAGGTTTCAAATACAGGTCAGGTATATTAAAAAAAAATATGTCTAAACTACCAAAGGTAACCGATAGCATTTTTGCTATAATGACTAAAATGGCAACGGAACACAATGCCATAAACTTGGCACAAGGATTCCCTAATTTTGCTGTGGATGAAAAACTGGCTGCTATCGTGGCTGAAGTTGTTACAAAAGATGTGCACCAATACCTGCCAATATCGGGTTTTCCTCCACTTTTGTCAAAAATTGCTGCACTAATTTCAGAATCTTACCAACGCATTGTTTTGCCTGAAACCGAAATTCTAGTTACAACTGGAGGCACTCAAGCTCTTTTTACAAGCATTCTGGCTTTGATAAAAGCAGATGAAGAAGTCATTATTCTTGACCCCAGTTTTGATAATTATGAAGCGCCTACATTATTGTGTAATGCCAAAGCTATAAGAATTGATTTAAACAAAGATTATTCCCCAAATTGGGAGCGAATTGAAAAAGTAATTACGAATAAAACCAGAATGTTAATCATTAACAGCCCTCACAATCCTACAGGGAAAATTTGGAGAGAAAATGATTTTTTAGCTTTGGAAAATTTACTCGAAAAATACCCGAATATCTTATTGCTATCCGATGAAGTTTATGAATTTATTTCATTTGAACAAAAACACATTTCCATACATTCCAGAAAAAAAATAGTAGAAAGAAGTATTATTGTTTCCTCTTTTGGAAAATCATTCCACATCACTGGATGGAGAATAGGTTATCTTATAGCGCCAGAATATTTGACCAAGGAAATTAAAAAAGTGCATCAATATTTAGTTTTCAGTGTAAATAGTCTGGCTCAAGCAGCAATAAGTGATTATATAGACGTTGTCTCGTTGAAAGACCTAGGGAAACTCTATATGCAAAAGAGAGATTATTTTAGAAAATTGCTCCAAAACAGTCGATTTAAATTGATGCCTTGCGAAGGAACTTATTTTCAGATTGCTTCTTACGCTTCCATTTCTGATGAAAATGATATTGATTTTTGCACCCGTTTAGTTGTAGAATATGGTGTGGCGGCAATTCCAATTTCTGCTTTTTATGCCGATGGTAAAGACTTGAAATTAATACGGTTTTGTTTTGCAAAAGATAATACAACATTGGAAGAAGCAGCAAAAAGATTGTGTACTGTATAATAATTTGTAAAGATTAACTGGCTTTAGTAAAATTTTAATGGAACGAGTTCTAGATTTCCAAAATAGAACATTACGTTTATTTTAAATCTTTCAAAGTTCAAGAAGCCTCTTGCCTTTGCAAATTTAACTCGAGTATTCTTTTCAACCTGAGTTCGATTAATAATTCCTAGTTCTCCAAAGGCAAATAGCTGAAGTTTTTAGAATATTTCAACATTTGTTCAGTAAAGGATTTTGGTTGTTGTACTTCAATTGAAATAATGTTTCCTTTTGCATCTAATTTCGGCAATAATACTGGATTTATAAATCCGCTGTAGGGAGCAGATGTGAATTGTTTGTTTCTTTCTAATACTTCAGCATGTAGTTTTTGATCTACTTTTACCCCATAATTTTCGACCAAAGCTTTTCCTGAAGCATAGTCGCCTTCTGATTTTATACGTTGTACTTCCCGCAACAATTGCCCGAATAAATCGTGTAGTTTTTCATAATCGGTAACATTGAAATAAGTTTTCCCATCACGGGTTATTTTCTCGATTACATTGTCGGACTTCCCTTTTTCGAAAACCCAAGCACTCACCCACTGACGATTTCGCATATGAGCCTCTTCAACATTGGCGCCAAGTTCCAAACGAATTAACTGGGTCATCAATCCGTTTCGAATATAACTGTCATAAGATTCCATCCCTAGTTTTTCCCAATCATCAACCAATCCAAATTCTTGCAATTTTGGATTATAAACATAATATAGTCCAACTAAATCAGCTCTACCTTCTTCAAGAGTAGAAGCATAACTTTTAAGAGTTTCTTTCGGAGTTCCCACACCCGGATTTATTTGTCCAGAAGCATGCCCTATCACTTCGTGCAATGCCGTGTGCATTTTATCTCCTAACTCAGCATATTTACTCGCTAAAGCAATTTCATCCGCATCATTAGCAAATTCTTGTAACCTACCTTTTCCTCCTGCCTTTGCATAGGATTCTAAAATATTCCCTAAAGAAACTGATTTCGATCCATGTGCTGCGCGAATCCAATCGGCATTTGGCAGATTTACACCTATCGGTGTGGCTGGAGAAGAATCTCCAGATTCACCTGCAACGACCACCGTTTTGTAAGATACGCCCACTACATTTTTTTTCTTGTGTTCAGGGAACAAGGGCGAATTGTCTTCAAACCATTGCGCGTTTTTTGAAATAACTTCCATTTTTGCCGACATATCGAAATCTTTTATCTGAACGATACTTTCATAGGATCCTCTGTATCCCAATGGATCGTTATATACTTCGATAAAACTATTGATGTAGTCAATATTACCCTCAGTAGCCTGGACCCAAGCGATATTATAATCGTCCCAAGTTTTTAAACTTCCTGTTTTGTAATAGCTAATGAGTAATCCTAAAGCATCCTCTTGCTTTTTGTTTTCGGCTACACTTTTAGCTTTTTCTAACCAATACACAATTTTGTCGATGGCCGCTCCGTACATTCCGCCGCTTTTCCATACCTTTTCTTCCAATTGCCCTTTGGCATTGCGAACCAGTTTGGAATTTAATCCAAAGGAATAGGGCTTATTTGAATCTGGACTAGTTTTCTTAGCATAAAAAACTTCTACTTCATTAGCCGTAATACCTTTATCATAAAAATTAATTGCGGAACCTTCCAATAATCCTTTCGATTCATCCAAATTCACTTTTTTAGCATCAGCATCATTGAAAATAACATTAACTATCGTTGGCGATAAGCTTGTTTTTGTCGCTTTCATTAATCTATTGAAATAGCCTTTAGAAAAATCGGGTTTGATTTTGTCATTCGAATAATGATGATGAATCCCATTGGCAAACCAGACCCTTTTTAAGTAAATTTCGAAATTTTTCCAGTCCTCAGCTCTTCGGTCTCCCTTATAATTTTGGTAGATGTTCTCGAGTGCTTTTCTGATTTTCAAGTTATATTTATAATGCTGATCCCAAACTATATCGCGTCCAGAATATCCGGCTTGGGTTAGAAAATAGACCAACTTCTGTTCTTTCAAGGTTAAATTTTCCCAGCCTGGAATTTGATACCGTAACACTTTTATATCGGCAAACTGTTCTGCAACATATTCGAAAGGGGCTTCTTCGGCTATTTTTATAGTATTGGTTTTGGATATTTGTGCATTACAAACAAGTGAGGTTACAATCGAAATAAAAATTCCTAGGGTTTTAAGTACTTTCATTAGTAATAATATTTAGTTGTTTAAAAAGGGTTGTTTAACAAATATACATTTATTTGGATTGATTGATCATAACAAAAATTAATTACGCTCAAACCAATTTGAAATTAAAATTAATCTAGAATACTAATTTTAGCTTTGTAGCGGGAAACGTATTAATAAAATTTCTAACTTTACCTCATAAAACAAGTAAGTCGAAAATTATAATGCCGTAAAGTTAAAAGTCTCTATATGGTAAAAAACTATTTTAAAATCAGACAGTTACAATAAAATTCATATTTTCAAAATACGATATTTTATTTCACTTACTACTTAAGAAGTTATACAATGAGAATTTTAAAATATTTATTTCTATTACTATTACTCAGCCTAGTGGCATTATCCATTTTTGTTGCAACACAAAAAGGGGAATTTTCTGTGGAAAGAAGTAGGGTTATCAACTCGCCAAAATCGGCCGTATTTAATTACGTGAATGAGACTAAAAATTGGGAAGATTGGAATTCTTGGGCAGTGGAAGATTCTCTAATAAAGGTAACCCATTCTAAAAACACAATAGGCAAAGGCAGTTTATGCTCTTGGGAAGGGAAAGAAGGTAGCGGAGATTTAAAAACAAGGTATGTAAAGGTGAACGATAGTATTTTTCAAACAATGAATTTCAACGGCAACTCCTCTGAAGTTTTTATGTGTTTTAAAGATACTCTAAAAGGCACTAAAATAACATGGAAAGCAAAAGGGGAAATGAGTTTTAAGTATAAAATCATGAACACTTTTAACGGCGGTGCAGAGAAAGTAATTGGACTAATGTTTGAAAAAAGTTTGACTAATTTAGTCCGAAAATTGGATTATGAAATAAACACTTATTCGATAAAAGTAAATGGATTATCAAACAAACTCGAAAATTTTTATTTAGAACAAACCTTTACCAGTGAAATTTCGAAGATTCCTAAAAACTCAGAAATAGTGATTTCAAAAATCACTAAATTTTGCAAACAGAACACTATTACGATAAGTGGTAAGCCATTTATAATTTATAACACGTATGATAGCGAGAATGAACTAGCAAGGATATCAATTTGTATTCCTATCAAAGAAGATATTTTTATTGTGGAAGGGAGCGATATCCTGTCAAAAAAATTAAAAGGATTTCAAGCAGTAAAAACAACAATGACAGGAGATTATGCTCATAGTAAAGCCGGATTAGATAAAACAAAGGAATACATAAAAGCAAACAATCTCACCAAAGATTTTGCGTTTTCGCACGTAGAAGTATTTGTTGTGGGTAAAAAAGAAGAAAAAAGCCCTTCAAAATGGATTACTGAAATCTATATTCCAGTAAAACCAAAAGGAACGGCTAAAACATCAACAAATCTTCCTGAAATAAGTAAAAGCAATACTTCAGAAACTAAAAAGCAAAAAGAAATCCCTTCTGAATTTTAATGCTATTTTTCAAGATTAAACTTTTTTGGTAATTTCCATTCTAAATTGATAAATAAATACGGTTTTGCAAGAAGAAAAGGAATTCATTAAGGAATTATTAAACCCCAAGACTCAAAACCAAGCGTTTCAAAAACTGGTGCAGGAATATCAAAAACCCCTCTACAACCTTATCCGTACTATCGTATTGAATCACGATGACACAGACGATGTATTACAAAATACTTTTGTAAAAGTCTTTCAATATTTGAATAAATTTAAAGGAGAGAGCAAACTTTTTTCATGGATGTACCGAATTGCCACAAATGAGGCTTTGACTTTTTTAAATCAAAAAGCAAAAATTAATAAAGTTTCCTCAGAAACATTACAAAACAAAACCATCGACAACCTAAAATCTGACGTCTATTTTGACGGGGATGAAATTCAAATAAAATTACAAAAAGCAATTGCCTCATTGCCCGAAAAACAACAGCTAGTTTTCAAAATGAAATATTTTGAAGAGTTGAAATACGAAGAAATATCAGAAATATTAGGGACATCGGTAGGAGCTTTGAAAGCGTCTTACCATCATGCCGTAAAAAAAATAGAAACCTTTGTCAAAACAAATTAAACCCTTTACTTATAATTAAGTCTAACGGATATTATGAAAACATTCAAACTAGAAAACGAACCGAAAATAAAGTCTGGATTTATAATCCCCGAAAGTTACTTGGAGCATTTTTCGGAGAAAGTAATGGCACAATTACTCGAAGAAGATCCAAAAGTAATTTCACTTTTTTTAAGAAGAAAAAGTTGGATTTATATTGCTGCAACACTGATAGGATTGGGTTTAATCATTCCTATTTATAATAATTTTAACAGCCATTCCTCAGAAATTAATGAAGTAATTTTAGAAAACTACATCGTTAATAAATCCGATATTTCCGAAACTGAATTAGCAAGTCTGCTTGATGGAGAGGATATTCAAAAAATGAGTATTGGCTTAGATATAGAAGATCAATTAATAGAGAACGAACTTTCCATTAACACGAATTTAGAACAATATATTACAAACTAGTACATTATGAAAACGAGCAAACTACTACTATTTATACTATTTTTATTTTCTGTTTATTCATTTTCCCAACCTAGAGACAAAGAAAAAAGTGAACAGATAAGAGCCTTAAAAATAGGTTTTTTAACCACTGAATTGTCTTTGACTTCAGATGAAGCAGCTGTTTTCTGGCCACTATACAATGCTTTTGACAACAAACAAAATGAAATTAGATCAAAGAAAACTAAATCTTTAATCGTCAGAATGGATGATCAATCGTTTGCTAAAATGACTGAATCAGAAGCTTTTGCACTTCTTACGTTATTAGAAAAATATGAAGAAGATATATTTCAAAACCGCAGGAAATTTATTTCTAGCCTAAAAGGGGTTATTTCTCCAATAAAAATCATAAAATTAAAAAAAGCAGAAGACAACTTCAACAAAAAACTATTGCATCAATATCGGGACAAAGGACCTAGAAAATAGATTTTTTGATAAAAAAATAAAAAACCAAGAAACAACAATCTGCTGTTTCTTGGTTTTTTAAATTTGATACGGCTTGAAGGTGAAATTGAAGTTGATAATCAAATTTTGAAAACTAGGGACGCTTTGGGAATAATTGATTTTGAACGATTTGAAATCAAAATAAACGCTAAATCAAAAATACTACTGATTGAAGTTCCAATGAATCACAATTAATCACAGGAAAGCTTTTATCATTTTGCAAATCAACTCTGGCAGAAAATTGTAAGATACTCATACAAATTTGAAGCGCCAGGAGATTAAAAAATAGTGGTAAATCAAAGCAAATTGCCATACAATACTAGTACTGCAATTTCAATACAAAAGCAAAAAAAATATATTATTCTATAGTAGAAAACTTTTTCTAAGTATCAATTATTATATAATGTCGTGTTTTAAATCAGACAATAATGGTATAACATCTTGATTTCAGATACTTTTTACACTATTGCTTCTTTTGACTTTACGACTTACTTAATTTGAAACTACAAGCGATATAAATTAGAAAATAGCATCCGTATTCTTATTTAAATATGGCAATTAATAGTGTTATTATAGATTTATAAAATACAAAAATACATTTCTTACCTTTTTTTGATTAAAGTGGTTTGCAATAAAAAAAAATATTTTTACTTTAAGGAAAGTAGTGAATACTATTCATGCACAGTTTCATTTTCTGGACGGTTTAATCATTAAGCATACCGATGTATTGACCCCTTAAATAATCGGACACAATTATAAATCAAAAACTATAATTTTGTACGATGGAAAAACGAAAATTCACCAAAGAAGAGAAGCTAAAAATCATAAAAGAAGCTTCAG
>JBIILD010000126.1:0-3712 GCA_044232845.1 Flavobacterium sp.
CTTTTGAGGCATCGGCACTTTCAAGAAACAATAATTGTGCTTGAACGATGTTGGCGATTTGGTCGTCAATTCCTGTTCCCAAGAAAATAATTCGATCCATCATCAATCTCGAAAAAACGTCTAATTGGGAAATGTTCAATTGGCGTTCTTCAATAATATAAGGGGTCATGTTCGTAGGCGTCATGGCGCTTACAATTTTGTCATAGTACATTGCATTTACACCTTGGTGTTTTGTAGCAAATTTTTTAAATTCTACGCCGTAGTTCATTTTTAAAAAGTTTAAAGGTTTAAAAGTTTAAAGGTTTAATGCGGTTCAAATAGAGGCATTAAAAATCTTCAAACAAAAGAGCGTCAAAACAAAAAATATTTTGACGCTCAAATATACTTATTTTTTATGGTTTAAACTTTGTAATAAAATCATAAAGTTATTCGAAATTTTAACCTCATTCGACTTCTAACCTCTAACTTCTGACCTCTAACCTCGAATTTATTCCCCATAAGAGGCTGCAATAAATTGCTCGTAGGTCACTTCTTTAGTGGTAGGATTTGCTTTTTCTTTAAATAATTCCAACAATTTTTCAGCGACCACTTGGTCTGAAAGTCTTTTTACTTCGTCTTGGTTTGCCAAAACTCTTGCCACAATTCCTTGAACTTCTTCGTCGGTAGGATTGGTTTGACCGAATTGTGCCATTTGCTGACGGATATTTTTTGTGGTAAATGATTTCAAATCTTCGAACGTGATTTTGATATCATTTTGAGCCAATGCCTTACCTTCAATTAATTGAAAACGTAATCCTTTTTCAGATCTTGTATATTCCACTTCGGCTTCGGCTGGAGATAATTTTTTCTCCCCAACGGTTTGCAACCATTTTTTAAGGAATTCAGCTGGCAAGTCAAATTTCGTATTTTCGATTAAAAATTCGGTTACATCACCCAATAATTTTTGGTCTGCTTGTTGCGCAAATTGACTTTCGGCATCTTCCTTGATTTTGGCTTTCAATTCCTCAAGAGAAGCAACAGTTCCTGCTCCAAAAAGTTTGTCGAACAATTCTTGGTTCAATGCTGCTAATTCTGCTTTTTTGATGGCTTCAATGGTAAAATCAACCTCAATTTCTAGACTGTGAACAGCATCATGACCTACTTTCAAATAATCCATTAATTGATGATCGTTTTCGAATAATCCTTTAGTGTTTACAGTCACTACATCACCTACTTTTTTACCGATGAATTTAGCTGCCGTAGCTTTATCTTTAAAAAGAGACAAAGCGATTGTGGTGGTATTGTTGATTCCTTCAGCTTCATTTGAGAAAACTCCTGTAATATCAGATTCTGCCTCCACCGCTTCTTGAGAAATTGGAGTGCCAAATTGCTTTTGGATGCGCGTTACTTGACCTTCAATCAATTTATCATCGGCAGAAACTACATATTTAACAATGCTGTTTTTAGCATCAAGATCTATTTCGAAAGTTGGAACCAAACCGATTTCATATTCAAAAACCAATTCTTCGGCCTCCCAAGAAAAGTTTTCGTTTACTTTGGCTAGAGGAGTTCCAAGCAGGTTTAATCTTTCAGATTGCACAAAACGCTCTAAAGCTAAATCAACCACTTTTTGAACTTCTTCTTGTTTGATTGCCTTACCGTATTGTTTTTCAACAAGGTCTTTTGGTACAGCCCCTTTTCTGAATCCTTTAACAGTTGCCAAAGGCATTTTCTCGTTTATTCTTTTGGCTACTTGACCCTTGTAATCCATGTGAACTACTGTCATTACAATTGTCTCGTTTACTGCATCTAATGCTACTCTTCTAATATCCATCTTTTCGTTAATTTACATAATAAAATTGGGTTGCAAAATTATAATAATTTTACAACCCAACCAAGTTTAAATCTATTGAATTTTAGGTCCGTTATTTGGATATAATTTCAATGCTTTTTTATTTATTTTCGCCTATAATTCTATACATAATAGATTGGCAAACAGAGAGCACGATACTAAAAACTAAGGCCGTCCAAAAGGAATCTACACTAAAGCCGCCCACTATATTGTCACAAAATAGGATAATTATTGCATTAATGACCAATAAAAACAAGCCTAACGTAATAATCGTAAATGGCAAAGTAAATAACACAAAGATTGGCTTTATAAAGATATTAAGCAATCCAAGAACAATTGCAACATACAAAGCAGTTATGAATCCTGCTATATGAACACCTTTCATAAAATGGGCAATAAGTAAAACTAAGGCTGATGTACTAAGAATTCTGAAGAGTAATTTCATAGTTTTTATTTCAAAAGTAAAATAATTATTTCAAAAAGGAGCTGGCTATTTTGCAAAACATCTTCGGATTTTCGGCGTGAAGCCAATGACCCGCATCGGGAATCGTTTCGATGCTGGAATCAGGGAAATGCTTTTTTAAATTATCGAAATCTTCATTTAGAATGTATTCGGACTTTCCGCCACGAATAAAAAGTGTTGGTTTGCTGAAAACGGCATTCTCAGGAAGAGGTTTTCCTATTTCCTCTATTTTTTTGTTAAAAACGGGCAAATTAAATCGAAAAGCCAATTGTCCTGGCTCTTGCCAATAAAGGCTTTTTAGCAAAAATTGACGTGTGCCAATATCCGTTATGTAATGTGACATGATTTCTTCTACTTCGCTGCGGCTTGGTTTTTTAGAAAAGTCAACTGCATTCAATCCTTCGAGAATAGTTTGGTGGTGTTGAGGGTAGCATTTTGGACCAATATCGGCAACAATTAGTTTTTCGATCCTTTCAGGATACGTTACAGCAAAAAGCATCGCTGTTTTTCCACCCATAGAATGCCCAATCATATTGATTTTTTCCAAATTATTGGCTTTGCAATAGTCATAAACATCCTGAACCATGAGTTCATAATTGAATTCGTCGGAGTGAAAACTTCGTCCATGATTTCTCAAATCCAGCAGATGAACCTGAAAACCAGCAGAGGCAAATTGGGCTCCTATAGTTTTCCAGTTGTCAGACATTCCTAGAAACCCATGAAAAATTAAAAGAGGTTTGCCAGAGCCTTCGATTTTTGAATATAACATTTTTAATATTTTTTAACCTCAAACCTTTATTTAAGCTTTTGCAAATACATATTTACCACATTATCCAATCCGAGATAAATGGCTTCTGAAATGAGCGCATGACCAATGGAAACTTCAAGTAAGCCGGGAATATTTTGCTTAAAAAACCAGATATTATCTAAGCTTAAGTCATGCCCTGCATTGATTCCCAATACGAGTTCATTGGCTAAAATTGCTGATTTTATATAGGGTTCAATCCCGTTTTGATTCCCCAAACTATATTCGTGGGCAAACGCTTCGGTATACAATTCAACCCTCTCTGTTCCAATTTTTTTTGCTCCTTCAATCATTTTTAGGACTGGATCTACAAAAATTGAAGTCCTGATTCCGTTTCGTTGAAATTCCTGAACAATTTCAGTTAAATAGGCCTCGTGTTTTAGCGTATTCCAACCTGCATTAGACGTAATTGCATCTACGGCATCGGGAACCAACGTAACTTGTGTTGGTTTTATTTCCAAAACGAGGTCTATAAACGTTTTTTCAGGATTGCCTTCAATATTATATTCGGTGTAAACGATTGATTTTAAATCTCGGGCATCTTGATATCGAATATGTCTTTCGTCTGGTCTTGGATGAATGGTGATGCCTTGCCCGCCAAATTTCTGAATAT
>JBIILD010000040.1:0-13247 GCA_044232845.1 Flavobacterium sp.
CCGGAGTCGCATCTTTCTTTAATTCTTGTATCAATCCCGTTTTCTTGGCCACGTGATCCGTAATAAAAAAGGCATCTTGATTTTCGTTGATAACTTGAAAACTCTGAATCATTGTCACAAAATCTTGTAGTTTTTGCTTCGTTCCTGAGTTTAGTTTCAGGTCGATTTTATCAATATTCTGCATCACTTCGAAGATGGAACGCTTGTAATGATTGGCCGCCACAGTCAATTTTTCGACTGTTGTATCACCGATTCCACGAGCAGGATAATTGACAACCCGAATCAAGGCTTCTTCATCTTTTGGATTGATAACCAATCGCAAATAACACAAAACATCTTTAATTTCTTTTCTTTGGTAAAAAGACAAACCACCATAAATTCGATACGGAATATCGCGTTTTCTCAATGCGTCCTCCATCGCACGTGATTGCGCATTGGTTCGATATAGGATGGCAAATTGACCATTGAGCATATGGTGCTGCATCTTTTGTTCAAAAATGGTGCTGGCCACGAAACGACCTTCCTCAGCATCTGTTAAACTGCGATGTACTTTTATCTTAGCACCATCGCTATTGGCAGTCCAAACGATTTTTTCGAGTTTGGTTTTGTTTTTTTCTATAATCGAATTGGCTGCCTCGACAATGTTTTTCGTCGAACGGTAATTCTGTTCCAATCGAAAGGTTTTCACACCCTCATAATCTTTTTGGAAATTCAAGATGTTATTGATATTAGCCCCCCGAAAGGCATAAATACTCTGCGCATCATCGCCCACGACACATATATTTTGAAATTTATCCGACAAAGCACGGACAATCAAATACTGGGAATGATTGGTATCCTGGTACTCATCGACTAAAATATAGCGAAATCGATTCTGGTATTTAGCTAAAACTTCCGGAAAACGAGTCAGCAATTCATTCGTCTTCAAGAGCAAATCATCAAAATCCATTGCCCCGGATTTGAAACAGCGATCCACATAATTTTGGTAAATTTCTCCCAAACGGGGTTTTTTGCTCATCGCATCGGCTTCCTGCAATTCGGGATTATTGAAATATGCTTTTACGGTTATCAGACTATTTTTATAACTAGAGATTCGGCTTAAAACCTGTTTAGGCTTATATATATCTCGATCCAATTGCATTTCTTTAATCACAGCCGAAATCAAACGAACGGAATCTTGGGTGTCATAAATCGTAAAATTCGAAGGGTAGCCCAACTTATCCGATTCAGAACGTAGAATCCTAGCAAAGACCGAGTGAAAAGTTCCCATCCAAAGATTCTTGGCTTCATTAGACCCCACGATATCGGAAATACGCTTTTTCATTTCACGGGCAGCTTTATTGGTAAAAGTCAAAGCCAAAATGCTGAAAGCATCGACGTCCAAACTCATCAAATAGGCAATTCGAATGGTCAGCACACGTGTTTTTCCAGAACCGGCACCAGCAATAATAATCATGGGTCCGTCCTTTTGCAACACGGGTTCGCGTTGGGCTTCGTTTAGTTGGTCAATGTACTTACGCATAAAAAAATTTAATATAGATGCAAAAATAAGGATTTAAGATCTTGAATTCAACTAATAAATGCAACTTTTGAGAAACGAGTTTCAAGTGAATTGTTTATTTTTTTAGAAAAATGAGAAAATAAAAAAACTTAATTATGATGACACCTGTCAAAAGCATCAAAAGGCAGTTAATTCATATCTTCAGCTTTTATAAGCTTGCTATTTTAACTCTTAATTTGCATATAATTCATAAATTCTGTAGTTTAATAAAATTTGATTGATGAATCTTAAATCGTATTTTCCTTAATGAATTATGAAAATAATAAGTTTTTAAGTAAATTTGTTTCCAAAGTTATACATTTTTAAATATGATAAAAGAAAAAAACAATACTGCATTGACATTTGAAGATTTCAAAACTGAAGTATTGAATGACTACAAAATAGCCATAAAAAGCAGAGAATGTAGTCTTCTGGGACGTAAAGAAGTATTAACTGGGAAAGCAAAATTTGGAATTTTTGGTGATGGAAAAGAAGTGCCACAATTAGCGATGGCTAAATTTTTTAAAAACGGTGATTTTCGCTCTGGATATTATCGTGATCAAACTTTTATGATGGCTATTGGCCAATTAACGATACAGCAATTCTTTGCTGGCTTGTATGGCCATACTGATATTGCAAACGAACCTATGTCAGCAGGTAGGCAAATGGGAGGTCATTTTGTAACCCACAGCTTAAATAATGATGGAACCTGGAAAAATTTGACAAAACAAAAAAATTCCAGTGCAGATATATCTCCAACAGCTGCGCAAATGCCGCGATTACTAGGTCTAGCACAAGCCTCTAAAATATACCGCCAAGTGCATGGAATTACTAATAAATCCAATTTTTCTATTAATGGAAATGAAATTGCATGGGGAACAATAGGAAATGCAAGTACGACGGAAGGCGTTTTTTTTGAAACGATAAATGCTGCCGGAGTTTTACAAGTGCCTCTAATTTTGAGTGTTTGGGATGATGAATACGGAATTTCAGTACATGCAAAACACCAAACTACCAAAGAAAGCATCTCCGAAATTTTAAAAGGATACCAACGAGAAGAAGATACTAATGGTTTTGAAATCTTAAAAGTTAAAGGTTGGGATTATGCAGATTTAATAGCCACCTATGAAAAGGCAGCTGATATAGCTCGAGAAAAACACATTCCAGTATTAATTCATGTAGACGAATTGACCCAACCACAAGGCCACTCTAGTTCTGGTTCACACGAGCGGTATAAAAACTCGGCAAGATTGGCTTGGGAAAAAGATTTTGACTGTTTACGCCAAATGAAATTATGGATGATAGCCATTAACATTGCTTCACCGGAAGAAATTGAAGCTATTGACATACAAACACGAAAAGAAGTTCTAGAGGGCAAAAAAGCAGCTTGGAATGCTTTCATAGAACCCATTATCGAGGAACAAAAGGAATTTGTTTCCTTATTGGAAAAAATAGCACCTTTAAGTGAAAACAAAGAAACAATTTTAAAATACGCAGCTGATTTAGGCAATATAAAAACACCGCTAAAGAAAGAAATTCTGGTTACGGCTCGAAAAACTTTACGTTTGGTAATTAATGAAAGTGGTCAAGCTGAATTATCGAATTGGATAACTTCCTATACTAATAAAACAACTCAAAAATTCAGTAGCAATTTATTCTCAGAATCCAGTTCGAATGTGTTTTCCGTAAAAGAAGTTCCGCCAATGTATCCAACAAATGCAACGGAAGACACTGATGGACGAATGATTTTGAGAGATAATTTTGACGCCATTTTTACAAAATATCCAGAAGCATTAATTTTTGGTGAGGATGCAGGAAACATAGGAGATGTCAACCAAGGATTGGAAGGTTTACAAGAAAAATATGGTGAACTCCGTGTTGCCGATGTTGGAATTAGAGAAACAACCATTATTGGGCAGGGAATTGGAATGGCATTACGTGGCTTGCGCCCCATTGCGGAAATTCAATACTTGGATTATCTGTTGTATGCCATTCAAATTTTGAGCGATGATTTGGCTACCTTACAATATAGAACCGTTGGAAAACAAAAAGCACCGCTAATTATAAGAACTCGCGGACACCGACTAGAAGGCATTTGGCATTCTGGCTCTCCTATGGGAATGATTATAAATGCTTTAAGAGGCATACAC
Source organism: Flavobacterium sp. (assembly GCA_044232845.1). Lineage (GTDB taxonomy): Bacteria > Bacteroidota > Bacteroidia > Flavobacteriales > Flavobacteriaceae > Flavobacterium. Next base: position 3,691 of record JBIILD010000040.1, read on the forward strand.
ATATTGGTACCCAGAAACATGACTAAAGCAGCTGGTTTTTATAATACTTTGATGGAAAGTGACGAGCCTGCCTTGGTAATTGAATGCCTCAACGGCTATCGATTGAAAGAAAAAATGCCCTTAAATTTTGGAGAATTTAAAACGCCAATTGGCGTAGTGGAAACCGTAAAAGAGGGCACAGATATCACCTTAGTTTCTTATGGATCAACTCTACGATTGGTGGAACAAGCAGCGAAGGAATTATTGGAAATTGGCATCAATTGTGAAATAATTGACATCCAATCTCTGCTTCCCTTTGATATAAACCAAGACATTGTCAAAAGTATTACCAAAACCAATAGACTATTAGTGATAGATGAAGACCTTCCGGGTGGAGCATCAGCCTATATTCTGCAACAAATTATTGAAAATCAAAATGGTTACAACCACCTAGATAGTAAACCACAAACTTTAACGGCAAAAGCGCATAGACCAGCTTATGGGACTGATGGTGATTACTTTTCAAAACCTTCTATTGAGGATATTTTCGAAAAAGTATATGCTATGATGAATGAAGTAAATCCATCAAAATATCAAAATCTATACTAAAATCTTGTAAAGTTTTGACTGATATGATGTTTCTAAAAATCTCAGAAAGTTAAATTTGTACTATTTTATAAATTCGATTTTCTGGGCTTCTTCCTCATTAATACTATCAAAGAAACCTTGGTCATTCATCCAGTCATCACTAAATACTTTGCTCATATATCGTGAACCGTGATCAGGAAAAATGGCAATCACATTACTATTTTCATCAAACTCTCCTTCATCAGCATATTGCTTTATGGCTTGAAGAACTGCCCCCGAAGTATATCCTACAAATAACCCTTCTCTTTTGGCTAATTCTCTCGTAGCATGAGCGCTCTCTTCATCGGTAACTTTCATAAACTGATCGATAAGATCAAAATCTGTGGCCGATGGAATTAAATTTTTACCCAACCCCTCAATTCTATAAGGATAAATTTCATTGTTGTCGAACTCTTTAGTTTCGTGGTACTTTTTTAACACGGAACCAAAAGCATCAACACCTAAAATTCTAATGTTTGGGTTTTGTTCTTTCAAGTATTTTGCAGTGCCCGAAATGGTACCTCCTGTTCCGCTGCAGGCAATAAGATGGGTTATTTTTCCATTTGTTTGTTTCCAAATTTCAGGCCCAGTAGACTTATAATGTGCATCAATATTTAATTGATTGAAATATTGATTAATATAAATAGACCCTTTGGTTTCCTCGTGCAACCTTTTGGCAACAGTATAATAAGAACGTTCATCGTCGGCTGAGACATTTGCTGGACAAACATAAACTTTTGCTCCTAAACTGCGCAGCATGTCTATTTTGTCCTTAGAAGATTTAGAACTAACTGCTAAAATACAGCTATATCCTTTTATTATACTTACCATTGCTAGACTAAAACCAGTATTTCCAGATGTAGTTTCTATAATAGTATCACCAGGGGAAAGAATACCACGCTTTTCAGCTTCTTCGATTATGAATAAAGCAATTCTATCTTTGGTCGAATGCCCTGGATTAAAAGCCTCTACTTTAGCATAAAAATTTCCTTCTAATTCTTCAGTAACTTTATTAAGTCTAATAAGTGGAGTATTACCTATTAATTCTAATACATTATTACAAGCGTTAATTTCTTCTTTCATAAAAAAATAGTTAATCAAGGACTCTTTTTAATTCAAACCTATAACCAATGCAAATTTAACAAAAATTTTCTAATTACTTTTCAATTTTTTCTAAATCTAGTAAAAAACAGTATTCTTTTGCTAATTCCTTAATCGCTTCAAATCTTCCCGATGCGCCTCCGTGACCTGCTTTCATATTGGTATCTAAAAACAATACAGAGTTGTCAGTTTTCATACTTCTTATCTTGGCAACCCATTTTGCCGGCTCCCAGTATTGCACTTGTGAATCATGTAGGCCAGTTGAAACATATATGTTTGGAAAATTTTGTTTTTTTACGTTATCGTATGGCGAGTAAGAAACCATATAATTATAATATTTTTTGATGTTTGGATTTCCCCATTCGTCATACTCCCCCGTCGTTAAGGGTATGGTTTCATCCAACATAGTCGTTATTACATCCACAAAAGGAACTTGAGCGATGACTCCGTGGTATAATTCAGGAGCCCAATTCACAACTACCCCCATCAATAATCCGCCTGCCGAACCTCCCTCGGCATATAAATGCTCGGGTGAAGTGTATTTTTGTTCGATTACAAATTTAGAACACTCTATAAAATCGGTAAAGGTATTTTTCTTTTTCAACAATTTGCCATCCTCATACCATTTACGTCCCAAATCTTCACCACCACGAATGTGTGCGATTGCAAAAACAAATCCTCTGTCGAGCAATGTCAATCGGGTCGATGAAAACGTAGCATCCATCGAGTGACCATAAGATCCATAGGCATATAACAACAATGGATTTTTACCGTCTCTCTTCAATCCTTTTTTGTAAACCATCGAAATAGGAATTTTCGTTCCGTCTTTTCCGGTTGCCCAAATCCGTTCTTCGGTGTAATTATTTTTGTCGAATTCTCCGCCCAAAACTTCTTGTTCCTTTTTTATTTCCTTGATTTTGGTCTTCATGTTGAAATCAATCACAGAAGAAGGCGTCGTCATTGATTGATAGGAATAACGTAAAATATCAGTGTCAAAATCCACATTGGTTGTGGTATATGCCGTGTAAGTTTCACTTTCAAACGGCAAATAGCACTCCCCTTTTCCGTTCCAAGGCATAATGCGAATTTTATTCAGCCCATTAGAACGCTCTTCCACAACTAAAAAGTTTTTAAAGATCTCGATATCTTCCAATAAAACGTCTTCTCTGTGCGGAATTAGGTCTTTCCAATTATCTTTTGAAGTGGCGTTTTCAGGCGTTTTCATCAACTTAAAATTGGTTGATTTGTCTATATTGGTCACGATGTAAAAACTATCACCAAAATGCGAAATATCATATTCTAAACCCCTGACTCTTTTTTGAAAAACGGCGAATTCACCATCTGGATTGTCGGCTAACAAGGTTCTATATTCTGTTGTCAAAGTACTTGAAGAGCTGATAACAATGTATTTTTTTGATTTTTCTTTACTGACATCCACATTAAAAGTATCGTCTTTTTCTTCGAATACCAAGACGTCATTGGCAGAATCAGTACCCAATTGATGTTTAAAAACTTTGTCTGAGCGCAAAGTCACTTTATCTTGGTGTGTATAAAAAATGGTTTTGTTGTCATTTGCCCATGTGCTATCGCCAGCAGTATTTTCGATTTCATCATCAAGAATTATATTCGTTTTTAAGTTTTTCACTTTAATTGAATAAATTCTTCTTCCTACAGTATCAACAGCAAAGGTAGCGTATGTATTATCAGGGCTAATACTCAAACCTCCCAATTGAAAATATGAATATCCTTTTGCCATTTTGTTGCAATCAAACATGATTTCCTCTTTGGCCGAAAGGCTTTCCTTTTTTCTGGAGTAAATGGGATAATCTTTTCCAGCTTCAAAACGAGTGATGTAGTAATACCCATTGTAAAGGTAGGGAACGGATTCATCGTCTTCTTTTATTCTAGCCTTCATTTCTTGAAAGAGTGCTTTTTGAAAAACATTGGTATGCGCGGTCATTTTTTTATAATACGCATTCTCTTTAGTTAGATAATCTATAACTTCTGGATTTTTTCTGTCATTCAACCAAAAGTAATTATCAATCCTCACATCGCCGAATTTATCTAATTTTTTTGGTATTGTTTTGGCAACAGGAGGTTTTGTATTTTTAGACATATTTGGAGCTATAAATTCGTTGAATGGAATACAAAAATAAGACAAAGACAACTTAAAGTTAATCTATTTTTAATTATTTTTTAGGATTTGGTAAAGGAAAATACCAAAAAAAACATTTTTTTATTTAGCGAATTATAATTTCTTAAATCCAACTAAAAATGGAGCTTTTGAGAAACGATTTGTAACAGGATTGATTATTTTTAAAAATTGGGACTTTTAAATCTCAAAATTATGAGAATGTTGAAGATATTTAGAAGCTTATTGGAAAAAATTTAAAAATATAAACCTTTATTTTTCTGTGGCTAATTCTTTTCGGGATTTATAGTTTTTCAGATAGTCTCCTTTGGGTTTTCCATCATCAAAAGAACTCCATTTTATAAGTGTCCTTACCCTATTTCTGGCTTCCTCGTTTGTGAATTTTTCGTATTCTATTCGATAAATAGCTGAATACATTTCAGCGCGTCCCGTACCGTGATAACAGTGAATCAACACCGGATAATTAGCTGAATTATCCATAATTTTTAAGAACATATCAATATTTTTTGGATTTGGCACTTGATCTGATCCATTATTAAAATAATTTACCCCATTTATTTTAGCAATTGCCTTTTTTTCGGCAGTAAGTTCTGCAGGAGTTTCAGGATTGTATACATCATCCCCGGTGCCTGGGAATCGCAAATCAACTACTGATTTAATATGATATTTATTGATGTAATCCTTCAATTCATCCGGTGGAATTACTCCGGATTTATATACTTTCCCTTCGGTTATGGTTTCAAAATTATGATTGATATTCATGTCATAAACATACTTACCCACAAATAATAGTACTATCGCTAGTGTTGAAAAAAGTGTTATTTTTTTATTTTTTGTCATATTGAACTAATCAAATTAATATTACTTGGCATACATTTTTTTGTCCACTACTCGATCCATATAGTCCTGGATAAAAGCTTTGCAGCACAATTCTATTTCATCCATCTCAGGGTTTCTGTTTTTTATCAAATTGTACTGCAACCCTTTGTCGTTTTTATCATAAAAACCAGTTGCATTCGTACCATCGAAGGTACAAATATAATTCCCTTTCATAAACTGGTGGCTACTTCCCGTGGAATTAATAACAAATGGTGCGCTTGATTTTTTATCAAACAAACTCCTACCCCAACTTCGAAATGGTTTTTTATATCCAATCATATCCAAAATCGTGGGATAAATATCTATTTGTTGTGCTAAATCTTCGTCAACACCAACGTATTTGCTGTTGGGTTTATAGATTATAATAGGAACTGCAAATCGGTTAATCGGTTTTTGATATTCATCATAGTAAATTTGATTGCCATGATCAGCCACCAAAACAAAAATAGTATTGGAAAACCACAACTGTTTTTTGGCTTCTGTAAAAAACCGCTTCAATGCAAAATCGGTATATTCGGCGCATTTATGAATAGGCACACCACCTTCCTGAAACCTCTTTTTGTATTTTTCTGGAATGATATAGGGTTCATGTGAGGAAACTGTAAAGACAGTGGCGAAAAATGGGGTTTTCGTTTTGTCTAAGGTAGTTTTCATAAATTGAAGAAAAGGTTCATCCCAAATTCCCCAAAAACCATCAAATTGTGAATCGTCATTATACTCGTTTCTTCCATAATAATTTTCGATCCCTAAAATATTTCCAAAACCCAAAAACCCCATCGAACCATTAGCCGCACCGTGAAAAAAGGAAGTGTTGTAACCTTCACTTTTTAGAGTAGAAACGAGTGATTCAATTTTTTGTTTTGGATAAGGGGATGACGTAAAAGCGTCTTTAAATGCAGGTATTCCCGCGAGAATCGATGACATTCCATGGATAGATTGTCGACCATTGGCATAGGCATTAGTAAAAATCATACTATGCTGAGACAAGGAATCTAAAAAAGGTGCATGGGTTTTATAATTGGAAATATTCGCCTTTTTGTTAAATGCCCCAATATATTCGCGACCGTAACTTTCTATAATCATAACCACCACATTAGGTTTAGTTGGAGGATTATTTTGATACTGTTTTATGGGTTGGATTTTGTCTGAAATTACTTGTGGAGTAACATCAGAAAAATTAGTTTTCTTAAAACTGTTGGCAAACAAAGTTCTTATAATAGCAAAAGGGGTGTTGAGCACAATATCGGAATGAACGATGTTTTTGACGTGACGACTAGCATCCAAAAGGTTTATTGGTCGAGTAGACTTCTTAAAATCACCACCACGAATACCGCCAATTGTTAATGAAATAACAGCGAAAAATCCAACCGTGGAAAATCCAAAATAATGGAGTTTTTTTGTTGGTAAAGAAAACCGAACTTGAATTCTGTTGTACAAATAAACCCACAATGTTGAAAATAAAATAAAAAGCAAGGAAACGTGCCAATAATCAACCAAAAAACTTAAAAACAAAATGGATTTATTGGTTTCGTGTTTCACGACGTCCAGTGCAACGATAGTCGATCTTGCAAAAGTATATTTATAATAAATGAAATCGATGAAGTTGGTGGCATAAGCCAATAAATTTGTACCAAAATAGAGATAAAAAAGAAACTTTTGATACCTAGCGTTTGTATTCTTGAAAAAGGGTAAGACCGAAAAAAGGATGAAAAGCAGGTTTACATACAAAATTGCAGTGGTGTCAAATGCCAAACCGTAATAGCATAGAGCGATGAAATCTCGAACAGAATCAACTCTCAATAAATCAATATTGTAAAGATAAAATAGGATTCGGGCAAAAAAATAAAAAACATACGCTAACAATAACCTGTAAAACAGAACCTTATATTCATTCAATCGTAAGTGGTGGCGCATTTTATATCAATTATTAAGTATGTAAAAAATATTTCATTGAAAATCAACGAAATAATTAAATTAATTAGAGAAAAAAAACCAAATTTAATTCATTAAAGTATTATAACCCCAGAATTTTTTAATGATTAAAATCAGAATTTGTAGTTCAACAGTTTCGGTCAATAAAAAAAGCGACATTTAGTGGCCTTTTATTGTGTTTCAAAACAACGTAATTTGTCCGTCTTCATCGGATAGAATATCCTCGTCAACAATTTCATTTATAATTTCCCCCCCTGATTCTTCTGAAATAATTTCTTCTGGTTCATCGTAAGGTAGTGGTTCGAGTAAATTAACTTGTTTCAACTTATCCATTGTTAATTGATTTCCTTGTGCTTTAAAACCTTTAACAGTTATAAAACTCTCAATGTCGACAGTCAAATTTTCTTTTTGAATTCCCTTTACCTTATTAAAAACCAATTCGGCAATTGGTCGATAATCCGTGGAGACAATTTCCAATTGGGAATTAGCATGTTCCGTAATAAAGCTTTCCTCTTTTCCTTCCGTTTCTATCAAGAATCGTTTGATGTAATAACGTTCTTTTTCACCATCATAATAAATAGCAGAAACGGGTTTTTTTGGATTCCATTTTTCCAGAATTACCATGTCTTCGTCGAAATGCGTACTCAATTCAGGTATGATTACCTTTAGTTTTCCAGATTGAGAAATTACTAGAATTTTATCATTTGGCCTAAATTCCCCCAATAATTCTCCCCTCGCATCGACGTTTAATCTTTGAACCGTGTCGTCAAACCAAATTTTTCTTGGTTTTAAAGTCGAAATTCCTTTTTCCTTGATTTCGATTTTCTTGATGGGGTATTTAGAAACTAAATTCCCTTTAGAAGCGCGACCCTTTATGGTCATTTCGGCAAAATCCAAATCCCATTTCAATTTTTTAATACTTCCAATCTGCCGCAATATAATCGTGATTACTTCGGCTTCTCCATTTGGATTACAAGTGAAATACAAAATTTGAGATCCTTTGTTTCCATTAGTTAAATTATACAATTTATCTCTCGTAACCCCGGAAACATTGTAACGTTTAATATAAGATGGTCCTGATTTTCCGTCACGGTAAATCATATTGTAAATCGTTCGCTTGTCACTTTTATCAAAAATGGCAACGTGAATAATATCTTTTCCAACGAATTTCTTGTCATCGACTTTGCAAATCATCATATTTCCATCTCGGAGAAAAACAATTACATCATCAATATCAGAACAATCAGTAACATATTCATCTTTCTTCAATCCAGTCCCAATAAAACCTTCTTCTCTATTCACGTAGAGTTTGGTGTTTCGCAAAGCCACTTTTGTCGCTTCAATATTATCGAAACTGCGCAATTCGGTTTGGCGTTCTCGACCTTTTCCGTATTTCTCTTTTAATTTGGCAAAAAATGCAATGGCAAAATCAATCAAATGTTCTAAGTCGAATTTCACTTGTTCGATATCCCCTTCAAGTGCTTCAATTTTGTCTTTTGCCTTGTCACTATCAAATTTCGAAATACGCATTATTCGAATGTCCAACAATCGAAGAATATCCTCGTCAGTGACGGCGCGTTTTAACTTTTTTGTAAACGGCTTTAATCCGTCATCAACCGCTTTTATGACATACTCACGAGTTGTTTTGTCTTCAATGTCGCGGTAGATCTTGTTTTCAATAAAAATACGTTCCAATGAAAGGAAATGCCATTGTTCTTCCAATTCAGACAATTGAATTTCAAGTTCACTTTTGAGTAATTGTACCGTTCTAGTCGTCGAAATTTTCAACATTTCAGAAACACCCACAAACAATGGTTTATTATCTTCAATCACACAACCCAATGGCGCTACCGATGTTTCGCAAGCCGTAAAAGCAAACAAGGCATCGATGGTTTTATCTGGAGAAACGCCCGGAAAAAGATGAATTAAAATCTCAACCTCAGCAGCGGTATTATCCTCAATTTTCTTGATTTTGATTTTGCCTTTTTCATTGGCCTTCAAAATACTGTCTATCAAAGTCGTCGTATTAGTCGAAAACGGGATTTGAGTAATTACCAAAGTGTTTTTATCTAATTGGGCAATTTTGGCCCGAACACGAACCCTTCCTCCTCGCATTCCATCATTATAATTGGAAACATCTGCAATTCCTGCGGTCATAAAATCTGGGAAAATTTGGAACGGTTTTCCTTTCAATATTTTTATGGAAGCGTCAATTAGTTCATTAAAATTGTGGGGTAACACTTTCGTGGAAAGTCCAACGGCAATCCCCTCGGCTCCTTGCGCCAAAAGTAACGGGAATTTTACGGGAAGATTATTGGGTTCAGCTCTACGTCCATCGTATGAAACACCCCAATCAGTAATTTTTGGAGAATACAAGACTTCCAAAGCGAATTTCGATAAACGTGCTTCAATGTAACGGGAAGCCGCGGCGCTGTCACCTGTGAGTATATTTCCCCAGTTTCCCTGACAATCGATCAACAATTCTTTTTGGCCAATTTGCACCATCGCATCACCAATACTTTGGTCACCGTGCGGATGGTATTGCATCGTGTGGCCAACGACATTCGCTACCTTGTTGTACCGACCGTCATCTAGCTCTTTAAGCGAGTGCATAATTCTACGTTGAACCGGTTTGAAACCGTCCTCGATGGCTGGAACAGCCCGTTCCAAAATCACATAGGAAGCATAATCCAAAAACCAATCTTTATACATTCCGGTTACTTTGGTAATGGTATCCTCTGAATTTTCGTCGTTCTCGTAGAAATGATTTCCTCCCGAAGAAATTATATCTTCGAAACCTTCTTCATTTGTGGACTCGTTTGACTCTTCGTTAGTTTCGTCGTCTTTTGAGATGCTATTATCGTCTTCGTCTTTCATTTATTTTGAT
>JBIILD010000041.1:0-13168 GCA_044232845.1 Flavobacterium sp.
TTGTTAGACAACGTAATTGCAAAAACAAAAGGGTCGGAAGTTTCAGGTGCAAAAGCATTTGAATTGTATGACACTTTCGGTTTTCCAAAAGATTTAACGGCTTTAATTTTGAAAGAAAAGAACTTGTCTTTCAATGAAGCTGAATTTGATGCTTCCATGCAAGAACAAAAATCACGTTCGCGCGCCGCTTCGGAGATGTCCACCGATGATTGGACGATTTTAGTGGAAGGCAATACCGAAACTTTTGTAGGGTATGACCAAGTAGAAAATGAGGTGAAAATTACACGCTACAGAAAAATTGACAGTAAAAAAGACGGTGTTTTGTATCAAATTGTTTTGGATGCTACGCCATTTTATCCAGAAGGCGGAGGGCAAGTTGGTGATAAAGGAATCCTCACCCCAACCCTCTCCAAAGGAGAGGGAGCTATTGAAATTATTGATACTAAGAAAGAAAACAACCTCATTCTTCATTTTGCAAAAAAATTACCCGAAAACATAAACAGCAGTTTTATAGCCAAAGTAAATCAGGATTTACGAAGTTTGACTTCTAAAAATCACTCAGCGACTCACTTGATGCATTTGGCTTTGAGAACCATTCTAGGGAAACATGTGGAACAAAAAGGGTCTTTGGTAAACCCAAATTATTTACGGTTTGATTTTTCGCATTTTGCAAAAATGACGGACGATGAAATTCAACAAGTGGAAGATTTTGTAAACGAGAGAATTCAAGAGCAATTGCCTTTAATTGAAAGACGAAACATCCCTTTCAAACAAGCCGTTGAGGAAGGCGCGATGGCTTTGTTTGGAGAAAAATATGGCGACAGTGTTCGTGCCATAAAATATGGCGACAGTATGGAATTGTGCGGCGGAATTCATGTGAAAAATACTGCCGATATTTGGAACTTCAAGATTGTTAGCGAAGGAGCTGTCGCTGCTGGAATTCGCCGTATTGAAGCCATAACTAGCGATGCCGTCAAGGCACATTTTGCTTTGCAGGAAAACACTTTAGACGACGTAAAAGAGGCATTGAAAAACCCGCAAGACATTTTGAAAGCCGTTCATTCCTTACAGGATGAAAATGCTAAATTAAAGTCCCAAATTGAGTCTTTGATGAAAGACAAAGTCAAGAATTTGAAAGTGGAGTTATCTTCACAATTACAGGAAATAAACGGGGTTCTATTTCTGGCCAAACAGGTTGATTTAAGTCCTGAAGGAGCAAAAGATTTGGCCTACGAATTAGGGAATTTAGGGAAAAACATATTCTTAGTTTTAGCTACAACCGATCCCGACGTTTCGGGAGAAAAACCGATGCTAAGCTGCTATATTTCGAAAGAATTAGTGGCCGATAAAAACCTCAACGCTGGAATCGTGGTTCGAGAATTGGGTAAATTCATACAAGGCGGCGGCGGTGGTCAGCCGTTCTTTGCAACTGCAGGAGGTAAAAACGCAGCCGGAATTCAAGAAGCGTTAGAAAAAGCTATTGATTTTGTGAAGTAAAACAGAACATTCAATAGCTCTATCAGGAGTTCATTCATACCATTTCACCAAAGAACAGTAGGTTTTTTTGTTTGTGTATATTTTCATTTACCTTTGCTCGATTAGAATTATGTAAACTGCTACCTATTATTATATATCCTTCCCGATGAGAATTTTTTTTCTATCCTGTTGTATTGTCTTACCCATGGTCTTGTTTTCCCAAAATAAAGAGGACAAAAAACCCCAAAGAAGCAATGGGATGGATATCAATAGTAGTTACCAACGATCATCTGATTCGCTAAAAACTTCTGAAAACATTAAAATCGCTACCCAAGACATGTATCGCTTCATTACTTTAGAGCGTGACACGACTTATATTGACACCTCACTAACTATCCAAAAAGAGTACAGTCATAATTATTTGAGAAAAGACACCTTTGGCTTGTTGCCTTTCCCGAACGAAGGGCAAACCTATAACACCTTGCAATACAGTTTGACCGAGATTTCCCCTTATCCTGAATTTGGTTTTACCGCCAAACATTTTAATTTTATAGAAGCCCATCAAATAAAATATTGCTCGGTAGCCACACCCGTAACGGAGCTCTATTTTAAGTCGATTATGAAACGGGGACAATCCCTTGATGCCTTTTTCACTTTAAATACATCACCCAGACTTAATTTTTCTATTGCTTATAAAGGATTGCGCTCTTCAGGAAGATATACTAACCAACTGACTAGCACCGGGAATTTTAGGTTTACTACCAGTTTCAACACCAAGAACCAACGTTATTATGCCAATGCTCATCTCACCTCCCAGGATATTTTGAACGAAGAAAATGGTGGCATCACCACCATCGAAGATTTCGAAAGCGGGAATCCAGATTATGATAATAGAGAACAATTAGAGGTTTATTTTAAAGATGCCAAGTCTTTCCTGAAGGGGAAACGTTTTTTCGTAGATCACTTTTTTAGGATCAATCCAGTTCGAGGAACTAACAATTTATATGTTGCCCATCAGTTGAATTACGAAAACAAATTTTTTGAATACAATCAGGCCACAGTATCCCCTAGATTCGGAGTTTCCAATGTAGCCAGTGGCATAAACGACCAAACGCACTACACTAAAATGCATAACACTTTGGGTCTTATTTTTGAAAATACGACTTTGGGAAAATTCAAGTTTTTTGCACAAGACTTCAGCAGTAATTATTATTATAGCCAAACCTTACTATTGGGTAGTCAAACCATTCCAGCTGCATTGAAACAAAATATCAATAGTGCGGGAGGTCAATATGAGTATCAAAAAAACAAATGGAACGGTAAATTCTTATTTGCAAGATCAGTAAGCAACGAGTCTTTGTCAAATCTGGATGCCAAACTAAACTATGCTATTAATGACAAAACCCAATTGGGATTCGGATACCAAAGTCTGAACAAATTACCGAATAACAATTATGAATTGTACCAAAGCAGTTTTGTAAGTTACAATTGGTTTAATACCTTTAAGAATGAAAAAATAAATGCTTTCAGCGCCAATGCAACAAGTCCTTGGATTGACGCAAGTATTCAATTTGCCACCTTGAAGGATCATTTGTATTTTAATAATGTTGCGACCGATACTAGTTTGCAAATAGTTTCACCAAAACAATACAGCAATACTATCAATTATTTGTCTGTCAAGGTCAATAGGGAATTCCGACTCGGGAAATTTGCCTTAGACAACACGTTTTTGTATCAAAAAGTGGATCAATCCGATTTTATTCTGAATGTACCCGAAGTGGTTACTCGCCATACACTGTATTATGCTACTAATATGTTTGAAAAAGCATTGTACTTGCAAACGGGGGTTACGTTGAATTACTTTACCCGCTATTTTGCTAATGATTATAATCCTGTTATCGGCGAGTTTTTCGTTCAAAATAATAAGGAAATCGGCGGTTATCCCAACCTTGATTTTTTTGTAAATGCTCGTATTCAAAGAACCCGGATTTATTTTAAGGCGGAACATTTCAACTCTTCACTATCGGGAAATAATTTTTATGCAGCACCCAATACTCCCTATCGTGATTTTATGATTCGTTTTGGCTTGGTTTGGAATTTCTTTCAGTAGCAATCACTTTAAATATTGGTTCAACGACATTGTTTATATTTGTACCGTAACGAATTCATCCATGAAAATAATTTCTGAACTATTTTTAGAAGACTACAAAAAAAACTTCCCTGCAGGATTGGAAGAGAAGTTTGATTCGCTCCATGATGCTGATATTTCTTCAGGTACTTTTAGTTTCTACACTTCGGTTGCCTCGGTGTTCTCCAGCAAGATCGAAGGAGAGGAAATGGAGCTGGATTCGTATATTAAGCACAAAAAATTTGGAATTGAATTCCTGCCGGATTACACCAAGAAAATTGATGATCTGTATGATGCCTATTGGTATGCAAAAACAAACCCTTTGGATAAAAATACTATTGCCCAAGCGCATATTCTCCTTGGGAAAAATATCGTTGCGAAAAATCAACAAGGCAAACACCGTGTTCAAAATATGTTTGTCACAAATGATGATGGACGAATTGAATATGTGGCGGCACTTCCGCATCAAGTAGAGGATGAAATGGTACGGTTTTATGACGATGTAGAGTTTCTCCTAAAAAAACAATTGAGTTTTCCCGAAATTTTTTATTACGCTAGTTTCATTCATTTGGTTTTTGTGAAAATTCATCCTTGGAATGATGGCAATGGGCGTTCCGGAAGATTGTTAGAAAAATGGTTTTTATCCAAAAAACTCGGAGAAAAAGCTTGGTTTATGCAAAGCGAAAAACACTATTATCAAAACCATCAATTGTATTATGATAACCTGAGAAGCTTAGGTTTTGAATACGAATCTCTGGATTATTCCAAAGCCATGCCTTTTCTGGAAATGCTGCCCAAGTCAATACTTTTGTAATTTCAACTCCCAACCTCTAACCTCTAACTTCAACCTCTCCCATGACCTTCACCGCCATCGATTTTGAAACCGCTACCGCCTATCATCCCTGTGCTGTGGGTATTGTTACTGTTGAAAACGGGGCGATTGTTGACGAGTATGTAACCTTAATTAAACCGCCAAACAATCAATACAATCCTTTTACGATAGCGGTTCATGGCATTTATCCACGAGATACGGCACACGCAAAAAACTTTATGCAAGTCTTTCCTGAAATCCAAAAACGACTAAAAGATAGAGTTGTCGTGGCACATAACGAAAGTTTCGACCGGAATGTGCTTTCTAAATCAATGGCATTTTATGGGTTGGAGTATGCCTCATTGAATTTGGCTCCTCGATGGGAATGTACTGTTAAAATATACAAAGCCAAAGGGATAAAGCCAACTAAATTAAGCGATTGCTGTCGGGAAATGGAAATTACGTTGAATCACCACGAAGCGTTATCGGATGCTAGGGCTTGTGCCAAATTATATTTGTTACGATAAAAAACAAACGCAATTCCTATTACACAACCGCTTTTAAAAATTTTCCGAATTCCAATTATTTTTAAGATAAGAAGTTTCTTTTTTAGTACCTTAGTGTAAGAGTCTGATACTCATAAAAGTCTAATAATCTAAATAATGAAAGAAGATTTTCTCCATTATCTTTGGAAATTCAAGAAGTTCAATACTTTGAATTTAAAAACTTCCAATGGGGAGGAAATAGTAATAGTCAATGTTGGGCATTATTTAGAACTTGCCGGCCCCGACTTTTTTAATGCCCAAATTATTATTGCCGGCCAAAAATGGGCTGGAAATGTAGAGATTCACCTTAAATCCTCGGATTGGTATGTGCACCATCACGAAAGAGATGCCAACTATGAAAACGTCATTCTTCACGTGGTTTGGGAACACGACACCGAAATTTTCAGAAAGAACAATAGCGAAATTCCAGTTTTGGAACTCAAGCAATACGTCGAAACGGCCACACTCGCCAACTATCAATCCCTGGTCAGCCCAAAATCATGGATTTTCTGCGAAAAGCAATTGAAAGAAATCGATAGTTTTAGGATGAAAAATTGGCAAGAACGCTTATTTTTTGAACGTCTAGAACGAAAATCAAAACCCATTTTTGAATTATTAAAACAAACGAATCAAGATTGGGAAGCGGTATTGTTTTGTCTTTTGGCTAAGAATTTTGGTTTAAATACCAATGGGGAACTTTTTTTGAAAATTGCCCAATCCATTCCATTTTCCGTTATAAGAAAAGAAAGTTGTGAGGTCGAAAATTTGGAAGCGCTGCTGTTTGGAAGCGCTGGGATATTAGACATAGAAAAGGAAGATAACTATTTCAAAGATTTAAAATTCAGGTATTTCTATTTATTGCACAAATACCAATTGGAAAAGAATAGTATTGAAACTGTTCAGTTTTTCCAGCATCGTCCCGATAATTTCCCGACGATTCGGCTTTCGCAGTTGGCGAATTTATACCACAATCAGCAAAATTTATTTTCGAAAATAGGTACTTCAAATTCGGTTGTAAGCCTTTATAAAACCTTTGAGATTGCTGTTTCTGATTATTGGCAAAACCATTATCAATTTGACAAGGAAAGTCCAAAAAAATTAAAAAAACTTTCCAAATCATTCGTTGATTTAATCGTGATAAACACCATTATCCCGCTTCAATTTGCTTACGCCAAAAGTCAAGGCAAAGCAAATTCTGAGGACTTGATGCAGTTGTTAGATGATGTTGGTCCAGAAAAAAATGCGATTATCGCTAAATTCAGTTCTTTTGGAATACATCCCCAAAATGCTTTTGAATCCCAGTCTTTATTGCAGCTCAAAAATGAATATTGCAACAAAAGCCGTTGCTTGGAATGTGCCATTGGTATGGAGTTATTGAAAAAAAGTTGATTTGGTTTTTCTGAGATTCAATAGGTAATGGAAGTGTTTAATATCTTTGGTTTAATTCCTCGAAGCTCTGCTTCGATTTTTTGACACAGATTTCACAAATTTGCACAGAAAAATGGGTGTTAATTTGTGAAATCTGAGTTTTTTTAATACCTCTGGGGCTCTGCTCCGAGGTAGTTTATTTAATAAAATTTAGTAATTTTACTGCCCTTTATTGTTAATTAAGCTTGCCGAAGGGCAAAACTAAAAAAATGATATCATTACTTAATCTTAAGTTTTTTTTTGAAAAGCACGGCTTTCATGTTTCTTCCCGTTTAGCGGATGCCCTTGGAATGCGGGCCAGTAGTGTGCGCTTGTTTTTTATTTATGTATCTTTTGTAACTGCTGGTTTGGGTTTTGGTGTATACTTAACCCTGGCCTTCTGGATTCGGTTGAAGGATTTGATTCGGGCCAAGCGGACTTCGGTTTTTGACTTATAAAATTTTTTTGTCAACAAAAAAAGGGATTATAAAGCAGTAATTTGCTTTATAATCCCTTTTTCTTTTGGTATAAAACTACTTTTCTGGATTGTGCAACTTACTATTTTTCTTGCTGTATACAAAATAGATAGCAACCCCAATGGCCATCCACAGAAAAAGGCGCAACCAGTTAGTCCAGCCCAATCCAACCATCATTAAAACACAGGCAGCAACTCCGAGTAATGGTACCAACGGAACCAATGGAGTTCTAAATTCCCGTACCATATTAGGTTCTTTTTTTCTCAAAATAATTACCGATATGCAGACCAATACAAAAGCAAATAAGGTTCCTATGCTGGTCATATCGCCCACGATATCGCCGGGAACAAACGCGGCAAATGCTCCAACAATCAGTAAAATGGCAATATTGGCTTTGTAGGGTGTTTTGAATTTGGAATGCAAATCACTAAACATGCTAGGTAATAATCCATCTTTACCCATGGAATAAAATACTCTGGATTGTCCTAACAACATCACCAATATCACAGAAGAAAATCCCGCCAATATGGCAACGGTCACCAATTGGCCTAGCCAAGCATAACCAATCATATATTTATTGATGGCAAATGCCACAGACGCTTCTTTTCCACCTGTTCTGAAATCCTCGACAGTAGCGACGCCTGTCAACACGTGGGCAAAAAGAATATATAATATGGTGCAAATTGCTAGTGATCCTAAAATGCCTATGGGCATATTCCTTTTTGGATTTTTAGTTTCCTGGGCGGCAGTGCTTACGGCATCAAATCCGATGAAGGCAAAGAAGACGGTTCCGGCAGCTCCAATAATCCCCCAGAATCCCCCAAAATTATGGTTAATTCCGTGTTCATCCGTAAAAATTGAACTTGGCGGAATATAGGGTGTATGATTTGTGGGGTTGACAAAATTCCAACCGATAACTATAATTAAAACAACGATAAAAACTTTTAAAACAACGATAATCCCGTTTACAAATGCCGATTCCTGGATTCCTTTGATTAATAATAAACTGATAATCCCGACTATAAATAAAGCGGGTAGGTTGATTATTCCAGTTTCGCCCGTCTCTACATTAGATTGAAAAGGGGAATGGCAAAGCGAATAGGGAATTGGGTTGATGTGAAGTACATTGACAAGTAAATTATTCAGGTATTCGCTCCATGCGATTCCTACGGTCGCGGCCCCAACGGCATATTCTAATATTAAATCCCAGCCAATAATCCAGGCCATAAACTCACCCATCGTAGCGTAGGTATAGGTGTAAGCACTTCCTGAAATAGGAATGGAGGAGGAAAGTTCGGCATAGCACAACCCTGCTAGTGCACAGCCAATAGCCGCCACGATAAAAGCGATTGTTACCGACGGACCTGCATTTTGCGAAGCTGCCATGGCGGTTCTTACAAATAAACCAGCGCCTATGATCGCACCAATGCCTAATGCAATTAATGACCAGGCGGTTAATGTTCTTTTTAATCCTTTTTCAGAATCAGCGGATTCGTTTAAAATTTGGTCTAATGGTTTTCTTTTCCAAATTGACATGGTGTTTTGGTTTATGGTTAGTAAGTTCCAAATATATCGTTTTTTTTAAATGATACTGCATAAGAATATTTTTTTAATGCTTTTTTTGATAATTGTAGGGATAAAAATTCCCATTTCATGAAAAAATTCCCTATTTTAGAGTTCCAAATCCAAATCGAGTAAAATTGACATAATCTGGAAAAATATGACTTTCAAAATAATCAAATCCTATTTTAATTTTTCACGGGGTCAGCGAACGGGTATTTTTTCGCTCTTTGCTCTTATTGTCACTTTTCAACTGGGGTATTATTTTGTCGATTTTAGTTCATTGTCGAAAGAATCTCCTGAAAAAGAAAAATGGCTTTCGGTACAATCCCAGATTGATTCGATGAAACAGCAAAAACTCCATTATATTCCGAAAATTTACCCTTTCAATCCTAATTTTATTACGGATTACAGAGGCTACAAACTCGGCATGTCAGTTCTTGAAATCGACCGGCTTCTGGCTTTTAGAAAAGGAAACAACTACGTCAATTCTCCAAGAGAATTTCAGGACGTAACAAAAGTTTCGGATTCCTTATTGAACTCTATCTCGCCTTATTTTAAATTTCCGGATTGGGTTAAAAATAAAAAAGATTTTGTAGCCTACAAAAAAGATCCCAATACGGCTTTCGCCAAAAAAGAAAAAATAATTATAACTGACATCAATAAGGCGACCCAGGAAGATTTAATCAAGATTTATGGAATAGGCGAGGCGATTTCACTTCGAATATTAAAACTGAAGGAGAGTTTGGGAGGTTTTGTTTCGATGGAACAAATGAATGACGTTTGGGGAGTATCGCCAGAAGTCATCGAAAATTTGAATTCCCATTTTAGAGTTTCAGAGCCTCCTAACCTTAAAAAAATAGACATCAATAACGCTTCTATCAAGGAATTGTCACAATTTCCCTATTTCAATTATCAACTTGCCAAACAAATTGTAACTTTCAGAAGTATGAATGGTGATTTTACAAATGTTAATGATTTAACAAAAATTAAAGGATTGTCTATTGATAAGGCAAATATTATAGCCTTATATTTGGACTTTTAAATTTACATCCTTATTTTTATGAATTTCGATTACAGCGAAACGCAAACAATGATAGCACAATCTATCAGAGATTTTGCCGAAAAAAATATCAGACCTCATATAATGGAGTGGGACGAAGCTCAAATTTTACCTGTTTCATTGCTCAAAAAATTAGGGGAGATGGGTTTCATGGGTATATTAGTGCCAGAGGAACTGGGCGGATCTGGCTTAGGGTATCACGAATATATTACGATAGTAGAAGAAATAGCTAAGGTAGACCCCTCTATTGGGCTGTCTGTTGCGGCGCATAATTCATTATGCACCAATCATATTTTGGCTTTTGGAAATGAAGAGCAAAAGAAAAAATGGATACCAAAATTGGCTACGGGAGAGCACATTGGTGCTTGGGGCTTAACAGAGCACGACACAGGTTCTGATGCCGGAGGAATGAATACCACCGCCTTGAGAGAAGGGGACTATTGGATAATCAATGGGGCCAAAAACTTTATAACCCATGCTATTTCCGGTGATATTGCCGTTGTGATAGTCCGGACTGGTGAAAAAGGCGATTCTAAAGGAATGACCGCTTTTGTTTTTGAAAAAGGAATGCCTGGTTTTACTTCAGGGAAAAAAGAAAACAAATTGGGCATGCGCGCTAGCGAAACGGCCGAATTGATTTTTGACAATTGCCGAATTCCAGATGCCAATCGACTTGGAGAAGTGGGAGATGGTTTTGTTCAATCCATGAAAATTTTAGATGGAGGAAGAATTTCGATAGGGGCATTATCACTAGGCATTGCAAAAGGAGCTTATGAAGCCGCGCTGAAATATTCGAAAGAAAGACGTCAATTTGGAAAAGCAATTTGCGAATTTCAGGCAATCTCCTTCAAACTGGCTGATATGGCTACCGAAATTGAGGCAGCAGAATTGTTGTTGCATAAAGCGGCATTCTTGAAAAATCAGAATCGAAAAATGACTACACTAAGTGCCATGAGCAAAATGTACGCTTCTGAAATGTGTGTTAAAGTGGCCAATGAAGCTCTTCAAATCCACGGAGGGTATGGATATATCAAGGATTATCCTGTAGAGAAATTCTACCGAGATTCAAAATTATGTACTATTGGCGAAGGAACTACGGAAATTCAGAAATTGGTAATTTCGAGGAATATTTTGAAATAATTTGTAATTCATAATTCATAATTCATAATTATTTTTTACTTTTGCAGCCTTAACGAGAGGAGGTGTCTATATTATGTTAATTATACCAATTAAAGACGGAGAAAATATCGATAGAGCATTAAAGCGCTATAAAAGAAAATTTGACAAAACAGGAACTGTTCGTCAATTAAGAGCACGTACTGCTTTTATAAAACCATCAGTTACCAACAGAGCCAAAATTCAAAAAGCGGCTTATATCCAGAACATGAGAGACAACATAGAGAATAGTTAATTATTTTCTATCTAAATAAAGTGCCGTTAGTCATTAAAGTTTAATACCTTTGATACTAACGGTTTTTTTATGGCTAATAATAAGGACGCATTTAAAGATTATCTGCAATTGGAGAAAAAATATTCTCCACATACCGTAAATGCGTATTTGAATGACCTGAATTCCTTCGTGTCATTCAATAAAAATCAATTCAACGACGAAAATATTGACCAGGCAAACTATAGCCAAATAAGAAGTTGGATTGTGTCGCTTGTTGATCATGATCTTTCAAATGTTTCGGTTAATAGAAAAATAGCTTCTTTAAAAGCATTTTATAAATTCTTGTTGAAGACCAAACAAATAGAAGTGAGTCCGCTACTAAAACACAAAGCTTTAAAAACACCCAAAACACTTCAAATCCCGTTTTCGGAGAAAGAAGTGGTGGATGTATTAAATCAAATACAAAATTCGATAGGCTTTGAAGAAGTGAGGGATAAACTCATTATTGATTTATTCTACACTACCGGAATTAGAAGAACAGAATTAATCCATCTAAAAACTGGCAATGTAAACTCGTCTAATAATACTATAAAAGTTCTCGGCAAGAGGAATAAAGAAAGAATTCTTCCATTGCTGCCAATTGTTTCCGAACAATTAATTTTATATGGCAACGAAAGAGCACGTATAGAAAGCATTACGGACAAGGACTATTTTTTTCTCACAAAAAAAGGGTTAAAATTGAATGAATCCTTTGTGTATCGATTAATAAATACATACTTTAGTACGGTGTCTGAAAAAGTAAAGAGAAGTCCACATATATTACGACATACATTTGCGACTCATTTATTGAACAATGGAGCCGATTTGAATTCAGTAAAAGAATTATTGGGACATTCAAGTTTAGCATCAACACAAATTTACACGCACAGTAGTTTGTCGGAGCTCAAGAAAGTGTATCAGGAAGCGCATCCAAGGAATAAAAAATAATTCGATAAATGTTTAACCAAATTAAAATAGAAATCATGAAGGTAAATGTTCAGGCAGTTAACTTTACTGTTGACAAAAAATTGGTAGGTTTTGTTCAGGAAAGAATGGACAGATTAGGAAAGTATTACGATAAAATAGTATCGGCAGATGTTTTTATGAAAGTGGAAAAGACGAGTGATAAAGAAAATAAATTTGTCGAAATCAAAATGAATGTGCCTGGAGATGATTTTTTAGTAAAGAAACAGTGCAAGACTTTTGAAGAAGCGGTCGAGCTAACGGCAGAATCTTTGGAGCGATTATTGGTAAAAAGGAAAGAAAAAATAAGAGACCAAATTTAATATTAATTTTTTTTCAAAAAATGTTTTGATTGAGAGATAAAATTTCTACATTTGCAGTCCGTTAGAAATAGCGGGCTTTTTTTATTGATATTGCCAGCGTAGCTCAGTTGGCTAGAGCAGCTGATTTGTAATCAGCAGGTCGTGGGTTCGAGTCCCTCCGCCGGCTCAATAGATATATAAGATTTTAGATTTTAGATTTTAGATTTCAGATTCGCTGAAAATCAAAAATCGCTAATCGTCAATCAAAAATCTGCGATCATAAAGAAGGGGGGAGATACTCAAGCGGCCAACGAGGGCAGACTGTAAATCTGCTGTGTGAACTTCGCAGGTTCGAATCCTGCTCTCCCCACAAACTTTTAACGAAAATTTATCCGAAAGCTCGCTTTCGAGTAAATTTGAATTAAAAGTTTGAGCACCGAAAACTTCGGTGCAGGATCAGCGACCTTTGGGAGCTAATTCTGAATCAGGGAAAACTGCCGACTTAGCTCAGGGGTAGAGTGCTTCCTTGGTAAGGAAGAGGTCACGGGTTCAATTCCCGTAGTTGGCTCAAGAAAGTATATAATTAAACACTAATAAATAACTAAGATTAAAATTAAGTAAAATGGCAAAAGAAACCTTTAACCGTAATAAGCCCCACTTAAACATTGGAACAATTGGGCACGTAGATCACGGAAAAACAACTTTAACTGCAGCAATAACTAAAGTGTTATCTGATGCTGGTTACTGTCAAGCAAAATCGTTTGATCAAATTGATAATGCTCCAGAAGAAAAAGAAAGAGGGATAACAATTAATACCTCTCACGTTGAGTATGAAACTGCTAATCGTCACTACGCACACGTTGACTGTCCAGGTCACGCGGATTACGTAAAGAA
This sequence comes from Flavobacterium sp., assembly GCA_044232845.1. Taxonomy (GTDB): domain Bacteria; phylum Bacteroidota; class Bacteroidia; order Flavobacteriales; family Flavobacteriaceae; genus Flavobacterium. Next base: position 13,055 of record JBIILD010000041.1, read on the forward strand.
CATGGTTACAGGTGCTGCTCAAATGGACGGTGCAATTCTTGTTGTAGCTGCTACTGATGGACCAATGCCACAAACACGTGAGCACATCCTATTGGGTCGCCAAGTTGGTATTCC
>JBIILD010000127.1:0-3584 GCA_044232845.1 Flavobacterium sp.
CTTATTGCTGCCAAATCCATTCTTCGATACAAAGATACCAATACCATCAAGACAGAATATGTTTTGATTGGGACAATGTTAAGTTTCGCAATAGCAATGGCTTAGGGGATTTTAATTGAAAAAATCTAAAAACACGTTATCCGTATAAATCACTATGTCAAAGCTAAATCATTTGATACAAGGCCTTTCTGACCAGGAAGTGATTCAGTCTAGACAAAAGCACGGCTTCAATTCTCTGGATCATCAAGACAAAAACTATTTTTTGGCTTCATTAATTGAAATGATTAAGGAGCCGATGTTTTTGTTGCTGGTATTGGCTACGAGCCTCTATTTTATTACGGCAAAATATGGCGACGGAATTTTCATGGTGATGGCAATCGTATTGATTTCTGCCATTTCACTCTATCAAGAATCCAAAAGCAGGAATGCTATTGCCTTGCTAAAAAAAATGTCGCAACCCAAAAGTAAAGTCATCCGAAACGGAGAAATCCTCGAAATTCCGAGCGAAGAAATTGTGCTGGGGGATTTCATACAAATCGAAGAGGGCACTTTTATTCCAGCCGATGGAATTATCCTTCAATCCAATGATTTTTCGGCAAACGAATCCATTCTGACTGGAGAATCACTTATTGTATTTAAAAGTATAAAATCTGGAAGCAATACCGTTTTTCAAGGAACAATCGTAACAAGCGGTTTGGCTATTTGCAAAGTAACTGCCATTGGGAACCAAACCCAATTGGGGAAAATCGGAAAAAGTCTAGAATCTATCGCCGAGGAAAAAACACCTTTGCAAATGCAAATTGGGGATTTTGTCAAGAAAATGTCCCTCGTGGGTTTAGTAATTTTTGTTGTTGTTTGGGCAATAAATTTTTACAATTCTAGGGAGATTTTAGACAGTTTATTGAAGGCACTCACCTTGGCGATGAGCATTATCCCAGAGGAAATTCCAGTTGCTTTCACTACATTTATGGCTTTGGGAGCTTGGCGGTTGATGAAAATGGGAATTATCGTAAAGCAAACTAAAACTGTGGAGACCCTAGGTAGTGCCACTGTCATTTGCGTAGATAAAACAGGAACTATTACCGAAAATAAAATGAGTTTGGCACAGTGGTATGTCTTTTCAAATGACACAATGAATGACAACTTCAATAGCCATAAACAATTGAACAAAGAAGAGGAGGAATTATTAAATCTTGCCATGTGGGCGAGTGAACCTATTCCGTTTGACGGAATGGAAATTGCGCTACATGAAGCCTATTCAAAATTCAATACAACGGACGAACGCCCTGATTTCAAATTAGTCCACGAATACCCTTTAGGAGGGAGTCCTCCCATGATGACCCATGTTTTTGAAAACCAAAATGGGAACCGAATCATCGCCGCCAAAGGAGCTCCGGAAGCCTTAATCGCTTGTTCCAATTTCTCGAAAGCCGAAACGCAACAAATCAACAACGCCATTGAATCGATGTCGAAACAGGGATTTAGGGTGTTGGGTGTTGGCGTTGCTAACTTTTCAGGAAATGATTTTCCAAAAAAACAGCAGGAATTCCCCTTTACATTCAAAGGATTGGTAGCCTTTTACGATCCTCCAAAGAAAAATATAAAGAGTGTATTTGATACATTTTATAATGCTGGTATTATGGTGAAAATAGTAACAGGAGACAATGCCACGACCACCTCAACTATCGCCAAACAAATTGGCTTTAGAAATCCTGAAAACGCCTTGAATGGAGATGAATTGATGACAATGAACGAAACCACCTTGAAAGAAAAAGTAATGGAAACTACCATTTTCACCCGAATGTTCCCTGAAGCCAAGCTCAAAATTATCGAAGCTTTGAAAGCGAATGATCAAATTGTAGCCATGACAGGCGACGGCGTGAATGATGGTCCGGCTTTAAAATCGGCGCATATTGGGATTGCCATGGGTAAAAAAGGAACCGAGATTGCCAAAGAAGCCGCTAACCTAATCTTGGTTGAGGATGATTTGGCCAAAATGATTGAGGCTATCGCCATGGGACGAAAAATTTATGCCAACCTGAAAAAAGCCATTCAATACATTATTTCTATACACATTCCCATTATCATGATTGTTTTTATTCCGCTGGTATTGGGTTGGGTATATCCTAATATTTTTTCGCCGGTACACATTATTTTTCTAGAAATAATCATGGGGCCAACCTGTTCGATAATTTACGAAAACGAACCTATTGAACCCAATATGATGCTCCAAAAACCACGTCCGTTGACCACCACTTTTTTCAAGCTAAAAGAAATTACAATTAGCATTATTCAGGGACTAGTCATTACGCTAGGACTTCTGTTTTCTTACCAATATTGTATTCAAGACAATTGTTCTGAAAGTGTTACCCGAACAGTCGTATTTCTGACTTTAGTTGCTTCGAATATTTTTCTGACCTTGGCCAACCGTTCGTTTTATTATTCGATAGTCACGACTTTGGGATACAAAAATAACCTAGTTTTAATCATTATTGGCATTACAATTCTAATCACCAGCTTGTTAATACTAGTTCCTGCTTTTGCTACTTTTTTTATGTTCGGAACCGTATCGGCTTCTCAAATAGGAATGAGCATTTTGGTGGGTTTTGTTTCGGTTGTCTGGGTGGAAATGTATAAACATTTCAAACGCAGGAAAATTTAATCAAAAGCTTTGAATAATTTTGAGGCCTCATTATAACTGCTTTCAAAACTCATGGGATTTATGTTTGTATTTTCTTTTTTAGAAGTGAAATAAGACACTAATTTTTCTGTGGGCATATTACCCGTTAAGGTGTCCCTAGCCATAGGACAGCCGCCAAAACCTTGAATGGCTCCGTCAAAACGACGGCATCCCGCATTATAGGCAGCATCCACTTTCTCGAACCACCTGTCTGGAGTGGAATGCAAATGGGCACCAAATTCAATCTTGGCGTATTTCGGAATCAAATTCGAAAATAAATACTGAATTACTTCTGGTGTAGAGCTGCCGATGGTATCGGATAAAGAAAGAATTTTGACCCCCATATTGGATAATTTTTCTGTCCACTCCCCTACTATTTCACTATTCCAAGGATCTCCATAAGGATTTCCGAATCCCATGGAGAGATAAGCCACCACTTCTTTATTGCTAGTCTCGGCAATTTCGAGGATTTCCTGCAAAGTCACTAAGGATTCTGCAATGGTTTTATGAGTATTCCGCATTTGGAAATTTTCTGAAATCGAAAAAGGAAAACCCAAGTATTGAATTTCGGGGTAAACGGAAGCTTTTTCAGCGCCCTGCGTATTGGCAATGATCGCCAATAACTTACTGCGGGTTTGCGAAAGATCCAGACGCGCCAATACCTCGGCAGTATCCTGCATCTGAGGAATGGTTTTGTGGGAAACAAAACTTCCAAAATCTATGGTGTCAAAACCCACACGAAGCAGGGATTGAATGTAAGCCACTTTTCTTTCGGTGGGAATAAATGTCTTTATGCCTTGCATGGCGTCACGAGGACATTCGATGATTTTTATTGCTTCCATAGAAGCCCAAATATAAGAAAGTTTAAAGTTTAAAAGTTTAAAGTTTCTCTAAAATCTTCTTG
>JBIILD010000128.1:0-3580 GCA_044232845.1 Flavobacterium sp.
ATGTGTTTGCTGTAATTGACATAGCGCTCCTTTACAAAACTGTCTAAATACCGCCAAGCTAAATTTTCGCCTCCTTGTTGGAAATTTTTGTTGGGAGTTGTAATTTCATTTGGCAAAGGTTTGCCTTTTATAATCTCATAAAAATCATTGTCTAAAGAAATCAAATTCAAATCTGATTCTTTTACAATTTTTGGAGTGGCACGCATTACATCTTCCCAGCGATTGTCCCAATTTTGACGCGATTTTAATTTTCGGATGACGCCGTGCAGTTGAAATTGGTTCCAGACAATATTGTTTTCCTGAAAAAAATCCTGCATTACTATATCTCTATCAAAAGTGAGTTTGTTGCCAATTTCCTGATGCGAAAAAACGGTTTGAATATCGAAATGTTCCATTATTTCTAAAAAAACGGTTTTCACTTCACTATGAAAAAAGTATAATTTAGCATTTAAAACAGTTAATTTTTTTTGTAAATCTTGAAGAGACTCGTAAATAAATCTCCAATGTCTTACATCGGCATCATCATAATTCATAACCGATGGTTCAAAAAAATAAACAAATAATAAAGGTATTCCAGCTTGATGTGCGTTAAATAAGGCTTCGTTGTCAATGAAACGTAGGTCACGTTTGAACCAAACAATATTGACGGGTTTTTTATTCAAAACAGATGGTTTTTGGGACTGCCATTTAGTTTACGATAACCCATTTTTTATCACTATTGAGTCTGAATGTGGCAATGTGTTCTTTGTTCCATTCTTGAGGTGAAATTAGCGACAAAAAATAGGTGTGATCTTCTGCAATGTAGAGGTGATAAATTTCGCCAATAACAGGTTCAAACGAAAATTTAGCATTGTATACCAATTCGTTCCACTCGTATTCTTCCATCAACATTTGATATTGAATTTTAAGTTCATTGAACTTGTTTTCAAACTCTTTGTTTACATTGCTAATCCCTCTGTTTTTCCAAGAAACGACATCATTAATTTTTATAACCGGCGCGCCAACACTCGTTCCATAAGGCAAAATATTGGCATTGTATCCGCTTTCTTTGGAGTATACAATATTATCTGGTTTTTCTTTTTCCATTTTTGATTACCGTTTGGCTATTTTGTTGTTAGATATGGCTCTTTGCATGGTGCATTTAAATCGGTCAATGCCTTCAACCCTTTTAGCAAGATGCTTTGTTTTGCAATTTTCAACACGCTTTCGCCAAAGTTTGTAACTTGAAAATTTAAGTTCTTTTTTCATTAACGCTTTTACATCTGCTTCTGCTAATCCGAATTGAAACTTTATGGCGTCAAATGGGGTTCGGTCTTCCCAGGCCATTTCAATAATTCGGTCAATTGCAATTTCGTCTAAGTCTGTTTTTTGGGAAACTGGCATTATTTTGTTTAAATTAAATATAATAAAGTTAAACAAAATTAAGCAATTTGATTTGAAATTCACTATAAATCTAGGAATAAAAATCCGGCACTTAGTTTTAAGTTACAGATTTCAAAAAAAAGGGGTGGTTTTTTTAAAAAAGTGCAGCCACTTGTTGGTTTACAAATTCCAAAAATTGCTCGTCGGCAGATGTAAATGGGTCTAGAACATGACTATCAATGTCGATTTGTCCAATATTTTTGCCATTGACAAATAATGGCACTACGATTTCTGACTTCACCGTAATGCTGCAGGCTATATAATTGTTTTGTGTTGTAACGTCTGGAACCACAAAACTCTCGTTTGAAATGGCAACTTGTCCACAAATCCCTTTCCCGAATGGTATAATCAAATGTTCTGTTGGAGCTCCTACATAAGGCCCAAGATGAAGTGTTTTGGCATCTGGTTTGGCAAAATAAAAACCAACCCAGTTGTAGTAATCAATGGAGTCTTGCAGCAGTTGGCAAATTTTCAAAAGTTTTTCCTCTCTTGAAATCACAGAATCTGAAGTAATTTTTGTTATTTTTGGTTTTAATTCTTCAAAAGTCATGTTCTTGATTTTTATGTAAAAGTATTTAAATGGTTCTGTCTAATTTTATAAATTTGTTAAAAAATAAATTTTGAAAAAGTATTTAATTCTTTATAAACCATTTTTATTGTTTTTAGGGAAGTTTTTGTTGAGCTATTTACTTTTGACGTTTGTTTATGAAAGTTATCTCAGTCAATTTGATGTCAAGAAACTCGAGATTGACGGGATTACTCAATTGGTTGCAAAACAGACCAAAGATCTAATGGTTTTTTTTCATCAGGATGCTGATGTCAAGCCAAATAAAACAGCAATGGGAATTAAATTTTTTTACAATCAAAGATTTATCGCCCGAATTATTGAAGGCTGTAACGGTGTGAGTGTTATTATATTATTTATTTCTTTTGTGACTGCCTTTTCAGGAAAAATAAAAGCAACCATTTTATATATAATGGGCGGTAGTTTGCTTATTTATATTTTGAATTTGATTAGAATTGCACTTTTATGTGTTTTGATGTACCATTTTCCCAAACACCAACATGTTTTACACGGGGTAGTTTTTCCCTTATTTATCTATGGAGTGGTTTTTATGTTGTGGTTAATTTGGATACGTAAATTTTCATTGTATGCGAAAACTAATACTGAATCATAAACTTAGAATTTTTTTGGCAATGATACTAGTTTTCTTTTTGGCTCTTATACGAGCCTATGAGGGAAATTTGTTTTATGATCCTTTTTTGAGTTATTTCAAAGCAGATTATTATAATTTACCCTTGCCCGAAATAAACAATGTCCAATTGTTTTTCGGATTGGTTTTCAGGTATTTTCTAAATTCAAGCCTTTCTTTAGCCATAATTTATGTTTTGTTTAAAGATTTTGAAGCGGTCAAATTTGCCTCAATATTGTATCTTATCTTTTTCATGCTTCTCATTCTGGCTTTATTTTTGGTGCTTTCTTTTTTCGGTGAAACCAATAAAATGGCCTTGTTTTATATTCGTCGATTTTTGATTCAACCTATTTTTTTAGTATTATTTCTGCCAGCATTTTACTATCAAAAGCAAAACAACTAATCTTTTTTCGTACCTTTAGTAGTCTCTTTGATTTAATAACATTTAAATCACACACTAATGAAAATAGTAAAGCATTCCGGAAACATTGTTGACTATAATCCATCAAAACTCGAACAATCATTATTGAAATCTGGTGCAAGCCAAAGGGTTGTAGAAACTATTTTAGAGGCTATCGAAAAGGAAATTTACGAAGGAATTCCCACCAAGAAAATCTACAAGATGGCATTCGGATTATTGAAAAAAGCCTCTAACTCCAATGCTGCCCGATATAATTTAAAAGAGGCTATTCGATTATTGGGCCCGGCAGGTTTTTTCTTCGAAAAATATATAGCCTTACTTTTTTCTTCGGAAAATTATCAAGCGGTAACTAATTTCATTTTACAAGGCAAATGCGTGTCGCATGAGATAGACGTATTGGTAAAAAAAGACAGTACTATTGCCATGATTGAATGCAAATTTCACATGGGAAAAGACGCCAATTCGGATGTTAAGGTTCCCATGTATATTTTATCTCGATTTAATGACTTGAAAGATAATCGACATACTATTTTTACTCGAAACG
>JBIILD010000129.1:0-3562 GCA_044232845.1 Flavobacterium sp.
AAAACCATCTTTGTTTACAATTTTTAAAACCAAAGGTTGCATGGCATAACGGTGGTTGGGATTTCTTTTCTCTTTTCCAAATGTGGGTGAATCATACAAGGTAACTGAACCTACATTTTTCCCTGTGGTGGTATCGCCAATCTGTTCAACTGTCATAAAAGGTTTCAATCCGTTAATCACCAATTCACTTGCCGAGGCCGTGCTTTTTGAAGTCAGAATATAAATCTTGGTCATATTAAGACTATTGATAGAAGTAGTTCCTATTTTGTCAGTGAATAAGTTTTTTAATTGGTCTGGATTATTGTTATTAAAATAGGATTCTATTTTCGCATTCCATTGTTGTTTGGCAAAAACCTGTCCCGTAAACTGCCCTGTTATCATACTGGCCAATCGGGTTGCAGTTTGTATAGAACCTCCACCATTGTAACGCAAATCCAAGACTAAATCGGTAATGCCTTGAGATTTAAGACTGCCGAAGGCTTCATTTAATTGCGAATCATAATTGGAATAAAAACCATTATACAATAAATACCCAATTTTGTGCGAACCCGATACAATCACTTTGTTAATTAAAATGGGATTTTCGTCCAAAACTGTTTTTATCAGTGGAATATTTTTTTCGTTTGATGTAAAAGCTCCGCTATCATAATTGGCCATATTTAAAGTGTAATTAGTGGCTGAGCTAAATAACAAGCCTTGATAATTGTTACTGGTAAGTGGGGTTCCATTCACTCCATAAAAGAAATCGCCCCGTTTGATATCCTTAGTTGCGGCATCCGAATTTGGGATGATATAACTTACCCAACCTATTATTTCTGAAGAACCTGATGCTTTATCTTTATATCTTAAGACAAATTCGACCCCGTTATTTTTGGTGGTTCCTTGAAGCGCTCCTTCCAGTTCTAAATAATCATCGACAATCCAGCTGAATCTATCGATGGATTTGTCGACTCTCAAGGCATTGAATAAGTTTTCAGGAACTGGATAACCGGATAAAAAAGTATTTAATTCCTCTTGGTTTGCAAACCGGTCATCCGATAAATTGGGAACATCGGCTTGCCATAAATAATAAAGATTCAATCCATTCCAGATAAAATCTTGAATGTCTAAGTGGGTCGGTGCCGCCACATCGTCTTGGTCTTGACAACTTTGGAACGTAAAAACGGCCAAAAGTAGCACAATAATAAAATGTATTTTTGATTTCATTCGGGGGGCTTGTAGATTAACTAACGTAAAATTAGTAACTTTAAGTTTAATTTATCCCCTTTGTAATAAAAATAAGTTAGTTTTGATTTATCAAAAAAGTCACAGTAGTGTTCAATAGCTATAAAAAAGCAGTAACAATGAGAAAATTTATTTTAACGGTAGTATTGACATTCGTCTCCAATGCCTTTTTCGCTCAGGCGGCTTTCGATCAATTTGAAGGGCAGGACGACATCAGTTCAGTAATAGTCAACAAAAAAATGTTTGACCTAATGAGTAAGATAAAAATGGATTCTTCTGATAAAGAAACGATGCAATACCTGAATTTAATTCGCAAACTCGACAACCTCAAAGTCTTTACCACGACAAGTGTCAGGGCGACTGCTGAAATGAAAGCCGTTGCCGAAAAATACAGTAAAACCATCGGGCTCGAAGAATTGATGCGGGTAAATGAGGAAGGCAAGAACATTAAAATAGGGGTGAAATTGGGCGCAACAGACACTAAAATAAAAGAGCTGTTGATGTTTATTGAAGGGGGAGGCAAAGAAAAAGAAACCGTGCTAATGTCTTTGACGGGAGATTTTGACCTGAGCGAAATTTACGTTCTCACAGACAAAATGAGGATTCCCGGTGGTGATGATCTGAAGAAAGCCACTAAAGAAAAAAAATAACATGAGTGTAGTGGAGAAATAGCATCCCTAAAACCACTAAGGCGACAATACTAATACCGCCTGAAATTTTAAAATATTCCAATAAGAATTTAACTAAATGAAATATACTGTGGTATTACAGCAGAACGTTTGGTCTATTCAATAATTTTAATTGGCTTAACATCTTCTTCTTTACGTTTCAACAAAGCCATATAAAATCCATCAAAACCAGATTCAGAAGCCAATATTTTTTGGTCTTTTATGAAATCAAATTGTTTCCCAATATCTGTAGTTAGGAATTTTTTAACTTGTTCTTGATTTTCCGAAGGTAAAATAGAACAAGTGGCATAGACTAATTTTCCACCTGGTTTTACAATTTTGGAGTAACTTTCTAATACTTCGGCTTGCACTTTCCGAATATTGTCTATAAATTCGGGTTGCAATTTCCATTTGGCATCAGGGTTTCTTTTCAGGACTCCCAAACCGCTACAAGGAGCGTCAATCAGAACTCTGTCTGCTTTTTCATGTAGTTTCTTGATAATTTTGGTAGAATCGATAATGCGGTATTCAATATTGAAAGCACCGTCTCTTTTGGCTCTCAACTTTAATTGCTTCAACTTGCTTTCGTACAAATCCATTGCAATTAATTGTCCTTTATTTTCCATCAATGCAGCAATATGCAAGGTTTTTCCACCTGCGCCAGCACAAGTGTCCACTACTCTCATTCCGGGTTTTACGTCAAGGAATGCGGCAACCAATTGTGAATTGGCATCCTGAACTTCAAAAAAACCTTGTTTGAAAGCGTCCGTCAAGAATACGTTGGCTCTTTCTTTTAGAACCAATGCGTCCGGTTGGTCTTTTAAAAATTCTGTTTCAATGTTTAAGTCCATCAATAGAGCTCTCAGAGACTCTTTATTTGTTTTTAAGGTGTTAACCCTAAGAATTACTTTTGCGGGTTGGTTTTGGGCTGCAATTTCTTTAGCCCAAATTTTTTCTCCTAGTTCTTTCACGCCCAATTCATCCATCCAATCGGGGATTGATTCTTTTAAAGCTCTGATTTTTGAAAGTTCGTCAAAACGTCCCTTTATTTTTCTTTCTGGCGTCCCTTCCAGTTGACGCCAATCGGGGATAGGATAGCCTCTTAATACTGCCCAAACCGAGAACATCCTCCAAAGATTATCTCTGTCAAAAGGTTCTTTTACTTCAGCAATTTCAGCATATAATCTTTTCCAACGCACCACTTCATAGATGGTTTCTGCAACAAATTTTCTATCGGAACTTCCCCAACGTTTGTCTTTTTTTAGGGATCGTGCCACTACTTTATCGGCATATTCGCCTTCGTTGAAGATAGCATTCAAGGCGTCAATAGTAGTATATACTAAATTTCGGTGTAATCTCATTTTTAATAATTGAGGAGCAAAGGTACTATTAAAGATTTAAACTAGTTTTTTTTAATTTTCAACGTTGTTGTTGGTAGATAAAAAAATTACACTGCAATTAAAATACAGTGTAATTTTGGGTTCTTGAAAACATTTAGGTTACTTAATTCTTGTTAGTCCTATATTTTCTGGGGCATGAAGTACCATTGGAAATTTCTCTACTTTTACAGAGCTGCTATCTAAACCAAAAGCACTTTCCTCAGACAAACTTAATTTTTTAATAAAAAAGTATGAATTCATTATTATTTTTTCATGCCATAACAAATCGCT
>JBIILD010000002.1:0-38279 GCA_044232845.1 Flavobacterium sp.
GTCGTAATTGTAATTTTTTCCGGCAAAAACAGGCGCATTAATTTTATAATCACCATAATACATTTCTTGTGTTTCGAGCCATTCAATAACGATATATCCTTTGGATTGTGCAAAAGAAATTAAGGGAACAAGGGTTAAATAAACTAAAAGTATTTTTCTCATCATCATAGAAACGCTATTAAGGACAAATTATTACAAAGAGTAAAATTATATCTTTTAATATAATTCTAAATAATAAATAGTATAAATTTGCGTTTTAATTGCGTATTTTAGTGTAACTATTATACGTTTCTTTATATTTATTCAAAAAATGATGTTGCAGTTAAAAGGTTAATTATTATATTGCACCACCTAAATTATTATGTACCAAAGAGTATGAAAGTAAACAAAATTTTAGCCTTACGATTGATTTTATCCTTGATGTTGAGTATAGGATTTGCTAGTTGGAGTCAGAAATCGAAATCTCAAAGTGGCTCTAGAGCCACAGGATGGAAAATAGACAGTAAAAAAACTTTAGCGAATAAGAAACAAAAAGCGGGACCAGGATTGGTTTTTGTTGAAGGAGGAACTTTTACGATGGGTAAAGTGCAGGATGATGTCATGCATGACTGGAATAACACCCCCACTCAGCAACACATTCAATCTTTTTATATGGATGAAACAGAGGTGACTAACGTTATGTATTTGGAATATTTAGAATGGCTAAAAAAAGTATTTCCTCCAACGGAAGAAAATTATAAAAATATATACCAAGGAGCCTTGCCTGATACCCTAGTGTGGAGAAATAGATTGGGCTATAATGAAACGATGACCAATAATTATTTAAGACATCCTGCCTATGCCAATTATCCCGTTGTAGGGGTCAATTGGATTCAAGCGGTTGAATTTAGCAAATGGAGAACAGAACGTGTTAATGAGGCTTTATTGGAAAAAAATGGGTATCTTAAGCGGGATGCTAAAACATTAAATGTTAGTGCTGAAAGCAATTTTAATACTGAAGCCTATTTGAATGCTCCAACACTTGCCTATGGCGGAAATGCTGAAATTGTTTTGCCGAGAATAAAAGGAGTGCGAAATACGGCAAAACCTCGAAAAAACACTAAGGGAATAGCTCCAACAAACGTTTATGCCCAGCGTTCTTCTGGAATTCTTTTGCCAGAATACAGACTGCCAACAGAGGCAGAGTGGGAATATGCAGCAGCCGCAGATGTAGGTCAAAGAGAATATAATATATATAAAGGTCAAAAAAAATATCCTTGGTCAGGCAGTGATACCCGTTCCAAACAAAGAGGAAAAAAAGGCGATCAACTGGCCAATTTTAAACAAGGCAATGGGGATTATGGAGGAATTGCAGGCTGGTCTGATGATGAGGCAGATATCACTAATTCAGTAAAAAGTTATCCAGCAAATGATTTTGGATTGTATGATATGGCTGGAAATGTAGCCGAATGGGTTGCAGACGTCTACAGACCAATTATCGACAACGAAGCCAATGATTTTAATTATTTTAGAGGAAATCAATATACCAAAAACAAAATTGGGAAAGATGGTAAGATTGAGGTCGTTACCAAAGACAATATCAAATATGACACTTTACCCAATGGAAGAATTGTAACTAGGGCATTTCCAGGTCAAATTGCTCAAGTGCCTGTTGATGAAAATGAAACCTATTTAAGACAAAATTTTGACAAGAGTGACAATGTTAATTATAGAGATGGTGATAAACTCTCATCGAGGTTTTTTAGCGGGCCAGAAGAGTCTGAATCTGAAACAAAAAAAGGAAAATACGAAATGTATAACTCCCCAAAACATAATGTCAGCAGAGACAGTTTAGGGAAAATGGTACGGAAATATGACAAGTCCAATAAAAGAACTACCTTAATAAATGACAATGTAAGAGTGTATAAAGGGGGGTCGTGGAGAGATAGAGCCTATTGGTTAGATCCTGCACAAAGACGGTATTTACCCCAAGACATGGCTACTGACTACATTGGATTTAGATGCGCAATGTCTAGAGTTGGGCCGAAATCAGATAAGAGAAAGTCGGTTAGAAATTAATTTATACCTACTAATAACAAAAGCCCTTCTCGGGCTTTTGTTATTTAAATCATTTTTGCATGGATATTACTCGCATTCATAATTTATTTTTAAAATGTACATCTGTTTCTATTGATACTAGAAAGATAGAACCAAATTCCCTTTTTGTTGCTATAAAAGGAGCGCATTTCGACGCTAATACATTTGCAAAAGAAGCACTTGAAAAAGGAGCTTCTTATGTTTTAATAGACGACAAATCCTACTTTATTGATCAAAGAACGATAGTGGTTGAAAATAGCTTAGTTGCTTTACAGGAATTAGCAAAATTTCACCGTCAGTATTTAAAATTGCCCATAATTGCCCTGACGGGAAGTAATGGAAAAACTACCACAAAAGAACTGATCCACGTGGTTCTTTCAAAAAAATACAAGACAAAAGGAACTGTAGGAAACTTAAACAATCACATAGGAGTTCCATTGACGTTATTATCTTTCAATACCGAAACAGAGATTGGGATCGTTGAAATGGGGGCTAATCATAAAAAAGAGATTGAATTTTTGTGTGGTTTGGCTATGCCAGATTATGGATATATCACCAATTTTGGCAAAGCCCATTTAGAGGGTTTTGGGGGTGTAGAAGGTGTAATTGAAGGAAAAAGTGAGATGTATCAATATCTTTCCCAAAACGAAAAATTTGCTTTCATTAATTTGGAAGACCCAATCCAAGTTGAAAAGACAAAAACTTTAAATTGTTATTCGTTTGGAATAAATAAAAAATCTGCCGATGTAAATATAGCTTCCATAAAAGCAAATCCATTTGTAGAAATAAGTTATTCAGGGCTTGAAATAGCAACGCATTTAATTGGACTTTATAACGCCTACAATATTTGTGCAGCACTTGCAATAGGAAAGTATTTCGGGATAGAAGATAAGGCAATAAAAGCGGCTATAGAAAGCTATATCCCAGAGAATAACAGATCCCAACTTTTAACTAAGGGAACAAATCAGATTATTCTCGATGCTTATAATGCCAATCCGAGCAGTATGACGGTGGCAATAGAAAATTTTCTTCAATTAGACAATTCTAATAAAATTTTGATATTGGGCGATATGTTTGAGTTGGGGTCAGAAAGCCACTTAGAACATCAGGCAATTGTTGATTTACTCTTAAAAAATGAAATTATCATTTGCCACTTTATAGGCTCGGCATTTTATGCCAACAGAATCCAAAGAGCTAATTTTTATTTTCATGAAACATTCGAATCGTTTTCAAAGTATTTCCAAGAAACAAAAGTTGAAAATTCTTCTATACTGATAAAAGGTTCTAGAGGAATGGCGCTGGAAAGAACACTGAGTTTCTTGTAAATATCAAAGATTAAAACCACAACGCCATCCTAGTCAAGAGATGGCGTTGTGGTTTGAGTTAAACACTAATCAAATAGCCGGTGAGGTTTTCTTTATTGTTGAGATCTAATTTTTTTCTCAAACGGTACCGTGCTAGTTCGACACCGCCGTTCGAAATATTCATAATATCAGCAATTTCTTTCGTTGACATATTCATTAATAAATAAGTGGCTAAATCTAATTCCCGGGATGAAATTGTAGGGCATTTTTCTTTTAATCTTTTTAAAAAGTCATAATGAACATTCTTGATGTGTTTTTCCAAATCTTTCCAGCTGTGATCAGCATTCACTTCTTTGACAATACTTTTGTTTAATTTTGTTATTTGTAATTTAGCGGACTCATCGAATGAATCCACATTAATATCTTTTAGCTTGTGAATAATTCCGTTTAAAATTTTATTTTTCTTTGCAATCTGCAATGAATTAGTCACCAATTCTTTGTCTTTTGCAAGGATTTTAACTTTTAGTTTTTCATTTTGCAGTCTTTCAATTTCTTTTTCTAAATCAAATTGTTCCTGTCTTATTTTCGTCTCTTTTTCCAAATAAATCCTTCTCTGTTCAATAGTTTGATAGTATTTGTTCTTTCGTATTTTGGCTTGTACTCTTAGTCTTGTGTAATACAATAATGTAGAAATACCAATGATGTAAAATAGAAAAGCCAAAAAGTGTCTATACCAGGGTGGAGATATTGCAAAATTTAGTTCAGCCGGATTTGACTGAATTCCATAGCTGTTTAAAACCCTAACATTCATAATATAATTCCCTTCTCTAAGATTAGTGTATTCTTTTGTGGAGAGTGAAGACCAATTACTCCACTTGTCATCAAAACCCTTTAGTTGATAGGAGAATTTAATGTTTTCAACATTTTCATAGGTAGGAGAGGAAAATATAAATTTTACGGAATTTGAACGGTAGGGAATCTTAAATTTTGTTGCCTTATTTTGTCCATTTCCAAAAAATAAAGTATCTCCGAGGGAGGCAAAACTTCTTATAAAACCTTTTGGTTTAGAAATGAAATTTTTAGATAATTTAGAATTATAATGAGCCAATCCTTCGGTAAGACCAATAAATATATTTTCAGGATTAATGGTATAGACTGACAAATTGTTGTATACCAAATTCTGGGTTAAATTTAAAGAGGGTGCAGTAACGTTAGTATACTGATTCTTATTTTTTTTCATTAAAACTCCCAAGCCTCGATTATTAGTGTGCCATATATTTCCATAATTATCCTCTTGTATGTTTGTGGATTTGACAATTGTTTTAAATAAGTTGTCAGCTGTTTTGTCCTCGTAAAAGGCATCGCTGCTTTGTGAGTATTTGTAAAAATGGTTGGTAGTTTTAAAATAGATTGTATTTCGCAACTTCTGAACACTGAGAATCCCCTTATCGGTATCAGATAGGTTTCGGTAGGTTTTTATGTCTTTAAAATTTTTACAACCCTCATTAAGTAGGATTTGATAAAGAAGGTTATCTTTTATTACCCAAATGTTTTTTGAATCGATTTCAAATTCCCCCACAGATTTATAAAATCCTTCTATTTGGCGAACGAATTGCCATCCGTTTGGCCCTTTTTCAAAAAGGGAAAATCCATTGTAATTTGAACCAATCATATATTTTGGCTGATTTGGAACTTTCTTAAAACTCCAATAACCTACATTGTCTAATGTTTGATATGATTTACCTCCTACAATAACTAAAGCACCTATGTTGTGAGCACAAATTAGTTGATCATCAATAACTTGAATGTTTGAAGCCTGCCCAGTTGTGCCTTCCACTAGCGTAAAAGCTTCTCCGTTGAAAGGAATATTCCAAGGATGATAAAACACACCCTGATTAGTGGCAACATATAGGTTTCCTTTGTAAATTACAGTGGCATATACTGTGTTTATGTCATAACTAAAACCAAAATAGGAAAAAGGAGAGTTTTCATTTACGAAAGTAATTCCATTATCAAGACCTAACCAGAGATTGTTGTTACTATCTATAAATGATGTGAGAACAGTATTATTTTGGAGTCCATTTTTTCGATTAATATGATGAAGTATTTTTCCGTTACCATCGCAAACAATAATGCCATTCCGAACTGAATTAAGGACAATATAATTGTTCTTCATGGCAACTCCGCCCAAACAGCTATTGTTCTTGATAAAATTATTAGCCTCGGTGTTCCATGAACTTATTTTTTGGTTTTCATAAATATAGAGGCCTTTGTCCAAAGTTGCAATTAGCATTCTGTTATTTGGCATTTGAAACATTCCCCAAACCTGAGTATTATTAAATACTGTTGAGCCTGCTAGAGGAATAAGTCTTCCATTTCTATACTCCATTAAACCTAAAGAGATATCTTGAAAATAAAGTCTATTGTTTACTTGAAACGAAAAATGAAACTTCGTAGGCGCTTTAAGTGTTTTTAGCGCATTGTTCTTAAATATAAAGAGGCTGCCAAAAGATTGAAAAATAACTTCACCTTTATTACGATGTATTTTCCAAACAATATCAATAGTGTTTTCGGTATTTTCATTGCGAATATTTAAAAACCTCGATAAAGAAAAATAGACAAGTTTGCCTTTTGAATCTGATTTGAAATAACCAAATTCATTATAACCTCCCACGAAAATTTTTCCGGAATCATCAATTTTTACAGCTCTTATAACCGACAGATTGGGTAAGGTATATTTGGTCCAAGAGATTCCATCAAATTGAAAAAGGCCATTGTTATTGGCAAAATACATATTACCCTCTTTATCTTGGTCAATATCCCAGTTTTGAGTTCCTCCTTTATAATCGGTTCTTTTGTAATTTCTGATTTCTGGTATTCCAATGTTTTTGACTTGTCCGTAAAAAGGTGTAGTTCCTACTAAGAGCAGCAATATAACGATATATATAGGGTTCATTACTCTTTTAAAATTGCAGGTTTTTCTTATTTGAATCTGTTTTATCATTATGGCTACAAGGGTTTATATTGAAGATTACAAGGGTTTCAAAATATTAATAATAGCTAATTTCGTTTTTTTTTTTTAATTGTAGTGTTTGTTTTTGTGAATTTTTAAAAATCGCGTTAGAATTTATTATTAACTATTTATATATAAAATAATTAATAACTTTTTGATGTGTTTTTGTATAGGTGATTAAATACTACTGATGTGTTTTTGTATAGATAATTTAACTGCGAATATGATAAAAAATAAATAGTATTGCACCATATTAATAATTAAAAAACCATATATTAAAAAAATGAAATTTACAGAACTATTTATTAAATGCTTTTCAGCTAAACAATTTTCAGTTTGTGGACAAAAAAACGACTTTCCCCAAGCCGAAAAATTGATAGATGAAAACTAACTCCGCATTACAGGAGCAAACATTTCGGTCAAACTCTGTCCCGGGGCACTACATTATTTCAAACATTAAAATTAAACACATTATTATGAAAAAATTTTTATTATTATTACTCTTTTGGTGTTATTCATCCTCTATTTTTTCTCAAGCAGATAAAGTAACCATAGACAAAAGTATCTCTGGAATGAAACTCAAAGTCAATGGAAATGACTTAATTATTAACGGCGTAAATTGGGATTACTTTCCTATTGGGACAAATTATTCATACAGTTTATGGAATCAATCAGAAAGCGTTATTAAACGAGCCTTAGACGATGAAATGTCATTGCTTAAAAATATGGGTGTAAATACTATAAGAGTATATAGCGGTATGCCAAAAAAATGGATAGAATATGTTTACACCAATTATGGTATCTACACCATGTTAAACCATTCTTTTGGTCGTTACGGTTTAACCATTGACGGAGCCTGGGTGCCAACTACAGAGTATGCTGATGCTAAAACTCGTCAATTGCTTTTGAAAGAAGTAAAAGAAATGGCACAAGAATATAAGGACACGAAAGGTTTGCTTTTATTTTTGTTAGGAAACGAAAATAACTATGGATTATTTTGGGACGGTGCTGAAACGGAAAATATCCCTGTTAAGGACAGAAAGTCTACAAAACGGGCGCAATTCATGTATAAGTTATTCAATGAAGGGGTAGTTGCGATGAAGTCTATCGACACATCACATCCAGTAGCTATTTGTAATGGAGACTTGTTATTTTTAGATATTATCGCAAAAAACTGTCCAGATGTTGATATTTTGGGTGTAAATGTATATCGAGGAATTTCTTTTGGGGATCTTTTTGATAGAGTAAAAAAAGAATATGGTAAACCAGTAATGTTTTCAGAATTTGGTTCTGATGCTTTTAATGCTATCACTAGCGAAGAAGAACAGAATGGACAGGCAAAGATTCTAAAAGGCAATTGGAAAGAAATTTATGAAAACGCAGCAGGTCTGGGTAAAAGCGAAAATTGTTTGGGTGGATTTACCTTTCAGTTTAGTGATGGCTGGTGGAAATATGGCCAAACTAAAAATTTAGATTTACATGACACCAATGCTTCTTGGTCTAATGGTGGATATCCTTTTGACTATGCTAATGGGGAAAACAACATGAATGAAGAATGGTTTGGTATTTGCGCGAAAGGACCAACGAATGCTAATGGAAATTACCAATTATTTCCACGTTCTGCCTACTACGTTTTGAAAGAAGTGCATCAGTTGAATCCATACGCCAATGGAAAAACATTAAGTGATGTAGGTAATTATTTTGATAAAATTCAAATCATGGAAGCTACTCTCAAAGCGAGAGGTGATAAAGCCACATTAGAAAGTCAAAAAAGCGGAAAAGTTAAATTCTCCAGATTAGCGGCTGAGTTTACTACTTTCAATACAGGAGGTACTTTAATTACCACACCGAGCAGCGCAGCTGCAAATAACACTACATTCCCAAATCAACTTGGTTTTGATCACATGGAGTCCTATTTTATTGGCGTAGAAGGAAGTCCCGTATCCAATATGACGGCGAATGTAGAATTCAATGTTTTGGGTAACGTTGCACTTAACCCTATTGATGAGATATTTTATGAAAACAGAGCGCGTCCAGTAGATGTCAAGGGTATCAATGGAGATGTAAGTTTACAAGACAATAATCGGGTATCCTTGTATAGAGCAAGTTATAAATGGGACGAAAAATTATTTAATTTAAATGGTTTTTATAGAACAGGGCATTATCATTGGGGATATGAAGGCGATTTCTTTGGATTATATCCTGAGGCCAATTATGGACCTAACATAGATATCTATAACGGTATTGCTCCATTTGGATTTGAAATAGAAGGGAAAAAATTATTTAAAGGATTAAAATTGGCTGCAGGACCACAACTCTGGTGGGGAGCTAACCCAGCAGCCTTATTAAAATATACTAAAAACATAGCAAATTTTGATGTAACGGGTATTTTTCATGAAGATCTAGAACAACGTGGACTCGCAGTAAGTTCTCTTGCCGTACCTCAACCAAAAACAAGAAAATTCACCTTACATTTAAATCGGAAATTCGGAAAATTCGGAATTGATTTTGGTGGAATTTGGGCAGGACAGCCGCTCAATGGGAGAGAGTATCAAGTTATGAGAGGAGACCAAGCCTATTTAACTCAAATTAAATCCAGAGATAACTGGGGTGAAAAAATAAAATTCACTTATACAGGCGGGAAATTTAATTGGTATGCACAAGCCGCAGCTCAAGGATTAGTAGCCAGCGGTAGTGCTGGTGATCAAACTCAAACTTTCACAGGATGGAGGTTAAAAGATAGTGGAAGCGGTAATCAATACAATTTTTTAAGTGGTTTTACTTATAATGTTGGTAAATTACAAATTGCACCTAATTTCTTATGGCAGGAACCATTAGAAGGACCAGTTACAACTGATGTTGCTGTACCAGGGAGACCCAGAAATATACTAGATGATCCTTTTGTGGTAAGAATAAATAGAAAGCAGGTAGCGGGGGAAATACTATTTACGTATGACCCAACGCCGGGTACTTGGATGTACGAATGGGACAATGACCGTTCAGAAGATGCAAAATTTGCCATAAGTGCAGGGTTCGTATTCCGTCATTTTTCTACTTCACAAGATGCGGCAATAGGATTTTTAGCGAATAGAACCGCTTTTGCTTTTCCTGGAGCTGCTCCAGCTAAAGATTTATGGGAAACCAATGTAAGAATTGTATCCAAGTTAACTCCAGATCTTGGATTCATAGCGAGTATTTACGGAGGACCTGCACAAGGTAATGGAAGCGATGCTAGAACCATTAAGCGTTTTGGATCGGATGTTAGAATGGTTTACAAAAAGGCAAAATTAAATTCAACTTTAAAAGTGAATGACTGGGGACCTTATGATTACCATAGGGATTTTAATTTAACCTATCCTGTGCAATTCATGACCGATGTTTCATTTGGAGTTGGAAAACCGGATTGGTTTGTGCTTCCTGGAACAAGAATTGGGTTAAGAGGTACATGGCGATCGTTAGATCAATATTCAAATCGATTTTCTCCAACTTTCGTGCCGGCAAATACGTATCCTGCCATACCAGTTGCAAGTCCAGTTGGATTTCCTAATGGTCAAGAATGGGAAATTAGAACCTACATTCAAATAAACATTGGTAATTAATAAAAATATATAACAAATGAGAATACACTCAATTATTAAATTAAAAAAAATTGGCTTTACTCTAGGAAGTATATTATTGGTTTTGGGATGTCAGTATGAAGATAAAGATTTGAAAGAACCTAATTTCTCAAAAACGGCCGAAATTTTTACAGATACTCCAATTGGTTTAGGGACTAATTTTTACTTTCCCTACGGACCAGATGCAAATAATCCACCAGGATCAAAATTTACTGCTTGGACAGTAGATCAGAAAGTAAGTTACCAAGGAAATGCTTCCATGCGCTTTGATGTGCCTAATGCAAATGACCCTGAAGGAAATTATGCTGGAGCAATTTTTAGAGTAGATGGTGCAGGTCGTGATTTAACGGGTTATGATGCGCTAACCTTTTGGGCAAAAGCTTCACAAGGGGTTACTATTGGCGAATTTGGTTTTGGGGAAGATTTTTACCCAAATAAGTATATTACTACTTTAACAAATGTGAGTCTCGGAACAGCATGGGCAAAATATATTATTCCAATTCCAGATGCTTCAAAGTTAATAAACGAGAAGGGTATGTTTAGATACTCGGCGGGAGGTGTTGGAGAGCTCGGTAAAGAAGTGGGTTACACCTTTTGGATTGATGAACTTAAATTTGAAAAATTAGGAACAATTGCACAACCTCAACCAAAAATATTAAATGGTATTGATGTAATACAGCAAACTTTTATTGGAGCAACTATCACCATAGATAAACTAACAGATACTTTCAAAATGCCATCAGGAAGTAATCAAACTGTTTCAGTATCACCTAGTTATTTTACCTTTATCTCTTCAAACACTGGTGTTGCAACTGTAAACGAACTTGGTGAAGTTTCTGTTATTGGTATTGGTAATGCAACTGTTACTGCAAGTTTAAATAATGTAGTAGCAACGGGTTCTCTTAAAATTAATGCAGGTTCAGCATTTGTGAATGCTACAAATCCTACGCTTCCTCAATCTAATGTAATTTCTTTATTTAGTGATGCTTATTCAGGGGTAACAGGATTTAATCCTGGATTTTTTGCTGGTGGTAATGATGCTGTAAATATTTCAGAAAAAAACTTTGCAAATAATAAACATTTAAATTATCAAAGTATTGGCTATGTTGGTTTAGGTTGGACTGGCACTGTTAATGCATCTACTAAGACAATGATACATTTAGATATTCAATTAAAAAACGCTGCTGCATCTAACCTAATACTAGAGTTAAAAGACTTTGGTCCTGATAATATCGATAATAATTTTGTGGCAGGAAAAGATTCGGCTGGTGGCTATAATTTATCTAACCAATTAGTTCAAGATAAATGGGTTAGTTTAGATATACCTTTAAATGATTTTACGTTACGAACTGGTGGTGGTGGATCGGGTTTATTAAATCGAAATAATATAGGCTTTGTTATTTTTGTTTCTAGTAATGGAGCTTCTTTCCTAGTCGATAATATTTATTTTTATTGATAGGTAAATTAAAATTTATAAATAATTTAAGATGAATAATAATATAGTCATAAAATGCTACCTTTTTATAGGTGTGTTTTTGTATTGCTTGGTTGCTCTAGCGGTATTTAATTTAAAAAAAAGGAAGATAAAAACACACTCAATTATTAAATTTAATAAGATAGGTTTGGGTCTTTTGAGTTTTCTATTCGTTTTTGGCTGTCAAACTGACGATGAGAATTTACAAGACACTAAAAACTCGAATACAGCAGAGGTTTTTATAGATGCTCCAATAGGTATGGGTACTGATTTTTATAAGCCTTATGGTCCTGACGCTCTTAATCCAGTAGGATCTAAATTTACAGCTTGGACAATTGATAAAGAAGAAGGTTACAATAGTACTATTTCTATGCGATTTGATGTACCTAATGCAGACAATCCTGAAGGAAATTATGCAGGATCAGCTTTTATAATAGATGGTGTAGGACGAGATTTGACTAGCTATGATGCACTTACTTTTTGGGCAAAGGCTTCACCAAATGGTGTTACTAATTTAGAATTTGGTTTTGGTGAGGATTTTGGCGAAAATAAATATCAGGCAACTATTAAAGGGGTAAGTCTCGGAACAGCTTGGGTAAAATATATTATACCTATCCCGGATGCTTCCAAATTAGCAAAAGAAAGAGGTATGTTTAGATATGCTGCAAATACTCAAGGTACTAAAGGCAAGGGTTTTGCGTTCTGGGTTGACGAACTTAAGTTTGAAAAATTAGGAACAATTGGAAATCCAAGACCTAAAATTTCAAATGGTGAGGACAAAGAAGATATTAAATTCTTAGGAAATAGTTTTAGCATGGCTGATTATTCGTTATCACAAACATTTAATATGGCCTCTGGAGTAAATCAAAAGATTACTGCCGCACCATCTTACTTTTCTTTTGTGTCTTCTAATACTGATGTTGCTACAGTAAGTGATGCAGGTATTGTAACCCTTGTTGATGTAGGAACATCAAAAATAACAGGTTCTATTGCAGGGGTTAGTGCAGTTGGTTCTTTAACGGTTAATGTTCCTGGGAAATTTCCTGTTGCATCGGACCCTATTTTACCTCAAAGTAAAGTGATTTCAGTATTTAGTGACAAATATGCTAACATACCCATAAATTTTTATAATGGATATTGGCAGCCATACCAAACAACGGAAGGCGGTTTAACTGTTATAAACAGCCAGAATGTATTAAATTATACCAAGTTTAATTTTGTTGGTACTGGGCTTAAAAATCCTATAGATATTTCGGAGATGACACATTTTAGTGTTGATATCTTAATGCTTGAGTTGCCTACTGATATTGACCTTCTTCTAACATTTAAGAATGAAAGTACTAGGCCTAATACTTTTCAACAAAACCGTATTGGTCAAAGTTATCAACTAGATGCAAGAGCTCCTGTTGTATTTAAAGATACTGAATTTAAAGCAGGAGTATGGGCAACAATAAAAGTTCCTATCAGACCAAAATCAGATATAGCAAATCTAGATAAGACAGGTGTAAGTGTTATAATCATTGAAAACATAAAATCTTCTAAAGTAAAAACTCTTTATCTGGACAATATGTATTTCTATAAAGAATAAAAAATAAAATATAATTAATTTAAAATAATATAATATGTATAAAAATAATAAAATAGTTATGAAGTCCTTCTTCCTTATTCCAGGTGTGTTTTTTGTAATGCTTGGTTGTTCAACTGATGAAAAGCAAAAAGTTGTAACCAAAACACAATTAGTAATGAGCGAAGAGTTTAATGTTGACGGTGCGCCTGATCCAAGTTTATGGAATTACAATATAGGAACTGGAAGTAACGGTTGGGGTAATAACGAGCTTCAATATTATAGCGACAGATCAGAAAATGTTAAGGTGGAAGACGGTATGCTTAAGATTACTGCTATTAAAGGAGTTTTTGAGGGTTCCGCATATTCATCTGCAAGAATTTTAACCAAAGGAAAATTTGAACAAAAATATGGTCGATTTGAAGCTAGAATCAAGGTGCCGTTGGGTAAAGGTTTATGGCCCGCTTTTTGGATGTTAGGTGCTAATTCGGATGTGGTTACATGGCCGCAATGTGGCGAAATAGATATCATGGAATACCTTGGTAGCAAACCTACTTCGATGTTTGGAACTGTTCACGGACCTGGTTATTCAGGAGGAGCAGCAATTTCTAAAAGTTATTCATTACCCAATGACAGATTCGATAACGATTTTCACATTTTTGGAATTGAATGGGGAGAAAACTATATCAACTATTATGTTGATGATGTTTTATACAATCAAATTACTCCTGCCGATGTGCCTGGTGAATGGGTATTTAATCAACCGTTTTACATCATTCTAAATATGGCTGTTGGAGGAAATTTTCCAGGCTCACCAAATAGTGAAACTACATTTCCTCAAACTATGTATGTTGATTATGTAAGAGTTTATCAATAGCAAATATAAAGAATAAAGAGTTGAGCTGAAACCATTACGAGGCTTTTTTGCTAAAAAGTCTAGTGATGGTTTTGACTTCCAACCACAATCAAAAAAATAAACGTAATACAATAATTTTTTTGGCAAATATCAAGAAGGGAAGCACTACCCTATTTGCCAAAACTAATACAGCAATAAAACAGATTAAAACAATGGAAATTGTAACTTTAGAAGGAGAACATTATTACAAAATTGCAAATCACGATAGCATGCGGCCTTTTTTTATGAGCATCGTGAGTGATTCTAACCATTGGATGTTTGTATCCAGCAATGGTGGCCTTACCGCTGGAAGAAAAAATGCAGAGTTTGCCCTTTTCCCTTATTATACTGATGATAAAATTACTGAATTTGCAGATGTAACCGGGAGCAAGACTATTTTTCAAATTCGTTTTGATGATAAAGCATTAGTTTGGGAACCTTTTTCAGAGCGTTTTAATGAAAATTATAATCTTACCCGGAATTTATATAAAAACTTTTACGGGAATAAAATTATTTTTGAGGAGATTCACCATGATTTACAACTCACTTATAGGTACCAATGGAATTCAAGTACTCTTTTTGGATTTGTGAAAAAAGGAGAGATTATAAATAACTCCAATACAGGGTATAACATTACCGTTTTAGACGGACTTCAAAATATTATGCCACAGGGTGTAAGCAGTGATTTGCAAAATAGCACCAGTAATTTAGTGGATGCTTATAAAAGAAGTGAATTACAGACAGAAAGTGGTTTGGGTATTTTTGCACTAAGCGCCATTATAGTCGATAAAGCGGAACCTAGCGAAGCGCTCAAAGCTAATATTGTGTGGTCTTTAGGGATGAAAAATCCAACTTATTTGTTGTCTTCTAAACAACTTCCTGCTTTTAGAAAGTTGCAAAAAATAACAGGAGAAACCGACATAAAAGGTGAAAAAGGAGCTTATTTTATTTCTAATGATTTGTTTTTACCTCAAAACTCTTCAAAAGATTGGAAAATTATTGCCAACGTCAATCAGAACCAATCCCAAGTTATTCAGCTTTGCGAATCCATTATCCGGGATAAAACCCTTGAAAAGCAACTTTTTGACGATATTGAATTAGGCAAACAAAATCTCATTGCACTCAATGCGGCTGCCGATGGATTGCAATTTACGGCCGATAAATTAATCGATACGCGCCATTTTGCCAATACCCTTTTCAACATCATGCGTGGCGGTATTTTTGATGAGAATTATAAAATCGAAAAGAAAGATTTTACTCAATATTTTGCAAAAGCAAACAGTGAGGTGTTTGAAAAAAATCAGGCGTTTATTACTGATTTAAAAGACGAATTCTCTTATATTGAGCTGCTTCAATTCATCGAAAATCAAGAAGATCAAGATTTAGTGAGGCTTTGCACGGAATATTTGCCTTTAAAATTCAGCCGCAGACATGGCGACCCTAGTCGACCGTGGAATAAATTTTCTATTAATACACGTAGTGAAATTGATGATTCCAAAATTTTGGATTATGAAGGGAATTGGCGTGATATTTTCCAGAATTGGGAAGCTTTAGCGCATGCCTATCCTAATTTTATTGAGGGAATGATTCATAAATTTTTGAATGCCTCCACATTCGACGGATATAATCCGTACCGAGTAACAAAATCAGGTTTTGATTGGGAAGCCATTGAACCAGACAATCCTTGGTCTTATATCGGCTATTGGGGTGACCATCAAATTATTTATTTGTTGAAATTCATAGAATTCATAGAAAAATATCACCCTGGAAAACTAAACGCTTATTTTGAAAAAGAATGTTTTGTTTATGCGGCCGTTCCTTATACCATTAAATCATATCAAGATATTTTAAAGAATCCAAAAGATACTATTGAATACAATCATGTTTGGGAGAAAAAGATAAATGAAGAACGATCCAAAATTGGTGCTGATGGTGCTTTGATTGGTAATAATAACAATGAAATTTACCATGTAAATTTCATTGAAAAAATATTAGCAACCGTTTTGGCAAAGATGTCCAACTTCATCCCTGAG
Organism: Flavobacterium sp.; assembly: GCA_044232845.1. Taxonomy (GTDB): domain Bacteria; phylum Bacteroidota; class Bacteroidia; order Flavobacteriales; family Flavobacteriaceae; genus Flavobacterium. The sequence goes on from JBIILD010000002.1 coordinate 15,977, forward strand.
GGCGGAATTTGGATGAACACTCAACGTCCAGAATGGAATGATGCCAATAATGCCTTGGTAGGAAATGGAGTATCGATGGTTACACTTTGTTATTTACGTAGATTTTTAAAAATTTTCGAACAAATAATAGCAGCATCCGAATTAGAAAATATTAAAATTTCTAGTGAAATGGTAGGTTTTTACCATGGTATTAGAGAATGCTTAATCGATAATCAAAATTTGCTTTCGGCAAAAATTAATGATCAAGATCGTAAAAAAATCCTAGACCAATTAGGGGAAGCGGCATCAGAATACAGATTACATATCTATCAAAGTGGTTTTTGGGGCCAAAAAAGAACAGTTTCCATTGAGGGGCTAAAACGATTTGTCGCCGTGAGTTTAGCTTTTATAGAGCATTCCATTGAAGCAAATCAAAGGCAAGATAAATTATATCATGCCTATAATTTGATGTCCGTTGAAAATGAGGGTGTAGTCATCTCGAACCTTAGCGAAATGCTCGAGGGTCAAGTGGCGGTTTTAAGTTCTGGATATTTGAACGCAAATGAATCCTTGCAAATAATTGATTCTTTAAGAAACAGTGCTTTGTATCGTCCCGACCAAAACAGTTATATTCTGTATCCAAATAAAGAATTGCCTAAATTTTTAGAAAAAAACAATATCCCTAAAGAAAGGATAGAACAGTCCAATTTATTGACCAAACTAATCGCTGATTCGAATAATTCGATTGTCAATCAAGATGTTAGAGGTGGTTTTCATTTTAATGGCAACTTTCATAATGCCAACGATTTGAAAGAAGCCTTGACGCGACTCAATAAAAATCAAGAATATCAAGTTCTGATCGAAAAAGAATCGGAAGGAATTCTGCAAGTTTTCGAAGATATTTTTAATCATAAGGCCTTTACGGGTAGGTCAGGAACTTTCTTTGGTTACGAAGGTTTAGGTTCCATCTACTGGCACATGGTGTCCAAGTTGCATTTAGCAGTACAAGAAGTTATCGAAAAAGCGTATCGCGATCAAGAAGATTCTGCTGTTATTGAAGCCTTGTCAAATCATTATTATGAAATAGGAAAAGGAATCGGCGTTCATAAAACTCCCGAAGTATATGGAGCATTTCCTACAGATCCTTACTCGCATACTCCCCTATACAAAGGGGCTCAACAACCAGGAATGACGGGGCAAGTTAAAGAAGATATTTTAACCCGAAAAGGAGAATTGGGAATTAAAGTAGTTGAAGGCAAGTTGACTTTTGAACCTACTTTAATACCGAAAAGCCAATTTTTACAGGAAGAGGCATTAGTTAGTTTCATTGATTTTGACAACAAGCCTTTTTCAATAACTTTAGAGAAAGGAAGTTTTGCATTTACAGTTTGTCAGGTGCCAATTGTTTATAAAATGACTAGGACAAATCAGATAGAAGTGAAATATAAAAACAATAGTACTCAAGTGCTACAATCATCTGAATTGAGTCATGAATTGAGTCAAAAAATATTTCAAAGAACTGGAGAAATTGTACAAGTTACAGTATCTGTGATTATTTAAATTAATGAATAAAATAATTTTTATATCACTATTGATCATACTACCCTTATTTTCATGTGGTCAAAAGTATATAAATTCTAAAAAAACTGTTGCAATCACAGCTAAAGAAATACTAGGAAATTCAAAGTATCAAGCCATTTGTTATGGAGGATATAGAACAAAAACAAGAGATATTGTACCTACTATTTCTCAAATAAAAGAAGATTTAAGAATATTGTCAGCTTTAAATATCAAAGTGCTAAGAACCTACAATGTGCATTATGATGAAGTTTCTAATCTCTTAAAGGCTATCAGGGAATTAAAGAAAGGAGATTCTAATTTTGAAATGTACATTATGTTGGGTGCTTGGATAGATTGTAAAAACGCTTGGACTGATAAATCTCCAATTCATAATGAAGAAAGCGAACGAAATGCAATAGAAATTAAGGAAGCTGTTCGGTTAACAAATGACTATCCTGAGATTATTAAGGTTATTGCAGTAGGAAATGAAGCAATGGTAAAGTGGGCAACAAGTTATTATGTAACTCCCAATATCATTTTAAAGTGGGTAAATCATTTGCAAAATTTGAAGAAAGAACAAAAATTACCTAAAGAATTATGGATAACAAGTTCGGATAATTTTGCTTCTTGGGGAGGTGGTGATGCCGAGTATCATGTTGAAGATTTAAATCAATTGATTAAGGCTGTTGATTACATTTCGATGCACACTTATCCAATGCACGATACACATTATAATCCTGTATTTTGGGGAACAAAGTCAAATGAAGATCATTTAACTGAGCGCGAAAAAATAGACGCAGCAATGAATAGGTCAAGAGATTATGCTATTTCACAATACAATAGTGTGGGGGTTTATATGAAATCTTTGGGGGTTAATAAACCGGTTCATATTGGTGAAACAGGATGGGCGACTGTATGTAACGAATTGTATGGCAACAATGGTTCAAAAGCAACTGACGAATATAAATCAGCATTATATTATAAATTAATGCGGGAATGGTCGAATAAAGCAGGTGTATCGTTGTTTTATTTTGAAGCTTTTGACGAACAATGGAAAGATCGTGCCAACGCCTTGGGTTCAGAAAATCATTTTGGATTGATCAATTTGCAATCACAAGCTAAATTTGGTCTTTGGGAAAGGGTAGATAAAGGTGTTTTCGAAAGTTTGACACGTGATGGAAAGTCTATTACAAAAACCTATAATGGTAATTTAGAAGCTTTATGGCTAGATGTGAAAACACCTGCTGTAATGATTAAAAATTAATTCAAAATGAAAAAATTTACTATAATTCGATTAAAATTTTTTATAATAATTTTTATTATGGCATTCGCATTGAATAGTTGTAAGGTAGCCAAAGATTTAAATGTTGCAGTCTATGAAACTTCAGCTCAAGGTAATTCATTAACAAAAATAACTGCCTTTTCTGTAAACGAAAACGCAGTGTTAATCAACCTAAATCCTGAAGAAAAATTCCAAACGATTACTGGTTTTGGTGGCTCCTTTACGGAATCATCAGCACATTTGCTCAATCGATTGAGCGCTACTAATCGTAAAAAAATACTCGATGCTTATTTTAGCGAACAAGGTGCTAACTATTCATTGACAAGAACACATATTGCTTCTTGTGATTTTTCGTTAAGCAATTACACTTATGCTAAAGTTGAAAATGATGTATCGCTAGAAAATTTTACTATTGAAGATGATAAATCAGATTTAATTCCAATGATTTTAGAAGCGAAAGCTATTTCTAAAGAAGGGTTTAATATTATTGCTTCTCCATGGACAGCTCCGCCTTGGATGAAAGACAACAAAAAATATGTTGGAGGAAAATTATTACCTGAATTTAATGATTCGTTTGCTTTATACTTTTCTAAATATTTGAATGCTTACAAAAAAGAAGGAATCAATATATGGGGTATTACAGTAATAAATGAACCACATGGCAATGGCAATAACTGGGAAAGTACGCTGTTTTCGCCTAAAGAAATGACCCATTTTGTTCAGAATCATCTTGGCCCAAAATTAGAAAAAGAGGGTTGGGGCGATGTAAATATTTTAGGTTACGATCAAAATAGAGCTGGTATCAAAGAATGGGTAGATGTTATGTATGAAGATGAAAATACGTCTAAATATTATGATGGTTTAGCGGTACATTGGTATGAAAGCACTTATGAAGTTTTTCCTAAGGATTTACAATATGCACACCAAAAAGCACCAAATAAATATTTAATCCAAACGGAGGCTTGTGTAGATTCTGAAATACCACATTGGAATGACGATGCTTGGTATTGGAAAAAAGAAGCTACTGATTGGGGTTGGGATTGGGCTAGTGAAAAGGATAAATATTTGCATCCAAAATATGCTCCTGTTAACCGCTATGCTAATGACATCATTGGTTGTTTGAACAACTGGGTCGATGGCTGGGTCGATTGGAATATGGTTTTAGATACTGGTGGAGGCCCAAACTGGTTTAAAAATTGGTGCGTAGCTCCTGTAATTGTAGATGTCAATAAAGATGAAGTCTATTTTACTCCTTTATACTATACCTTGGCTCATTTTAGCAAATATATGAGACCAGGTGCTGTAAAAATTGGATGTTCTATAAATCACGAAGAGATTGTTACTACAGCTGTAAAAAATCCTGACGGGACCATAGCGGTAGTGATTTTTAATCCAACGGATAAAAAAGAAAATATTGCAATACAATTAAAAGATAAAACAAAGAATATATCAATTAGCGCAAAAGCTATACAAACTGTAGTAATCAATCCATAATAAAAATTAACCATAAAATAATCAATAAATCATGTTAAATCAAAATTTAAACTCAAGTGAAAAGGTTCCAATGAGTCAAAAAATTGCCTTCGGATTAGGAATGTTAGCCAATCAAATGTTTCCTGCCGCCCTGGGTATTTTCATGGTCGTGTTAGTCGAAGACTTGAAATTTCCGGCTTGGATGTGGGGAATGTTGTTTTTCTTACCCAGAATATTTGATGCCTTTATAGATCCAATCATGGGATTTATTACTGATAATACCCGATCTGTTTGGGGAAGACGAAGACAATATGTGTTTATTGGGGCAATTATTATGGGCATTTCTTTTGTCGTGATGTGGCAATTGTACCGAGAAAATGGAATAGATTATAATTTTTGGTTCTTCCTTTTATGGTCGTTTGTTTTTTATATAGGACTTTCTGTTTTTAGCGTTCCTTATGTGGCTATGGGGTACGAAATGAGCGATGATTTTCATGAAAGAACCAGTATTATGGCCATATCACAGTGGATTGGGCAATGGGCTTGGGTCATTGCACCTTGGTTTTGGGTTGTTATGTATGATCCAACATGGTTTCCCAATGCAGATACGGCCACAAGAACTTTAGCCGTTTGGGTAGGAATTTCCTGTATGATATTAGCGATGATTCCTGCTATTTTTATCAAGAGTAAGTCAACTAAAGACGAAGAGAGTTTTTCTCCTTTGACTTTTAGTACAATTGGGGGTAGTTTAAAGGAAATTTTTGCAAGTTTCAAAGAAGCGTTTGTGAATAAACCCTTCAGAAAACTTTGTATTGCTACCTTCTTAATTTTTAATGCTTTTAATACTGTTGCTGGTTTTACCTTTTTTATTGTTGTTTATTACCTTTTTAATGGAAGTGCCTCCGATGCGGGGATTTGGCCTACGCTTTTTGGCTGCGTTGGTGCTTTGGCTACTACTTTTATAGTGATCCCAATAGTGGCTTTGATATCTAAAAAAACAGGCAAAAAGAATGCTTTTTTGATATGTCAAGGAATATCTGTCCTAGGATATATATTGCTTTGGTTTTTATTCATCCCAGGTAAACCTTATATGTTTTTATTTGCTTTGCCTTTCTTCTCTTTTGGTATCGGAAGTTTGTTTACCATGATGATGTCTATGACGGCTGACGTTTGCGATATGGATGAGTTGACTTCAGGAAAACGCAGAGAAGGCATCTTTGGGGCCATTTATTGGTGGATGGTAAAGTTTGGTTTTGCCATTGCAGGACTATTAACTGGTGTTATTATGTCGTCGGTAGGTTTTGATACTAGTTCGCCAACTCAGACCGAGGGTGCAATTACTGGGTTACGACTTTTTTTCTCGGGCATTCCAATTTTAGGCACATTGATAGCCATGTGGGTGATGAGAAATTATGACTTGACGGAAGAAATAGCAACAGCAATAAAAAATGAATTATTGACCCGAAAAGGGGGCTTGTAAAGTCTGTATTTTTTAAAAAGTCTCATCAAGACCATTGAAAAAGTGACCTTTTTTTAAAATAGACCGAGCGCTATTAATTATGAAAGAGTCCATAATTACATCAAGTTAATTTAGTATCAAAGTTAGTCGATTACAAATAGTTTCAAATTCAAAAATAGTTTTAAAAATTTAAATAGTTATAATGAAAAAAAATACCCCAATTCAAATCCTATTCGCTTTTTTTCTAATTAGTCAATTGTGTTCAGCACAAGTCGATGTGGTTTATAAAGATTTAGTATGGTCTGACGAGTTCTCAACAAATGGAGCTATTAATTCATCAAATTGGCATCATCAAACGCAATTAATTGCTGGTACTAGTTGGGCAAATGGCGAAGAGCAACATTATACCAATCAATTGGCAAACTCGTTTGTAAATTCTGGAAACCTAAACATAGTTGCAAAAAAAGAAACTTTTTTTGACCAAGGAGTTACTAAACAATACACTTCCGCCCGGTTAAATTCTAAATTTGCTTATAAATATGGACGAGTAGATATTCGTGCCAAAATTCCAAAAGACCTTGGTACTTGGCCTGCACTATGGCTATTAGGTAAAAATATCAATGAAAATGGAGGTTTTTTTGATGCGCAATATGGAACTACTAGTTGGCCTGCTTGTGGCGAAATTGATATTTTGGAGCATGGAATAACGCGTACTAAACCCGATAATTATATTCAAAGTGCCATGCACACGCCCTCTTCCTATGGCAATACAGTTAACATAGGCGGTGTAGAGGTAGGTGATAACATTGCCAATAATTATCATATTTATTCTATGAATTGGTCACCCAATCAAATTTCATTTCTTTTAGATGGTGTAGTTTTTTATACCTATAATCCATCAAACAAAAACGCTAGTACTTGGCCATTTGATAAAGAGCAATACCTCTTGTTAAATATAGCCATGGGAGGTGTTGCAGGAACAATACCATCCAATTTTACGCAAGCAGCTATGGTAATTGATTATGTTCGAGTGTATCAAAATACTACACAGGACACGCAAAAACCTACAAATTTCACAGCTTCGGTAGGCACAATAGCGGGGTCTGCTGTCGAGTTGTTGTTAAATGCCAACGATGATTCTGGAAATGTAACCTATAATGTAACCTATGGTACTAATGGGACAACTTCTACTTTTAGTCCTTCTGGTGTACAAAAATCGTTAATTATTTCTGATTTGTCTCCCAATACAGATTATACTTTTACAGTTACAGCAAGTGATTTGACGGGGAACACCGCGCTTAACAATCCAATAGTACTTAATGCTAAAACTACTGTAATTCTTGATTGTGGTGGTACTGATACGCAAGCTCAACAAGGCTCTTTCAGTTTGGGTTATAAATACAATTTCGAAACTATTGGAACAGATGTTAAAATAACATTTGAACTTTTAGATACTAACAGAGTGGGTGTAGAAGCCATTTTGTGGAGACAATCTAACTTCGCTGAATTTGGAATGACTCGAGTTTCCGGCAATATTTTTACCAAAACTATTTCGGGTCAGACCCCAGGTTCAACCATTAATTATGCCTGTAAATTTGCCTATGCTGGTGGTTTGTCTGTTACAAAATATATTCCTTATGTAGTGGGTAGCAGTTGTTCATTGGGATTAGAAACACTTTCTGAATTAAACCAATCTTATTATCCTAATCCTGTAGAAAATAAATTGTATTTGCAGTTGTTAGATGACCAGAACCACATCATTTTAACCGATATTTTGGGGCGTGAACTACTTCAAGAGGTTGTGAAGTCCTCTCATAATTTAGACATGAGTGCTTTTAAATCGGGGATCTACTTTTTAAAAGTAAAAAACTCACATGGAGTACAAAACATGAAAATTATAAAACAGTAGCAGTAAATTAATGGTGTTTCGAAATAGTGGTTTTTTAATTATTATAAAATTTTAGAATTAAGATTACAATGAATCGTAGAATTGTTTTTTTGTTTACAACAATGGTGGTTTGTTTTTTATTTGCAATAAAGTCAAATGCGCAAGTAATTCAAGTTGGTAGCGGAAGTTATACGAAAACTTTTCCGGGAACAGATGTTGCCAATAGAAATGGTTTTCCTTCAGGTACTCCAAATTTGAGTGGTGCAGCACTAGGAAAACCTGTGCCTACAAATGATTGGTGGTCCAAATTAGCCAAAGAAACGCAAGCAAACAACCTTTTTACTTATCCTTATACTTTAAAAACTACAACAAATGGATTAGTAGTTTCTTATATTCCCTCTGGATTTATTGATGACATGTCGCCAGTCGTGATGAGTGTGGTAGGAATGGCCGCAACAAAAACTACTGTTTCTGATTACTCAGATTGGACGGTTACTATGGATTGGAATGATGGAACACATAATTTTAAAACGACTGCTGGTATAGCAATGCCTTTTTTATATTTCACCAAAAAAGCAACCGATGTTGTACAAGTTACCGTAAATTCTGGCACCGTTACCATAAGCAATGAAATGTTAGTAATTGTTAATGCAAAGAATAATGCAGATTTTGCAGTTTATGCTCCCACAGGTAGTACTTGGACTCAGAACGGAGGTGTTTATACTTCAACTTTAAACGGAAAAAATTATTGGTCGATGGCGTTTATCCCGCTTACGGCTTCAAATGTGACTACCGTGGCGAATGAATACAAAAAATACGCCTACGTTTTTCCAACCAGTACAACTTCAAGTTTTAGTTATAACGAAAGCACTTCGGTAATGAAAACCGATTTTAATGTGATTACTGAAGTGAAAGAAGGTAGTGAAACCAATGTTTTGCTTGGCTTACTTCCGCATCAATGGGACAATTTAGCTACTAATTCTCCGGTACCAAATAAATACAGCTACGCAACCATTCGTGGTGAAATGAAAACATTGGATGGCAATAGTTTTAGTGTTGAAAATAAATTTCATGGCATTTTACCCACTTTGCCATACGTAGATAATTATAGTGCTGGATTTACTCCAACTGCTTTGACTGAAAAAATAGCCCGTATCGAAAACGATGCTTTGGCCACTTGGACAGATTCATATAATGAAGGACAAGTGATGAATCGCCTGATACAAACTGCAAGAATTGCAGACGAAATGGGCAATACCGGAGCACGTGACAAAATGCTAGCCACCGTAAAGGAACGACTTGAAGATTGGTTGAAAGCCGAGGGAGGCGAAGTAGCCTTTTTGTTTTACTACAATACTACTTGGTCTGCACTGTTGGGTTATCCAGCAGGACACGGACAAGACACGAATATTAATGACCATCATTTCCATTGGGGTTATTTTATTCACGCAGCTTCATTTTTAGAGCAATACCAACCAGGATGGGCTGCACAGTATGGTGAAATGATTAATTTGCTGATTCGTGATGCTGCGTCGACAGACAGGAATGATTCGCTATTTCCTTACTTGCGCAATTTCAGTCCTTATGCTGGTCATTGTTGGGCAAATGGTTTTGCCACTTTTTCGCAAGGAAATGACCAAGAATCAACTTCTGAGAGCATGCAATTTAATTCTTCCTTGATTCATTGGGGTGAAGTTACAGGAAATAAAGCGATTCGTGACTTGGGAATTTACCTATACACCACAGAACAAACAGCGATTGAAGAATACTGGTTTGACACAAAAGACCGTAATTTTCCGCCTTCACAAAAATACAGTTTGGTTTCTCGTGTTTGGGGAAATAACTTTGATAATGGGACTTTTTGGACTGCAGATATTGCCGCGTCTTATGGTATTGAATTGTATCCTATCCACGGTGGATCATTGTATTTAGGTCAAGATATCCCCTATGCTACAAAACTTTGGAATGAAATTGAAGCCAAAACAGGAATTCTTCGTAATCAAGTGAATCCAAATTTATGGCATGACACTATGTGGCAATACCTTGCTTTTATCAGCCCAACTAAAGCTATTGTAATGTATAACTCCTTTCCTAACAGAGAGTTAAAATTTGGTATTTCAGATGCGCAAACCTATCATTGGTTGCATGCTATGAATGCGTTAGGAAGAGTAGATACAAGCATTACTGCAAATTCTCCGATTGCAGCTGCATTTACACAAAACGGTCAAACCTATTATGTGGCACACAATTATACTAATCAGCCTATAACGGTTACTTTTTCAACAGGATATCAATTAGTGGTTCCCGCACGAAAAATGGTTACCGGAGTGGGGAGTACAAATGATTCACAAGCACCTACAAATTTTACAGCAAGTATTGGTGCCGTTACAGATTCTTCTATTGAATTGTTATTAAATGCAAATGATGATTCTGGTAATGTAATCTATAATGTAACTTATGGTGCTAATAGTACAGCATCTGCTTATAGTCCTTCTGGTGTACAAAAATCGTTAATTATTTCTGATTTGTCTCCCAACACTAACTATACTTTTACCGTTACAGCAAGTGATTTTTCGGGGAACACCGCTAATAATAATTCTATTGTGCTTAATCCCACAACTGGCGCAAGTAGAAACACTGAATGTGCCGGAAGTGGATCTCAAGCACAGCAAGGTTCTTTTGGTGATGGTTACAAATACGCTTTTGAAACCATTGGAACAGATGTGAAAATTACATTTGAACTACTCGATGACAAAACGGGGCTAATAGCTTATTTGTGGAAACAAACTCCATTTGGAGAAACCGAGATGACAAATGTTTCAGGAAATATTTTTACAAAAACCATCACGGGGCAAGCCGTAGGTTCAACAATTACTTATGCGGTTAAATTTGCTTTTGCAGGTGGTATGGCCGTGACCAAATATTTTTCTTATGTAGTGGGTAAAAGTTGTTCGTTAGGAGTTGAAACTGCTTCTAAAGTAAAGCAATCCTATTTCCCAAACCCTGTAGAAAACATTTTGAACTTGAGGTTAACTGACGATCAAAACGAAATCTCTGTAACCGATGTCTTAGGAAAAAAACACTTAGAAACTAACGTAAAATCCTCTCATGATTTAGATATGAGTGCTTTTAAGTCAGGAATTTATTTTCTAAAAGTAAAAAATTCTCAAGGAATAGAAAATGTAAAAATCATAAAAAAATAACAACTAACTTTAAACTGAATTTTATAAGGATCAAAAAAAGTATTTATCTGAAGAATGTCTATTAAAACAGATATTTTCTTTTTCAAAAAAAGAGATATTTATTAACACAAAAACCACTATTAATTACTAACCAAAAATTTTAGAAAAATGAAAAAAACCAAATTGTTTATTTTTTATGTTTTCGCACTTTTATTTTCAATTTATGGGCAGGCTCAAACGCTTACCATAAAAGGAAAAGTACTAGACGAAAATGGATTGCCTGTTCCTGGAGCAACAATTTTAGTAAAAGGAACCACCACTTCGACGGTTTCTGACTTTGACGGAAATTATCAGATTAACGCTGATTCAAAAGGAACTTTACTAATTAGTTATGTAGGGTATACTCAAAGTCAAGAAGCTATTAACGGAAGGACACAAATTGATGTTAAACTTAAGCCAGAAACGCAATCTTTACAAGAAGTAGTAGTAATTGGTTATGGTACTCAGAAAAAACGTGAAGTAACAGGAGCTGTCGCTATTGTAGACAGCAAAGCTTTAGATATTTTAAAACCAGTTCGAATTGAGCAAGCCCTTCAAGGAACTGTTTCTGGAGTAAATGTAACCTCAACTTCTGGATCTCCAGGTGCCAAATTAGACATTCGTATTCGAGGTATTGCTACCAATGGTGATGCGGAACCACTCACTATTATTGATGGCTATATTGGAGAGCTTGGATTGTTAAACCCGAACGATATAGAATCTATTACAGTTTTAAAAGATGCACAAGCTGCTATTTATGGTTCTGCTGCTGCAAATGGGGTTATTTTAGTTATTACCAAAACAGGGAAGAAAAATGCTAAAGGAAAGTTGGCCTATAACACTTACACTGGTTTTCAAGAAACAGCGAAAACGTTGTCAACTTTAAATGCTACTCAATATGCTGCATTACTCAACGAAAGTTATGCTAATGGAGGAAAACCGTTACCTTATCCTAACTTATCTTCTAGTATAGGACAAGGAACTGATTGGCAAAAAGAAGTTTTTGGTAGAAATGTACCTATTATAAGTCATGATTTGACTTTTTCTGGTGGATCTGAAAAAATTACGTATGCAGTAAGTGGTTCTCATCTAGATCAAGAAGGAATTGTAGGAGGTGATAAATCAGGTTTTTTAAGAAATACTGCAAGAGTATCATTAAATGCGGATGTTTCGGATAGATTAAAACTAAAATCGAACGTTATCTATACCTATTTCAATAGAAAAACATTACCTGAAAACGGAAACGCTTCAGTGCTTTTAAATTCTGTAAATGCTCCAACTATAATTAAGCCGTATGATGCCAATGGTAATTTCACCATTTTTCCAGGAGGAACTTTAGGCAATGAAATGATTAATCCATTAGCCCAAATAGACAACACCTATAACAGATATAATTTTAAACAAATCAGTGGCAATTTCGGATTAGACTATAAACTATTTAAAGATTTTGTTATTTCTAGTAATTTAGGGTTTAAATCGGCTAATAGTGAAGGTAAATCTTTCGCCAAAATTGTAGATTATGGAAGCGGAAAGGTATTTAACGTAAATAGAAGTTCAGTATCTCAAAATGCAGTAAATGATAATAATTATTCATTTGATATTTTTGGAACGTATACTAAAACAATAGCCGAAAACCATAAATTGGTTGCCATGGTGGGTAGCACTGTTTTTAAAGAATATGGCAATGGTTTGTTTGCAACTGGTTATGATGTGCCCAATAATTCTTGGGATTTTGCAGATATTGCATTAGCTAATGGCTTACCACCTACTATCCCAGTAGGTTCTTATATCTATGACGAAAGAAGACTATCTTATTTTTCGAGACTACAATATGACTTTAAAGGAAAATACCTTTTATCTGGAATGTTGCGTAGAGATTCTTCTACTAAATTTGGACCTGGAAATAAAGTAGGTTATTTTCCCTCACTTACTGCTGGTTGGTTAATATCTGAAGAAGCATTTTTTGGCGAAAAAAATATAGTAAACTTCATGAAGCTAAGAGGAAGTTATGGTATAGTAGGAAATGATAAAATTCCAAATAATGGTTACATTTCGCAGTTAAGCGGAGAAGCCACTTATGTCTTTGATGGCGGTTTAGTTAACGGAAGAGCGACTGGACAAATCCCTAACCCAAATTTAAAATGGGAACAAGCCAAGAAATTTGACGTGGGTTTGGATATGAATTTATTCAATAACAAAGTAAATATTGTGGCTGATTATTTTATAGATACCAGAGCCGATTTGTTAATTCCAGGTATTCCTGTTTCAGGTATTCTTGGAGGAGCTGCACCTGGAGCATCTAATCCAACCATCAATGCAGGAACGGTAAGAAACTCAGGGTTTGAATTTTCTGTCAATTATAAAAATGAAATCTCTGATAATTTTAGTATAAATCTAGGTTACAATATTACCCTTGTTAAAAATAATGTTACAGAAATAAATGGTGCCAAGTTTCTTCCAGGAGGTGTTTTTGGAATTGGACAGCAACCGCCTTCAAGAATGGAAGTAGGGCATTCTATTGGATATTTTTATGGACTGAAAACAAATGGATTGTATCAAAATCAAGCTGATGTAGATGCTCAACCAATTCAAAATGGTGTAGCTGCTTCTGCAGGTGATATTCGTTATGTTGACGTAAATGGAGACGGAAAAATTACAGCAGATGACAGAACTGATATTGGAGATCCCATTCCTGAGGCCACTATGGGTTTCAATGTACAGTTAAATTATAAGGGGATCGATTTTTCAATGTATACTTTTGCTTCTGTAGGCAACGATATGGTTCGTAATTATGAAAGTATTTCAGATGATGCCAATCGTTTGACTTATGTTTTAGACAGATGGACTGGAGAAGGAACAAGTAATTCGGTGCCTAGAGTAACTACGGGTGCAAATACAAATAGATTATTTTCAGACTATTTTGTAGAGGATGCTTCTTACTTTAGAATTCAAAACATACAGTTAGGATATACACTAAATCCTAGTTTTGTATCCAAAGCAGGTATTTCTAAATTAAGATTGTACGCAGGGGTAAACAATCTTTATACCTTTACTAAATACAAAGGGTATGATCCAGGTGCTTCTAACGGAGCTCCTATTGGTGGAGGAATCGATGATGGTTTTTATCCTATTCCAAGAACCTATTTATTAGGTTTAAATATTAATTTTTAATTTAAATAAAGATGAAAAAGTATATATATATATCAATAGCAAGCATCGTATTATTATCGACTGTTGTTGTTTCTTGTAGCGATGACTTTGTTGATCGTCCTGTCCAATATTCTATCGATTCTGAGAATTATTTCAATTCTAAAACCGATTATGAAAATGCCTTACTTGGGGCTTATGATTTATTAAACTCCTCCTTTATTAATGTCTTGATGGGAGAGATTGCTTCTGACAATACATTTGCAGGTGGTAATGGTCCTAACGATGTACCAGGCTATCAGTCAGTGGATGATATGATTCATTCACCTGTTAACGAACAAATCAAACAATTGTGGGATTGGATGTTTGCAGGAGTTCAGAGAGCCAATTACATTCTAGAATTCAAGGACAAAACCGATTTTGAGGGTAAAAATCAAATTATTGCTCAAGCGCGGTTCCTAAGAGCCTATTATCATTTCGAATTGGTAAAATGGTTTGGAGGAATCCCAATGAATGGCGACAAACGATTTATAACTGGTGACGAAAAAACCGTGCCACGCTCTTCTGTGAATGAAGTATATGCCTCCATTGAAGCGGATTTAATTTATGCGTCTGAAAATTTAAGTGTTGCTGCGGCACAAAAAGGAAGAGCAACTAGCGGAGCGGCATTGGCATTATTAGGAAAAGCCTATTTGTATCAAGGGAAATACCCTCAAGCTGCTGCTACTCTTGAAACCTTAATTACCACAGCAAACTATCGTTTGGTAAACACTTCAGATTTGACACCACAACAAATTACGGATGGTCTAACTCCTTTTGGAAGCATTTTTGAAGAAGCTGGAGAAAACGGACCAGAGTCTGTTTTTGAAATACAGTATACCGATGTAGAAGGAGGAAATTATGGTCAGTTACAATACTTAGAGGGGAATGTTGCCGTAGGTTTTGCTGGACCTTTTGGTTATGAAGGCCCTGTATTTGCTGATGGTAATAATTTTAATCTTCCTACTCCAAAAATAGTGAGTGCTTTTGAAGCTGGAGACAAAAGAAAAGAAGTAACTATTTTGGATATGGCAACTTGGATTCCTGCAAATCCTGGAACTAAGTATACCAAACAAAATGAGGATACTGGTTTTTTTAACAGAAAATACATTCCAAGAAAAAGAAGACCAGAGGCTGCTGGCGATGTTAAACTAACAAGTCCTAATAATTACAGAGCTATTCGATACGCTGATGTGCTATTGATGGCAGCGGAAGCCAATAGTAAAAATGGAAATGATGTAAATGCTAGAAATTATTTAAATTTGGTAAGAGACAGAGCTTTTGGGGATGGAAATCACAGAATTTCTGAATCAGGATTAGCATTGTATGATGCCATTTTAGCAGAAAGAAGAGTAGAACTAGCTGGTGAAGGACATCGTTTCTTCGATTTAGTGAGAACTGGAAAAGCAGCACAAGAAATTGATGGATTTGTTGCTGGAAAAAATGAATTATTCCCTATTCCATTAGAAGAAATTCAATTCTCAGGTGGAAATTGGGCTCAGAACCCTAATTATTAAAAAAATATAGTTATGAAAAATATAAAATTTATTTTTGGTTTCGTATGCTTATTAGCTTTAGTTATAAGTTGTACAGTAGATGGAATCGATGACAATACCTCGTTTGTGAATTCGATAAATGCACCTACCAATGTGGTGGCTTTTTATAATATTACCCAAGATAATTCGGGATTAGTAACCATTACTCCTAATGGTGAGGGTGTAGTTTCATATGATATTTATTATGGAGACAGCACCATAGCACCAGTTACTGTGGCACAAGGCAAAAGTACCTCTCACGTCTATGCTGAAGGAACTTATACAGTTAAAATAGTGGCTACGGGAATCAACGGGTCAAAAACAGAAGTTACTCAAACTCTAGTGGTTTCTTTAAAAGCCCCTGAAAACTTGGTAGTAACCATTACGAATGATCAAGTCGTTTCAAAAAAGGTAAATGTTACAGCAACA
Source organism: Flavobacterium sp. (assembly GCA_044232845.1). Taxonomy (GTDB): domain Bacteria; phylum Bacteroidota; class Bacteroidia; order Flavobacteriales; family Flavobacteriaceae; genus Flavobacterium. The sequence goes on from JBIILD010000002.1 coordinate 31,989, forward strand.
GCCGATTTTGCTACTATGTTTGATGTGTATTTTGGAGAACCAGGAAACGATACACCAGTTTCAGCAAATATTGGAGGAACAGCTTCTTACACCTACGCAAGCGCTGGTACATATACTATAAAAGTAGTGTCTAAAAGTGCTGCTGTTACAACTACGGATTATACTACTAGTTTTGTCGTTACTGCTATTCTTCAGCCTACTACCGCGGCACCAACGCCTCCAACGAGACAAGAAGCAAATGTGATTTCTATCTATGGTTCAAAATATACGAATGTTGCAGGAACCAATTATTTTCCAGATTGGGGACAAGGAGGTCAAGGAAGTAGTTGGAGCGAATTTGATTTGAACGGTGATAAAATGTTGAACTATATAAAGTTAAGCTATCAAGGAATTGCTCTAGCTGATAATACTTCTATTGACGTAACAAATATGGAATACTTTCATATGGACGTCTGGACTGCCGATTTACAAAAAATAGAAACTTCTTTGATTAGTAAGACAAATGGAGAAAAACCATTTGTAAATGATCTTGTAGCCAACCAATGGACTAGTATTGATATCCCTATTTCGGCATTCACTGAACAAGGATTAACCGTTGCAGATGTTTTTCAATTGAAATTTGTTGGTACACCATGGGCAACAGGAACTGTATTTATAGACAATATTTATTTTTATAAAGCAGCCGCACCTTCAACTGGATTAGAAGGGACATGGAAAATGGCTCCTGAGGCTGGTTCTTTGAAAGTGGGTCCAAGTGCAGGAAGTGGTGCTTGGTGGTCTATTGATGCCGCTGGAGTAACTGGTAGAGCTTGTTATTATGATGATGCCTATGTTTTTTCTTCAAACGGATCTTTTAGTAATGTTTTGGGAACTGAAACTTGGCTTGAAAAATGGCAAGGTGTAGCTGCTGATGCCTGCGGTGCTCCAGTAGCTCCTCATAATGGTGCATCAGGTGCAACTTATGTTTATGACGCAGTTGCAGGAACTATAAAGATTACAGGAAAAGGAGCCTACATAGGTCTGCCTAAAGCAAATAATGCTGGGGAATTACCAAACGTAGCGGTAGTACCCTCTTCAATTACCTATAATGTAACGCTTTCTGACGGTAATAACACCATGAATATAGTTATTGAATCTGGACCAGGAGTTTTTTGGTCTTATAAACTGGTAAGAATTTAATTTAAAAAGATAAAAAATGAAAAATATAAAATATTTTATTAGTTTTCTTTCATTTATATTGCTACTTAGCAGTTGTGAAAAAGATAATTATGAGTTTGGAGACATTGTTGCTCCAACCAATTTGACAATTACTCCAGAAATTGTAGGTAAAGATGCGAGTAATCCATACGGAGATGGATCTGGGGTAGTAAATATTACTGCTAAAGCAGATAATGCAGTTTCCTATAAATTTATATATAATGGTGTAGAGAAAGTAAAATCATCTGGATACCTGCCATATAATTTTGGAAATACAGGTGTAAATAAATATATCATAACTGTAGTTGCCTCTGGAAAAGGGGGTGTAAGTTCAAGTGCAACTATTGAGTTTGAAGTATTGGTCGTATACTTACCACCAGCAGAATTGGTTACGATGCTAAATGCCAATAGTTCGAGAACTTGGAGAATAAAAGCAGAGGGGAATAATCATTTTGGATTAGGTCCAGTAGGTGGTTCTGTTATTACCGAATGGTATGGAGCTCCTGCAAATGCAAAAGCCGATACAGGTATGTATGATGACCGTTTTACGTTTAAATTGGATGGTAGTTTTTCACACGATACAGGAGCTGATGGTACAGTTTTTGGTCGTAAAACATTAATTGAAGAATTGAACGGTCCTGGAGGAACTGCAGTAGGAGATGATATTATTCAATATCCTTATGCTAGTAATTCAGGACAGTATATTTTAACAGCTCCTAATGGTGTTGAAACGATTACCCTTTCAGGACTTGGTTTTATAGGTTATTATATAGGAGGAAACCATCAGTATAGAATATTTAAAAGAGAGGCCAACGAAATGGTTTTAAGTACTGTGGACGGTAATAATGGATTTGAATGGTGGTTTATACTAGTGCCAACTGAATAAAGTATAGACTTTAAAGATATAGGAGCTAAATTATTTAGCTCCTATTTTTATATACAAAATTATAAATTAAATATTTACTAAATGCTAAATTCTTTTCTTATAAACAAAAAGCTTCTTACAGTATTAATAGCACTAATTCTATTAATTTCTTGTAGCTCTTCAGACGGAGGTTCTAATAATGATGCAGGAACTATGCCTTCTAATCTTACAGTATCAACTGAAATTTCGGGTAAAAATAATGACAACCCAAATGGTGATGGTAGTGGCGTTGTTAAATTTAATATAAATGCAACAAATGCTTCGTCTTATAAAATTTCGTTTGGAGATGGAACTGTTCAAAATTTTACTAGCGGAGTTATAAATTACACCTATAAAACAGCAGGGACTTATAGCTATTTAGTGACTATAACCGCTTTAAATGGGTCAAATGCTATTAGCACTTCTGTAACTATAACTTTAAGTGTTTCTACTGCACCCATATGGTCTGATGAATTCAATGTAAACGGTGCGCCGAATTCTTCGAAATGGGGATTTGATATAGGAACGGGTAATAATGGTTGGGGAAATGGTGAATCTCAATATTACACCAACCGCTCAGATAATGTTAAAGTTGAAAATGGTTTTTTAAAAATTATCACGAAAAAAGAAGATTTTCAAGGCAGTAATTACACCTCTGCTAGACTCTTAACTAAAGGTAAATTTTCAATTAAATACGGAAAAATTGAATTTAGAGCAAAACTACCAGCTGGAGGAGGAACTTGGCCTGCCTTATGGATGTTAGGTGATAATATAGGTTCTGCCGGTTGGCCAGCATGTGGTGAAATTGATGTTATGGAGCATACAGGTAATAAACTTAATAAAATATTAGGAACACTTCATTATTCGGGACGTTCTGGAGGCAATGCCGATTCGTCAGAAAAAACGATTTCTAATGCTACTACAGAGTTTCATATTTATGCTATTGATTGGAGATCGGATTCAATTAAGTTTTATATAGACAACCAATTGTTTAAAAATTTTACAAATAATACAAATTTACCATTCAATCAGAAATTTTTTATTATCATGAATTGCGCTATGGGAGGCGGATTAGGAGGAACTATTGATCCCGCTTTTGCGGAGTCTTCAATGGAAGTTGATTATATAAGAGTATATCAATAATAGATTTAAAGGAATACATTAAATCCCGGGAGATTAGACTTAATTATTCTTCCTGGATTTTAATTTTTAAGTTGAATTGTAAGTAAAAAACAACTCTATTTTATTAGGAATTTCAAGATTTTTTCTTTTCTAAAAGCGACCATTATCTATTTAGGACAACTTCAAATTCTGTTGGATTTTTATTTGAAAGTTCGTCTAAGAATAGTTGAAAATTATCACTATTGCAATATGGCATTTCCGTCAATAAACTATCGCGATTATAAGTTGAAAACAACTTGTAACTACAATTAATTGATGACCAAAACCAAATCATTTTGACCGATATTTTGGGGCGTGAGCTACTTCAAGAGACAGTGAAATCATCTCATAGTATAGACATGAGTGCTTTTAAAAAAGGTTGCTACTTTTTAAAAGTAAAAAATGTAAATGGAGTACAAAACATGAAAATTATAAAAAAGCACTAACCCCCTATATTTTTGGTTCAACTCATCGGGCAATCCGCCGATTCAAAAAAAAACCCCAAACTTTCGTTTGAGGTTTAGAGCGAAAGACGAGGCTCGAACTCGCGACAACCAGCTTGGAAGGCTGGAGCTCTACCAACTGAGCTACTTTCGCATTACAACTTTGCAAATATAATTAATTACTTAGTTTCTTTGCAAGTTTATTTAAAAAATTTTATCAAAATCCCTTGTTTTTTTATAACCGTTTTAAAATTAAATCATTATAAATTCAGTACCTTTATTAAGCAATCGATACTCTGTAAGAAATGAATTTATTTTCGGTTTTATTAGTTATTGGTCTTTTTTTGGGATGCAAAAAAGAGCTCCCGAAAACTGAAGCGACACCACAAATAATCCCATCTGTTCGTATTAGCCAAACCCTAACGAACAGAATCATTCCCATTGACCCAATCATGTTAAAGCAATATAATAATAATGCACTTCTGCGTTTTTATAAGTCCGTTAATTATGAAACGGTTTGGGGAAAGGAAAAAACCAGAAAAACTGTTTTGGCACAACTCTCAAAATCTGATGAAGAAGGACTAAAGCCTTCTGATTACCAAATAAATAAATTGATGGATTATGATAACAAAATAGCCGTGCTAACAGACCAAGAATTGGTAACCTTCGATATCCTAATCACGCTTAACTTTCAAAAATACCTTTCCAATTTAACAAATGGTCGTGTAAATCCAAGATATATTTATAGAAAATGGGATTTAAAAGAAAACAAGATTGATATTAATGAAACACTATTCCAATTACTGAAAAGGGATTCCGTATCACAAAAAATAGAGCTACTAAAACCCAATCATATTGTTTATAAAAGTTTGAAAAACGCACTTAAAATCATCAATACTTTTCCAGAAGATAACTTTAAAAAAATAGAAGTCGTCGGTAAAATTTTTCCAAATGACAGCAATTCCGCATTAATTGGGATAAAAAAAAGACTGATCTATTGGCGCGATTTGCAACCTAAAGACAGCTTATCGATCCTATATGATAGCGAAACGGTCAAGGCCATTAAGAAATTCCAAACCCGACACGGTTTAGGTGCTGACGGAATTATTGGAAAAGGAACACTGGAATCACTCAACTTTTCTAAAAAACAGCGAAAAGAGCAAATTATCGTCAATCTCGAGCGCTGGAAATGGTTTCCTAAAAATATGGGAAATGAATATGTAATCGTCAACATTCCGGACTACAAATTGACTTTAGTTAATAATCAAGATACCATTCAAACGCATAGGGTAATCGTTGGGAGACCTAAAAGAAAAACCCCTGTTTTATCTTCAACATTGACTCAAGTAATTTTTAATCCAACTTGGACAGTGCCACCAACAATTTTAAGAGAAGATGTAATTCCCGAAATTTTGAAAAATAGAAACTACTTAGCCCAAACAAAAATAAGGTTATACGACAGAAACGGAAACTCAGTTCCTGCATATAAATGGAGATTATCGAATGCTTATAACTACCGTTACGTTCAAATTCCGGGAAAATTCAACTCTCTTGGAATGGTCAAAATGATATTCCCCAATCGGTTTTCAGTTTATTTACACGATACTAATCACCGTGATTTTTTCGAAAAAAGAGACCGTTCCTTGAGTTCAGGATGCGTAAGAGTGGATAATCCTTTAGAGCTAACCGAGTATTTACTAAACAATCCAACTCGTTGGAATCTGGAAAAAATTACTGAAACACTCCAAAAAGAAAAAACTGAATACGCTACCATAAAGAAAAAAGTCCTTTTTCATCTTTTATATTGGACTGCCTGGAGTGATCAAAACAAGTTAATTTTTAGGGATGATATTTATAGTCTTGATGCTGTTTTGTGTAAAGAGTTAGGAAACTAATTTAGAATCTGCCCTAAAATTTGTGGAGGGATGGTAGATAAACAAACACGATTTATTTTTTATCACATTGATAATTTCTTTTGATAATTCCTCCGGGATAGCCGGACAACCTTGACTTCTTCCCAATCTTTTGTTGTTTTTGATAAAGAGATTAGACACGTAGTTTGCAGCATGCATGACAACTCCTCTGGCTCTGGCATTATCATTTATTCCTTTTTCTAGACCATCTAATTTCAAAGACATGCCATGTTTTCCATTATAGATTTCCCCTGTGGTATAAAATCCTAAGCTACTTTTGAAGGATTGCGCGGCATTTGAAAAACTATTGGCAAATTCTTCTCCAGTATTCCTTCCGTGGGCAACAAGTGAATTATACAAAATCGTGTTGGTGGCCAAATCAATTACCCAAAGTCTTTTGGTGTTTGAGGACAAACTAAAGTCAACTAAGGTTAAAATATCTTTTTGAATTACCCCTTTTTCTTTCAATAAATAAAAACCTTTGAGAGCCTTGGCGAAACTTTCAAGATTAGGCAACGCAAATTGATTGGATTTTAAGGCGTTATAAACCATTTCAGTTTTTGAATCCAAACGCGGTGGTGTTAGGCTAACGACTGTACTTTTTTGGATGTTTTTCGGATTGGGGGAAATCGCTTCACTTGAAATGAATGAAAACAGGAAAAACAAAACGATA
>JBIILD010000130.1:0-3523 GCA_044232845.1 Flavobacterium sp.
ACCAAAGAGATTCATGAAAAAGTAGACCTAAAAGGGGAAGAAGAAAAGGAACTAAAACAATCCGCCACAAAATCATTTAGAAGTGTAATTCTTCAAATAATATTAATTGACTTGGTTTTTTCTTTTGACAGTATTCTAACTGCTGTGGGAATGACAAATGGGGTTCCTGGAGCCTTATACATCATGATTGCAGCAGTAATCATCTCAGTAATTATAATGATGCAATTCGCCGTTCCTGTGGGGTCTTTTGTAAACAAACACCCTTCAATCCAAATTTTAGGATTGTCCTTTTTAATCTTGATTGGGTTTATGCTGGTCACCGAAAGCGCCCATTTATCGAATGCTTTAGTATTTGGAAACCACGTTACACCAGTACCAAAAGGCTACTTGTATTTTGCGATTTCTTTTTCTCTTTTGGTGGAAATTTTGAATATGAAAGTCGATAAGAAAAAGAAGTTGAAATAATCTTTAGAATTATTTATACACTTCAAAACCATTTGGGAATTTTTAATATCACAAGCTAATTCGGGCATATTAGACCCTCAAAACAGATAGGGTAATAAAATTGAATACTTTGACAATTCTATCATGAATTTAACATAATCATATACTAATGAAATCTTATTCTGTCCAAGAAATAAACGAAATTTTAAAAGGAATTATTATCGGTGACACTACTATAATGATTACCGCTCCCGAGGAATTAGCACTTTCCGGAGTTTCTAATATTTCAATCATTGGAAACAAAAAATACGAGAAGTTTTGGGAAACATCCAAAGCATGTGCTGCCATTGTTAACCAAGATATTTCGATTGAACCAGGAGAAAACAGGGCTTTTATCAAAGTTCAAAATGCTGACTTAGCCATGTCGCAAGTACTGGAACTGTTTGCTCCACCCACTCCTGTATTCAGTATCGACATTCACCCAACCGCTATTATTGACAAAACTGCTATTATAGGAAACGGAACCCGAATTGGTGCTGGAAGTTACATTGGTCCAAAAGTTCAGCTTGGAGAAAACGTTACTATTTATCCAAATGTTACTATTCTTGATGAATGTACGATTGGAAAAAATACGGTAATTTGGTCAGGCGCAGTAGTTCGTGAACGCTGTCATGTAGGCAACGATTGCATTATTCATCCTAACGCCACAATTGGGGCCGATGGTTTTGGATTTCGCCCTGACCCAAGCCAAGGCTTAGTTAAAATTCCACAAATTGGCAATGTTATTCTTGGAAATAATGTTGAAATTGGCGCTAATACTTGCGTTGATAGAGGGAAATTCAGTTCAACCGTTTTAGGTGACGGTTGTAAAATTGACAATTTGATACAAATTGGTCATAATAGTAAATTGGGAAGATTCTGTATAATGTCAGGACAAAGCGGTCTGGCTGGTTCAGTAACACTAGGAAACGGTGTTATCATTGGCGGAAGCGCTTCCATTACTGATCACGTGACCATAGGTGACGGAGCGACTATTGGTGGGGGCTCTGGCGTAACTAAAGATATTCCAGGAGGTAAAACGATGTTAGGTTACCCAGCCATCGAAGCTCGTGACGCCCTTAAACAATGGGCTATATTGAAAAGATTGGTCAATGAATCTAAGAAATAATCATCCTCATTAGGTACTGTTTTGTTACAATGGTTTTGTAATTTTGCCCTCCCTACATCTAGATAAACACAATTTCATTATGGATTTGAATTTCAATAAAAACGAAGACCACAATAAACTTCTGCTTTCAAATTTGCGTCAAAAATTTGCCAAAGTTAAATTAGGTGGAGGTGAAAAACGCATCCAAAAATTGCATTCTGAAGGGAAAATGACCGCTCGGGAACGTGTTGATTATTTGCTTGACAAAGGAAAACGAATTGAAATCGGTGGTTTTGCTGGAGAAGGAATGTATGCAAACTATGGAGGATGTCCCTCGGGAGGTGTTGTGGTAACAATTGGATATATCAAAGGCCGACAGTGTATTGTTGTTGCCAATGATGCCACTGTAAAAGCAGGTGCTTGGTTTCCAATCACGGCAAAGAAAAACCTACGTGCACAAGAAATTGCAATGGAAAACAGACTTCCTATTGTTTATTTGGTTGATAGTGCCGGCGTATTTTTACCACTACAAGACGAAATTTTTCCTGACAAAGAACACTTTGGACGCATCTTTAGAAATAATGCCTTGATGAGCAGTATGGGAATCACCCAGATTTCTGCCGTTATGGGAAGTTGTGTTGCTGGAGGGGCCTATCTTCCAATTATGAGTGATGAGGCATTGATAGTGGATAAAACAGGCAGCATTTTTTTGGCAGGAAGTTATTTGGTCAAAGCTGCTATTGGAGAAAACATAGACAACGAAACGCTGGGCGGGGCAACAACACATTGCGAAATTTCAGGGGTTACCGATTACAAAGCCAAAGACGACAAAGATGCTTTAGACAAAATAAAAAATATTTTTGACAAAATTGGTGATTATGAGAAGGCTGGTTTCAGCCGAATTAAAGCGGCGAAACCCACTTTAGATGAAAATGAGATTTACGGTATTTTGCCAAAAGCTAGAAACGAACAATATGACATGATGGAAATCATTAATCGTTTGGTAGATAACTCAGATTTTGAAGCCTATAAAGAGGGCTATGGCCAAACCATTATCACCGGTTATGCGAGAATCGACGGTTGGGCTGTGGGAATAGTTGCCAACCAACGCAAAGTCGTGAAGACTAAAACAGGAGAAATGCAATTTGGTGGTGTTATTTATTCAGATTCTGCCGATAAAGCTACCCGTTTTATTGCCAATTGTAATCAGAAGAAAATTCCATTGGTTTTCTTGCAGGATGTTACTGGATTTATGGTGGGTTCTAAATCAGAACAGGGAGGAATTATAAAGGATGGTGCCAAAATGGTGAATGCCGTATCAAATTCGGTAGTGCCAAAATTCACCATAATCATCGGGAATTCCTATGGCGCAGGAAATTATGCTATGTGTGGAAAAGCATACGACCCAAGATTAATTGTGGCTTGGCCTAGCGCAGAGCTCGCCGTTATGGGTGGAACACAGGCAGCAAAAGTATTGGTACAAATTGAAACTTCTTCTCTCAAAGCAAAAGGAGAAATTTTAGACGAAGCCAAGGAAAAGCAGCTTTTTGACAAAATTAAAGCGCGTTATGATGAACAAACTTCTCCTTATCATGCTGCTTCCCGACTTTGGACTGATGCTATCATTGACCCCTTAGAAACTCGATCTTGGGTCTCAATGGGAATTGAAGCGGCCAATCACTCGCCAATTGATAAAAAATTTAATTTGGGAGTCATCCAAGTTTAATACTAATAGCGAAACAATTACTATACTATTTGTAGCTTGATAAAAGTGTTACAGTACATAACCTAAAATAATACCAATTATAATTAGGGTCTGCTGAAAAACCCTGTTTTCTTTGTCTTTATGGCAAAAGAGTTATATTTGAAAAACCAAGTGCAAGGAAAAATGGCAAATACCCGAAAAAAGCGTGCATCAACACCAAATTTTGT
>JBIILD010000099.1:0-5640 GCA_044232845.1 Flavobacterium sp.
TTCTGACCTACGAAAACTAATCGAGGAACTTCCTGCCGATCAAAAAGAAGTTTTGGTTATGCGAATGTATCAAGACATGAGTTTTAAGGAAATATCAGAAATAACAGGGGTAAGCATCAACACTGCCCTAGGTAGAATGCGATATGCTTTGATGAATATGAGAAAAGTAATCGACAAACATCAAATTATTTTAACGAATTAATACTATAACAAAAAATTCTACGTTGTAATAAAAACATAAATTTTATTACAATATGGCAAAAATCTACTCTAAAAAAACATTAGTTATCCCTACAATGAAACCTAAAAAAGAAGTTGTTTCTTTTTTGTTGAATTACTCTAAAGCGTTAAGCATTATAAAAGGTAATAAAATGAGTTTCGAAATTATAGCTAATTAGGAAAACGTCCCGAGATTATCGGGACGTTTTTTTATAGTATGCTGATAAAACACTTTTTTTGCCAACGGTTTTAGTAATACGATCTTTCTCTAAATCCCAACCTCGTGCAGGCGAATATTCCCGACCATACCAAATCATTTGGAGGTGTAAATCGTTCCAAGTCTCTTCCGGAAAAATTCTCTTGGCATCTTTCTCAGTCTGTATAACATTTTTTCCATTGGACAAATTCCAGCGGTACATCAACCGATGAATGTGGGTGTCGACGGGAAAAGCTGGAACTCCAAAAGCTTGAGACATGACCACACTGGCTGTTTTATGCCCCACGGCCGGAAGTTCTTCTAGGCTTTCAAAACTTTGAGGAACTTTGCCTTCGTGTTTGTCAATTAAGATATGTGACAAACCGTGAATTCCTTTCGATTTCATTGGCGATAAGCCACAAGGACGAATGATTTCCCTGATCTCCTCGACGGACATTTTTATCATGTCATATGGATTGTCTGCTTTGGAAAAAAGTAGGGGGGTAATTTGGTTTACACGAACATCTGTACATTGTGCCGAAAGTAATACGGCAATTAACAGGGTATAGGGGTCCTTGTGATTTAAAGGAATTGGAATTTCGGGGTACAATTCTTTTAACGTATTTATAACAAACGTTACACGTTCTGATTTGGTCATTTTAGTTTATTTTTGGGTGCAATTTAACAACTATTCTTATAAACAACTAAACTTATAAAACCAAATATCAAATGCTATACATGATACCGGAGCCAATAAAAATAATACTACAAGTAATGTTGTGGTCAAGCGTAATAATAATAGTGCCAGCACTGATAGCACGTTATTTTAATAAAAATTTTAAAAACAAAAGAAAATATGACAACATTAAAAAAAGGGGATCTCGCACCTAGTTTTTCAGGATTAGATCAAGATGGAAAATCGCATAAATTAGCCGATTATAAAGGAAAGAAATTAGTCGTTTTCTTTTATCCAAAAGCAAATACGCCAGGATGTACAGCCGAAGCCTGTGATTTAAGGGATAATTTTGAGCGTTTTCAAGCCAATAATTATGAACTTTTAGGCGTAAGTGCTGATGCTGCAAAGGCTCAAGCGAAGTTCAAGGATAAATATGATTTCCCGTTTCCGTTATTGGCAGACGAGGATAAATCGGTTATTCAGGCATTTGGGGTTTGGGGGCCAAAAAAGTTTATGGGGAAAGAATATGACGGGATTCACAGAACCACATTTGTAATCGATGAAAATGGTATTATAGACCAAGTAATCTCTGATGTAAAAACTAAAGAACATGCCTCGCAAATCTTACACGACTAGTCAATTCAAATTAGTCCAACTCAAATTGAACTAAATAAAACTAAGATGTAGAAAGTTTATAAGGGTTAAAGTTAAAAGAGGCAATATTGTCGATAGCATTTAAAAGGATTTTGTTTTTTAAAATTTTTTACAAAATCCAACTCTTATAAAAAAATAATTAAGTACTTTTATAGAACTTTTTTACTATGGTTAATTAGTAGTTAATTAATTGTATTTCAGTACATTAAAATTATTATTTTTCACTTTTTGTTCAAATTCATTTACAATAAATTGTGTTTTTTTGTGTAGAAATTATTAATAAAATTTGGGTTGTTAAGTATACATTCCTAAAAATGGTGTTTATCTTTTCTTATCTTAAGGTAAAATTGTAACTGATATTCAAATTTTAAAAACTAACGATGGATATTGGGATACTTGATTTCGAACCATTTTACATCAAAAAAACCTTTCATTTAAGAACAGATAAAAACACAATTAATTATATGGAAGCTTCTATCACTATGGAAATCAAGGATAATACTTTTGCAAGACAATTTGAAACTATAGTGGATAAAGGATTGATTTCGGTTGAATATTCTTTTCAGGAGAAAAAAATATTTTTAACAAAAATTAATGTTCCTGATTTATTTGAAGATGATGAATTTATTTCAAATTTACTCAAAGAAATTATGGCAATAGCCATAGAACGAAAATGGAAAGTCGTCCCAATACTTCCCAAAATTGTTGTTTTCTTCAAAAAAAATCCAGTTTATAAAGAATTACTTCCTCCTGGCATTAGACTTTAAAAATAAATTTATTGGTTTTTTCTATCGGGAATAACTTCTCTAGCAGATCTAGATGAAGGCATTGTAGGACGTGATGGAGGTCTTGTTGTTGAACGTGTTTCCGGTCTTGTCGATGGACGTGGTGTTGATGGAACTACCTGTTTCATTGGTATACGAGTTCCTGATGGGATTTCTGGTCTTTTTTGTGTTTTAGATGTTGATGGAACTACCTGTTTCATTGGCTGACGAGTTCCTGAAGGAATTTCTGAACGTCGAATGGCGGGAGATTCATTTCTTCTGATTGGCGAAATTCTTCTTGCCTCGGGAACGTTTGGTCTTCTATAAGTTCTGCCGTCATAAACTCTATTATACCTTCCTTCTAATCTATTTTGTCTCACAATAGGTGAACTTTTTCGTCGGTTAGTATAATAATACGTGTGATTTACCGGATACCGAACATAACCCCATCTTCGGTAATAATTATTACGGTAATAATGACTGTGAAAACCCCAATAAACATGGTAATATATGGGAGGCCAAGGAGACCAATATGAAGGGTAAAGCCCCCAATGCCAAGGGGAAATGTAAACCGAAAATGTTGGTGAAAAAAGAGAAATAATGATTGGCCAATCATTGACATAGTAAACCCCATTCGCATATCTATTGACAAAGATTTTTCTATTGACCGTATATCCCGGATTTGGGATTTCTGGTCTCGAAGGCTCTACGACATAATTTTCCCCATATAAGTCTTCATCACCAATAATTTGCACAATAACTTTTCCTGCCTTATTTTTATATCCCTCAATAACGGCAACATCTTGATATTCATTACTGTTTACAGCAACTCGAAGCACAACAGAAAAATTATTGCCTTTCCTATTGCTCTCAACCTCAATATAATCTATGATATTGTCATTGTTTAAATCAAAATTATTGATATGAGAATCTCTATCATTTATAGCTCTCTCAAATGATTCTAAAGTGGGTGACTTTTGAAAAACATCTAATACAGCATAAAGATTTAGGTTATCGCCAGGCAAACCTAAAGCGACAGGTTCATTTTCTATTTGGGAAAACACAGGTAAACTTAACAAACCAGTTGTTAAAACCACTAAAACACAAATTATTTTTCTCATAACGTGTAATTTTTTATATTGATAAAAAATTCTACTACAAGTTACTAAATATAATTTTAATACACATATTTTCAATGCTTTAAGTAGAAAATAAATTAAACAAAAAAAGACACAAGTAAAATCCTTGCGAATCATTATATCTGAATTAAATTACCTCTATTTACTTCTCCATTTCTCTAAGATTTTGCATTTTTTTATGTGACAAGAAACCAGCGATATCTTCAAAATGTTCTTTTACCCGCTTGTTTCCAAATTCAAATACTTTGGTAGCCAAACCATCCAAGAAATCTCTGTCGTGCGAAACCAAAATTAATGTCCCGTCAAAATCTCGCAAAGCATCTTTAATGATGTCTTTGGTTTTCATATCCAAATGATTTGAAGGCTCATCGAGTATCAATAAATTAACGGGTTCCAACAATAATTTTATCATTGCCAAACGTGTTTTTTCTCCACCTGAAAGCACTTTTACTTTCTTGGTCACATCATCGCCATGAAACATAAAAGCCCCTAGAATATCCTTAATTTTAGTTCTAACATCTCCTACTGCAATATCATCTATAGTTTCAAAAATAGTGGCGTTTTCATTTAATAAAGCCGCTTGATTCTGAGCAAAATATCCTATTTGGGAATTGTGTCCAATTTCTAATGAGCCACTGTCAATCCCTATTTCTTTCATAATAGCTTTGATCATCGTCGATTTTCCTTCCCCATTTTTACCTACAAAAGCTACTTTTTGCCCTCTTTCAATCACGATATTGGCATCCTTAAAAACAACGTGATTTCCATAAGACTTGGACATTTCTTTTACAATGACTGGATATTGACCAGAGCGAACAGCCGATGGAAATTTCAATTTCAAAGCCGAAGTATCCACTTCATCCACTTGAACAATAACCAACTTTTCTAGCATTTTAACTCTTGATTGAACCGCATCCGTCTTAGAAAAAGTTCCTTTAAAACGATCTATAAAAGTTCTATTGTCAGCTATCATTCGTTGTTGCTCATCGTATGCTTTTTGCTGATGCAAACGTCGGTCTTTCCTCAATTCCAAATAATGGGAGTATTTAGCTTTATAGTCATAAATCCGCCCCATAGTTACTTCAATAGTACGATTGGTAATATTATCTACAAAAGCTCTATCGTGAGAAATAACCACAACGGCTTTGGCAGAATTGATCAAGAAATCCTCCAACCATTGAATGCTTTCAATATCCATGTGATTCGTGGGTTCATCTAGCAAAATCAAGTCTGGTTTTTGCAAAAGGATTTTAGCCAATTCGATTCTCATTCTCCAACCACCAGAAAATTCGGAAGTCTGACGCTTAAAATCTTCCCGAACAAAACCCAAGCCAATTAATATCTTCTCTATTTCAGCCTCGTAATTCACTTCTTCGATAGCATAGAACTTCTCACTCAAATCAGAAACCCTTTCAATCAATTTCATGTACGCATCACTTTCATAATCGGTGCGAATGGTTAATTGCTCATTGATTTCATCAATTTCTGACTTCATATTGAATATTTCGCCAAAGGCTTTTGCTGTTTCTTCCACAACTGTCGCTCCGTCGGTGGTTAATAAATGCTGGGGCAAATAAGCAATTACAGCTTCTTTTGGCGCTGAAACATTTCCAGTTGAAGGCTTACTTTGCCCTGCAATAATTTTTAGAAGCGTTGATTTTCCTGCTCCGTTTTTGCCCATAAGGGCAATTTTGTCGTTTTCGTTTATGGCAAAAGAAACATCGCTAAATAAAGTAGTTCCGCCAAATTGAACGGAGATATCGTTAACTGTAATCATCTTTAAGATTAGTAGGTTATGGGGTTAGAAGATTAGCTCAAACCATTAAAAAAAATAAAAAGTGCAAAGATAGCTTAATTAGGGAATTCCTAGTGAATTTTATAGTTAAGAAAGTAGCGATTAATATTGCCTAAGTCTAAAAGGAAAATTTTGATATTATGCTATTCCCCAAAATAAGACAAAAGAATCACATATCAGATTCAATTGTTACTATA
>JBIILD010000089.1:0-6981 GCA_044232845.1 Flavobacterium sp.
CAAACAATTATCCTTTGAATAAAGGTGTGCAATAGAACAAAAATTGAAAGATAAAGCATTCAAAAAATCTATTATTAAATACTTAATCAGTTGAATCGACATTTATAGCCATCTTAAACGTAAGAACAAGAAGGGTTTTAAAAAATAATAGCTATTTTGTATAACTAAATAGGGTTAATAAAATGGGATTACGCCGAGTTTCTACTCGCATTTGTATTGCCAAAAAGGGATCGTGTCACAATCTTCTCGTAAGTTTTTATTAGGCTTAAGTCTGGGCTTAATTCCTTGTTCAACTCACTTATTCGCAACAAAGCATATTGCTGTATTGTCAACAATGGCAGTACAATACGCTCTCTGATATCAATAGAAGCTTTTCCATCAGGATAATTTTCCATCAATCCCTTATGACCAGCAATTTTTAAAAGTAATCTTTTGGTTTCCAAAAACTCGTCATAAATTATTTGCCAAAAATCACCGAATTCTGGATCTTTCTTCATATAAGCCGTTAACGGAAAAAATGATTTTGCTAAAGACATCATACTGTTTTCCAATAAAGTTTTAAAAAATAATGAATGATTATATAAATCTTGAACTTTATCCCATTGATTGGTATCCTCAAAATGTTTAAGTGCCGTACCCACTCCAAAAAAACCAGGTACATTCTGTTTTAATTGGCTCCAAGAACCAACAAACGGAATAGCTCTCAAATCAGCAAAATCTAATGTTTCAGATTTGCTTCTTTTTGAAGGACGACTGCCAATGTTAGTTTTAGCATAATATTTCAAGGTACTCATTTGTTCTAAATAAGGAATGAATTTAGGGTGATTCTTGAAACTCAAATATTTTTCATACCCTAAACCTGCTAATTGATCCAAAATAGCTGATTCATCGATAGACAATTCATTTTTACCTTTACTAAAAACCTGATTTGTAATACCCGCACTTAATAAATTTTCTAAGTTATAACGACAAGAATCTAAAGTTCCAAAATTAGAACTTATGGTTTGCCCCTGAACAGTTACCTGAATCTCGCTATTTTCAATCTTTGGTCCCAATGACGCATAGAATTTATGCGTTTTACCACCTCCACGGGCTGGAGGTCCACCACGACCATCAAAGAAAATAGCATGAATTCCGTATTTTCTTGACATTGTAGTAAGTTCTTCTTTGGCTTTATAAATACTCCAGTTAGCCATCAAATATCCCCCATCTTTTGTTCCGTCAGAGAAGCCAAGCATTATTGTTTGCTTGTTATTTCTGTTTGTTAAATGATTGGCATAGGCCGGATTAGTATAAAGTTTTTCCATAATAATATGGGCATTTTGCAAATCTTCGACTGATTCAAACAATGGAATAATATCCACTGACAAATCTTCCCAATTGTTTAAATGGAAAAGCGCAAAAGTTTCCATAACATTTAAGGCACTTTCATTATTACTAATGATATACCTATCAGAGCCCGACTCTCCATTAGTGACTTGTATTTTTTTAATGGCTTGGATTGATTCTAAAGTTGATTTTGTAATTTCATTGTCAAATACGTTGGGATCAAGATTTCCTTTTACTTTTGACAACACATCAAACTTTTCATTTTCTGTCAATTGAAAATAATTCTCCGGAAACACATTAGTCCCTGTATTCAAATAATAGTTGACCACATCTTTAAAAACAGCATCGTGTATTTTACTGTTCTGACGAATGTCTAAGGAAGCAAAATGAAATCCAAACAAGTTTACTTTGATAAGCAGCGCCTCTAATTCTTCTAAATACAAAGATTGATGTTGCTCAACTATAATTGTTTTTATTTTAATCAATTGTGATTTAAATTCCTCTAAAGAAATATAAATCTCTCCTTTTGAATAAAAAACAGAGCGGTATAATTTGTACTCTAATTCAGACACTAAAACATTAACCCCGGAGAAAGTCAATTTCCTTTTTAAATTTCTCATTTCAACATAATAGCATTTCAATATTGAAGTACGAAGTCTATCAGCAACCTTTAGCGTAATTTCAGTAGTTACAAAAGGATTTCCATCTCGATCACCACCAGGCCAAAATCCTAATTTTATTAATTGATTTTTGATAGGCTCTCCATTTAAAAGATTCTTTTGAAGATAATGAATCATTTCTCCAGAAGTTTCATAAAAAACATTTTCTAAATACCAGATTAAACTAACGGCTTCATCAAAAGGATTCGGTTTTTCATTTTGGATGAAAGGTGTTTTTCCTAATTGCGCTAACAGTTGTTTAATTTCAAGTAGATTGTTTTTACGAATAGCATCTGTCAAATCATTGATAATACCCAAAACGGCTCCAGGATAAAATTGTGTTGGATGAGCAGTTAATACGGTGCGCACATTGAAGTTTTCCAAGCAATCAATTAACTCCTCTTTATTATTATCTACATCGGATTTTTCTTTGATATCCCGCAACGAACCGATACCCTCTATATTATTTACAACAGCGAATGCAGCGTCTTCAATGGCATCAAAAAGAACAATCTGACGCTCTATATATTGAATAAAACGAAACATTAAATCAATTTTTTCCTTTTCGGAGACACTGTGTAAATATTTTTTATCAAAGAAATTCACAATTTCTTTCGGTGTTTCCTGCTTTTTGAAACCAGTGTCGCAAACATCTGTAAACAATGGTAATAAAACTCCCGTATTGTCAATAGAATCAAATGGCAATGTAATAAAAACACTATTGTAAATATGGTATTTAGAAAGAACTTCTTGATTGAAACGGTCTATTTTCGGAAGCGTATACATAAGGGCTAAATTAGTTATAGTTGGTATTAGTAAATCAAAAAAAAACCTCAAGCATTCACTGGAGGTTGTATTTATAGATAACTTTCAAGTGAATTACATGTTCTTAAAAATAGTATGCATCAAACGCTTTTTATCATTTATACTCTCTTCCAAGGAAATCATGGTTTCTGTTCTGTAAACCCCTTCGATGTCATCGATCATAAATATTACATCCTTGGCATGCTTAGTGTCTTTTGCTCTAATCTTGCAAAAAATATTAAATTTCCCTGTTGTTACTGAAGCGACTGTTACGAAAGGAATCTCGTTAATTCGCTGCAAAACAAATTTGGTTTGCGAGGTATTATTTAAAAAGACCCCAACGTAAGCTATAAAGGAATAGTCTAGTTTATCATAATCAAGTACTAGTGACGAACCCATTATAATGCCTGCATCTTCCATCTTTTTTACCCTAACATGAACAGTTCCAGCAGATATTAATAATTTCTTAGCAATGTCCGTAAACGGAATTCTAGTATTGTCTATCAACATATCCAATATCTGGTGATCTACTTCATCTAAACGAAACTTACTCATAATTCTTATATTAATATTATTAGTTGCACCTGCAAAAATTCACAAAAAAATTGATGTTATTTTAAGATATAATCAAACCATTAACAAACTTTAAATCATTATCTAAATAAAAGTCAGCCTTTTGATTTAATTTTGGAAAATCACCCTGACCATCGTGATATAAACCTCCACATCCATCATATTCTATATGTCCGAAATAATCATCTAATTCACCTATTTTAACAATATAAGCATTAAAATAAATTTTATTACCAATTAATTCCTCCTTGTATTGAGCTGCAAAATTGGTGATTATTTCAATACCATCATAATTTATTTTGATATTTTTATAAATAAAATCATAAAAAACAACTTTATTTTGAGGAATAATCAGATAATTGTCGATTTTGTTAATTACTACATCGTTTTCGGCAAGTATTTGCAAACTCGAAACCAAAGCCATAAAAACATATTTTCGGGTCTCTTCTCTATTATAATCATTGGCAAAATGCCCAGCCTCAAATAAAAGCGTAGGCACGCTCAACGACTGAAATGTATCTCCAATACAATTGATATTAAACGAATCGTCAAAACGTCCTACTTGATTTGGAATATACTGCTGTAAAACCGTATTTATCCCAGCAATCAGATTAATCGCTTTTAGCCGCGACTCATTTATTTCTCGAGCTTCGTTATAGGCTGGTGCCAAAAAGGACAAAGTAGCCGGTTTATTAGTGCTTCCAACTCCAAAAATAGTACGTTGATCATGCAGATTGTAACAATAATCCGGTTTGAAATTCTCAAAAGCTTTACGCAAAACCTTACTTTCTGGTTGTGACAAGTTCTGGGAATCCCGATTCAAATCCACTTTATTGGCATTTTCTCGAGTATAAAGTTGGGCTCCATCAGGATTTAGCATGGGAATAAAACAAAAAGTAAATGCACTAAGCAAATTACGGGCTAATTCAGAATCGCTATTTAATACATTAAAAAGATCAAAAAGTGCTTTTGTAGTGGTGCTCTCGTTTCCGTGCATTTGAGACCAAAACAGCATTTTTGTTTTTCCATTTCCTATTTGATATTTATATATCGGATTATTAAGAACAGAATTACCTATGATTTCTAGCTGATTACTGGTGTTGAATCTATTCAATAATGGGACAATTGAATCCAAGGTAACATAACGCCCCTGCAATGAAGGCTCTTTATATAGGTTGAATAATTGTTCTAAATTCATGGAGTTCATTTTTTTTTCGCAAATGTAAACATCTTTACATTTACTTTAGCAAACAATCATTTTTTTAAAGGCTGCAACCAAGCAGATTATAAAACGAATGCTTTTTATAAAATAGTAGCAAATATTTCGTAAATTTAGGATACTTATTTTATTCGCTATTTTATGAAATCCATTCTAAAAAAAATGCTACTAGGGAATATCTCAAAGATTGTAAAACAGGATTACAATCCTGTGCAGAAACGCGTAAAAAATATTAAGGCAATTTGGAATAATGATCATCAAAACGATAATGGGATTGAGAAAATTATGCGATTGTTTCTTTCCTCTTCTCAATTGCTATTCCCCGGAGTTTATATAAAATATCTTGTAAGTCTCAAAGGATATGAATATCGTGATTTGGCTTTAGATTTTTATGTTCTGCTTAAAGTAACTTTCCCTTTATTGATTTTAATTTATCAATGGCAACACACTAATTTTATTATTGGAATAATGCTTTATGTCCTTCTCGAAACCATCTTATACATTCCTACGCTTATCTTTGCTTCGGATATGTTTTCAAAACCACGTTCCTACAAAAGATCGATGCTGCTGCTTTTCCTCAATTATATGGAGATTATATTAGCTTTTGGGGTTTTATATTCTTGCGATACTTATTTAAACAAACCTTTCGACACTTGGTTTGACGCCGTCTACTTTAGTATAGTCACCTCCTCTTCAATAGGATATGGCGATTATTATCCTATAACTACCATTGGAAAAGTATTGGTTAGTGTACAAGCCTTATTGTTCTTATTTTTTGTAGTATTATTTCTGAATTTTTTCTCCACCAAAATAAAATCCAAAGGCTATTTTGACATTGAAAACGAATCCTGAATCACAGCATCTTTCTTGCCTTTTCCAAGTCTTCGGGCGTGTCTATTCCAATACTTTTATCTGAGGTTTCGACCATTTGGATGCGTTTACCAAATTCCAGATAGCGCAATTGTTCCAGTTTTTCAGAGGCTTCCAATGACATCATTGGCAAACTATAAAAATCCAAAAGAGCCTGTTTTCTAAAAGCATAAATCCCGATGTGCTGCATATAACGAACCCCTACATTTTTCTCTCGTGGATAGGGAATTACAGAACGGGAAAAGTACAAAGCAAAACCGTTTTGGTCCACCACTACTTTCACATTATTCGGATTGATGATGTCGGCTTCCTCGGTGATTTCAAACATTAGGGAAGCTAAGTCCACTTTCTTTTCGGTGTCGTTTTTATATACTGCAATCAGTTTTCTCAAAGCTTCAGTATTAATGAATGGTTCATCGCCTTGCACATTCACCACAATATCTACGTCCACATTTTCAACGGCTTCTGCAATTCTATCGCTTCCTGATTCGTGTTCCTTGATGCTCCTAATGGCTTTACCGCCATTTGAAACAATTTCATCATAAATTAAATTCGAATCCGTAACCACAAAAACATCGTCAAAAAGATGAGATTGTAGTGCTGCTTCATAAGTTCTTAAAATCACGGTTTTTCCTCCCAAATCCTGCATCAGTTTGGCTGGAAATCGTGTGGAAGCGTAACGTGCGGGAATAACTGCTATTATTTTCATTTTATATGTTTATTTTGCCACGAAGATTCAAAGGCACAAAATATAGTTCTATTAATTTTTCAAATATAAACTTTATTCCGCAAAACTCTCGTCCTTAAAACCAATCAAATATAATTTGTTTTTAGCTCTCGTCATTGCTGTGTACAACCAGCGAATGTAATCTCTGTTGATACCATCAGGCAAATACGGTTGTTCAATAAAAACCGTATTCCACTGTCCGCCTTGCGATTTATGACAGGTTATTGCATAAGAAAACTTGACTTGCAGACCATTGAAATATTCGTTGGCCTTGACTTTTTGGAATTGCTTGAACTTGGTTTCGCCTTCATAATCTTTCAGGACTTCCTGATACAATCGGTTGGATTCTTCGTAAGTCAAGGAAGGTGATTCACTTTTTATGGTGTCCAATAACAGGACGGTTTCAAACGGAATCTGGTTGGGATAATCGACCATTCTTATTTTTACTTTGGCAAAATTGAAACCGTATAATTCCTTGATATTGAAAATCTCCAACACTTCGATGATATCGCCATTAGCAATAAAACCAGCTTCATCGGAATCTTTCAACCAAAAATAATTGTTTTTTACCACCATCAAAAAATCTCCGGTTGATAGTTCACTTTCTTTATCTAAAATCTTCGTTCGAATTTGTTCATTGTATTGATTGGCTCTTTTATTCGAACGAACGATAAAAGCAGTGTCTTCGATACTGAAATTACTGTAAGCTGAATTGATGGCATCCTGAATATCGTACCCATCGGTTAAACGGACAATATCCTTGAATTTCTTGAGGTCAAATTGGAACTCGCTGATAAAAG
>JBIILD010000131.1:0-3449 GCA_044232845.1 Flavobacterium sp.
ACGTTAGTAACGCAAAAGATATGATAATTTCATTTGGATCTAAAGAAACTGAAAAAATTTGGAACGGGATTGTTGTAAAAAAACCAGCGTTAGAAGTACAACAAATGGGCAGAAGAAAGCTAAGAATACTAAATAACTCCCAAGATTTGATTGACTTAAGAATTCCTCCTTCTAACCGATTAGAAAAATTAAGCGGGAAATTAAAGGATTATTACAGCGTCAGAATTAACAATCAATGGCGTATTATTTTTATTTGGGAAAACGGAAATGCAATTAATGTTGATATTGTTGATTATCATTAAAATTGAAAATTATGGAAAAACTAAAAAACATACATCCAGGTGAGATTTTGATGGAGGAATTTCTTATTCCTTTGGAAATAACC
Source organism: Flavobacterium sp. (assembly GCA_044232845.1). GTDB lineage: Bacteria > Bacteroidota > Bacteroidia > Flavobacteriales > Flavobacteriaceae > Flavobacterium. The sequence continues at coordinate 386 of JBIILD010000131.1, forward strand.
TCTTACCGTCTGTGCAAGGATTTGAAAATTCCGCAAACTAGAATTTCTGAAATCATTAAAGGAAACCGAAGAATAACCGCAGACACCGCTTTACGGCTGAGCCAATATTTTGGAAATTCAGCCAAATTTTGGCTAGGTCTTCAAGATGATTACGACATTGAGGAAGAAACTGAAAATAAAAAGCAAGTACTGGAATCCATCAAACGATTTAATGTCCAAAAAGTAGCCTAGATGTTTCCTCTTTTCGATTTATCGCTCCAACTAAATGGTTTTCCAATAAAGAAAGCCAAGGCTGAGTTGCGAAAAATTCAATCTATTCCCGAACAAGAATTCGAAATTTTCCTTGAAACCAAAAAACAAGAAATTGTTGAATTTCACTTAAAAAACAATTCGTTTTATCAAAAATTGGTTGGCGAAACCCGTTTTCAAAACTGGAATGATTTGCCGGTAATGACCAAAAAAGACTTACAGAAACCTTTAATTGAGAGGCTTTCAATTGGATATACTTTAAAAAATATATACGTCAATAAAACTTCGGGTTCGAGTGGCGATCCTTTTGTTTTTGCCAAAGACAAGTTTTGTCATGCCTTGACTTGGGCTAATAACATCAATCGGTTTAGCTGGCACGGAATTGATTTTAATAGTTCTTATCAAGCCCGTTTTTATGGAATTCCTTTGGATTTTATAGGAAACAAAAAAGAACGCTTTAAAGATTTTTTGAGTAACCGCTTCCGGTTTTCAATTTTCGATTTGTCGGATGCCGTTTTAGAAGAATTTTTAAAACAATTCAAAACCAGAAATTTCGATTATATCAATGGTTACACTAGTTCAATTGTTTTGTTCGCCAGGTTTTTACAGAAAAAAAATATTGTTTTAACAACTATTTGTCCAACTTTGAAAGTTTGTGTGGTCACTTCTGAAATGCTTTTTGAGAACGACAAAATCCTGCTGGAAAAACAATTTGGAGTTCCTATTGTCAATGAATATGGTGCTTCGGAACTGGATTTAATCGCTTTCGAATCCCGAAACGACGGGACTGATGGCGAATGGCTAGTGAATTCTGAAACGCTTTTTGTGGAAATTTTAGACCCCGAAAACAACGTTTTGCCTTATGGAAAAGAAGGTCGAATTGTAATTACCTCTTTGTTCAATAAAGCACACCCCTTTATTAGATACGAGATTGGCGACATTGGAATTTTGGATACAAAAAGCACGTTAAAAAAACCGATTCTGCAACAATTAATTGGTCGAACCAATGATGTTGCTGTCTTGCCAAGCGGAAAAAAATCTCCTGGTTTGACTTTTTATTACGTAACCAAAAGCATCATCGAAGACGATGGCAACGTAAAAGAATTTGTCATTAAACAAACTAAAATCGATACTTTTGACATTGAATATGTAAGCGAAACGGAATTGAATTTGGAACAAATCCAAAAAATGGAAGCCGCAATTGCCTTATATTTAGAAAAAGGATTGGTCTTTACATTCATCCGAAAAGAAAAATTGAAGCGAAGTAAAAGCGGGAAATTGAAACAGTTTGTTTCGTTAATTTAATCTCTTGATGTACGTTGGTTTTATAATCAATTGGGTAAATAAAAACCCAATCATACAAACTAATGAAACTACCATATTAAACCCGTGAAACGTTTTATAAACATTGAAATTGTGTTTTAATAAATCAAGCTTTGAGGCGGAAATTGAATTTTGCCTAACTCTATAAAAAGCCAAGCTTTCTGGGGTTGGTTGTGCCGTTTTTATTTTTTTTAAAATCGTTAGCCATAGTATCCAATCCTGACGTTTTCGGATGGGGGAAATAGGTATCTTCCCAAAGTAATTCACATCATAAATCCCCGTAAGATTGCCAACATAATTACAATAAAATAATTGATTGTAGGAGAGATTTCTTGGGGCTTCAACTCTTTTGTTCAGTGGTTTTCCTTCTTCATCGATACAATCATAGAAAGAAAAAGTAAAAGGCAAATTATTTTTTGTCATGAACTTGATTTGCTTCTCGAGTTTAGTTGGTTTCCATAAATCATCCGAATCCAAAAAAGCAATATACCTTCCATTGGCTTTGGACAAAGCCAGGTTCCGGGCAATTCCAGCACCTGAATTTTTTTCAAGTTGAAAAAAATGGATTCTTTTATCCAATTGGGCAATTTTGGATAGTATTGAAACCGTTTTATCTGAGGAACCATCATCGACAACAACGACTTCCCAATTGGTGAAAGTTTGGGTTTGTATCGATTCTATGGTTTCAGCAATAAATTTTTCAGAGTTGAAGGTTGGTATTACTATCGATACTAGTATATTTTCCATACTAATACGCTTTATCTTCCCCTTTTAAGATGTTTAGTACCGTTTGAAGAATGATTTTTAAATCTAATAGGAGAGACCAATTTTCTAAATAAAAGATATCATATTTTACTCTGTTTATAATATCTTTTTCGGTTGCTACTTCTCCTCTAAATCCATTGCTTTGAGCTAATCCTGTAATCCCAGGTTTAATAAAATGCCTTACCATGAATTTATCTATCCGCTTTGCATACATTTCAGTATGGCTTACCATGTGAGGTCTCGGCCCTACTACAGACATATTGCCTAATAAAACATTAAAAAACTGAGGTAATTCATCAATACTGCTCTGTCTTAAAAATTTACCAACGTTTGTAATTCTTATGTCATTTTTTGAAACTTGCTCTAGGTCTGCAATTTCATTTAAATTCATTGACCTAAATTTATAGCAATAAAACTCATGATAATTTAAGCCATTTCGTTTTTGCCTAAAAATAAAGGGGCCTTTTGATTCTGTTTTTATTATTATATAAAGTATTGGTGTTAACCATGACAATACCCCAATTATAATAATAATTGAAAAAATAATATCAAAAACTCGTTTTATTACTTTATTGACAGTAACATCTAAAGGAAAGTTCCGTAAAGAAATTATAGGGATATAACCGTAATAATCTAGTATTAAATTTCTTGCTAAGGGTTCTCTTTCGTCAGGTATAAATTTTAAAATTTTTAAATTATTATCCGTAAAATCTATAAAATTATTAAC
>JBIILD010000132.1:0-3417 GCA_044232845.1 Flavobacterium sp.
CACTATGTCAAAAACAGCAACACTTGAAATCGAAGGCAAAAAATATGAGTTTCCAATATTTATTGGAAGTGAAAATGAGATGTCCATCGATATCAGTAAATTACGTGATTTGTCAGGAGCAATCACACTAGATCCAGGATATAAAAACACAGGTTCTTGTAAAAGCGAAATCACTTTTCTGGATGGAGAAGAGGGAATTTTGCATTATAGAGGTTATTCTATTGAAGAATTAGCAGCTAAAGGAAATTTTCTTGAAGTAAGTTATTTATTGATTTTTGGGGAATTGCCTACATCGGTAGCGTTAAAAGATTTTGAGGCTCATATTAGAAAACACACCTTGGTCAATGAGGAAATGAAAAACATCATTGATGGTTTTCCTAAAACGGCACATCCAATGGGTGTTTTATCCGCTTTGACCAGTGCATTGATTGCTTTTAATCCTAAAGCTGTAAATCCAGAGAACAAAGACGAATTGTATGAAGCGGTTTGTAAATTAATAGGGAAATTCCTTGTAATCGCCTCTTGGACCTATAGAAAAAGCATGGGATATCCATTGAATTATTATGATAATACTTTAGGGTACGTTGAAAACTTCATGCAATTGATGTTTAAATTGCCAACCCAACCCTATAAAGCAAATCCGGTAGTGGTGGAAGCCTTGGATAAATTATTTATCCTTCATGCTGATCACGAACAAAACTGTTCAACATCAACTGTAAGAATGGTAGGTTCTTCACATGCGGGTTTATTCGCCTCTGTTTCTGCCGGAATTTCGGCACTTTGGGGTCCCTTACACGGTGGAGCAAATCAAGCAGTTCTAGAAATGTTAGAGGAAATCCAAGCAAATGGTGGAGATGCTGAAAAATACATGGCTAAAGCCAAAGATAAAAACGACCCTTTTAGATTGATGGGTTTTGGTCACCGAGTGTATAAAAACTTTGACCCAAGAGCGAAAATTATCAAAAAAGCGGCTGATGAAGTTTTGGCAACATTAGGCGTTGATGATCCTATTTTAGACATCGCCAAAAAATTAGAAGCTTTAGCATTGGCCGATGAATATTTTGTTTCCAGAAAATTATATCCAAATGTGGATTTCTACTCCGGAATTATATATAGAGCTTTAGGAATCCCGACCGATATGTTTACAGTTCTATTTGCTATTGGTAGATTGCCGGGTTGGATAGCCCAATGGAAAGAAATGAGGTTAAACAAAGAGCCTATTGGAAGACCTAGGCAAGTATATACTGGGTATGCTTTGAGAGAATTTGTCTCTATAGATAAAAGATCATAATGCCGCTTGTCATTTCAAATTATCCAATAAAAACCGAACCCAGCTCCTCAAAGTCTCCGACTTTGAGGAAGTGATATTCGGTTTGTAACCGACCCCATTAAAAAATGGTTCTACTGGAAATACTGTGAACATTCAATTTTTTTTTCAAAACCATTCAGCTAAATAAGGTTCGTTAAGAAATTTTAAATTTTAATTTTCTTAACCAGCTCCGCAAAGTCTCCGACTTTGAGGAAGTGATATTCGGTTTGTAACCGACCCCATTAAAAAAATAGTTCTACTAGAAATACTGTGAACATTCAATTTTTTTCTCAAAACCATTCAGTTAATTAAGGTTCGTTAAGAAATTTAAATCTTAATTTTCTTAACCAGCTCCGCAAAGTCTCCGACTTTGAGGAAGTGATTTTCGGTTTGTAACCGACCCCATTAAAAAAATAGTTCTACTAGAAATACTGTGAACATTCGATTTTTTTCTCAAAACCATTCAGTTAATTAAGGTTCGTTAAGAAATTTTAAATCTTAATTTTCTTAACCAGCTCCGCAAAGTCTCCGACTTTGAGGAAGTGATTTTCGGTTTGTAACCGACCTCATTAAAAAATAGTTCTACTAGAAATACTGTGAACATTCAATTTTTTTCTCAAAACAATTCAGTTAATTAAGGTTCGTTAAGAAATTTTAAATCTTGAATTCAACTAATAAATGCAACTTTTGATAAACGAGTTGCAAGTGAATTGATTGTTTTTTCAGAAAGAGAGAAAATGAACAGGGATTTATCAATGGACACAATGAGTTAAGCGCTAAGATATATAATTTTATAAAGTATGTAGAAGATAATTGGAAAACGTAATTTTGCAATTCATACAACTTACAACGATCAACTAATAACCTATAACAAAGGCAATGAACCAAACTACAAATTCTACCTTGATGATTCGCCCTGTGGCATTCCGTATGAATGAGCAAACGACGGTAAATAATTATTACCAAAAGGAATTAGAAAATCTATTACCAGCAACGGTGAATGCAAAGGCACAAGAAGAGTTCGATGCTTTGGTCTTAAAACTACGTGAAGTTGGGGTAAATGTTATTGTCGTCGACGATAATACAAATACAGACACGCCAGACAGTATTTTCCCTAATAACTGGATTTCCTTTCACGAAAATGGCGACGTGGTTTTATACCCTCTATTTGCCGAAAACCGCCGTGAGGAGCGTCGCGAAGATATTCTTGATGTTCTAGAAGACAATGGTTTTGTTATTAACGAAATTATGGATTATACTTCTGCCGAGGAAGATGAATTTTATTTGGAAGGTACTGGAAGTATCGTTTTGGATAGACAAAATGGCAAAGCGTATTGTGCCCTGTCACCTCGTGCCGAAGAAGAATTATTCATAGAATTCTGCGAAGATTTTGAATTTTACCCTGTATTGTTCGAAGCCTTTCAAACGGTGAACGGCGCGCGAAAATTGATTTACCACACTAATGTGATGATGTGTATTGGCGAGACCTTTGCAGTGATTTGTGCCGATTGTATCGACGATAAAAAAGAACGCAAAATGGTGTTGGACAGTTTAAGGGGAGATGAAAAGGAGGTTATTTTGATTACGGAAGCCCAAGTCAATAATTTTGCCGGAAATATGCTTGAAGTAATAGGGGCTGATGAGAGAAGGTATTTAGTGATGAGCAGTTCGGCGCATCAAAGTTTGACAAAAAAACAAATTGCCCAACTCGAAGAACATGTGACTATTTTAAGTTCTAGCCTTGAGACTATTGAAGCCTATGGAGGTGGAAGTGCCAGGTGTATGATGGCGGAAATTTTCCTGCCACGAGAAGAATAACAAACCGTTCCTTTTTTTGTACTTTTGTCCAATGAAAAATAAAAAAACCTTGGTGCTTGGCGCTTCTGCAAAACAGGATAGATATGCCTATAAAGCCATTACAATGCTTGTTGAAAAAGGATATCCCGTCCTTGCTATCGGTCAAAATTCGGGTGAAGTTGCTGGAATAAAAATTCATACTAAAGCGATTCCTCTCAAAAACATTGATACGGTTACTTTGTATTTAAACCCAACTCGTCAACGTGATTATTACAATTATATCGTTGAGGCAAAACCAAAACGCGTGATTT
>JBIILD010000133.1:0-3373 GCA_044232845.1 Flavobacterium sp.
AAAGGAACTGATAGATAAAAAGATAATACTCTTTTCAATTTTTTTCTTAAAATTATCAGACAACAGAAAAACACACAATGAATTTAATTTTGTCATAAAAAATTTATTTTTTGAGTTTATTGATTAGTATAATTGCAACAAGGGTTTTCATGATATTGTTAAAATTTTCGCAAGTGTTATAGTCTATAAAATAGATTAACCAAAATCGTATAGGAAAAATAAGAATTTATAATACATAACGACCTGATTGCTTATTTACTATGAAAATTAAAAAAAAAATTTAAATATATGCATTTTACTTTCTTATTAAAATAAACAATAGTTAAAGTTGTAATATTTTGCTATTCTACAGCATTAATTTTTATCTTTAACTAAATTTAAAGCAAAGCAATACGTTTACTAAATTCAAGAAATCTGAGTTGTTTATATTGTTATTGGTCGTGGTTTTGATATTTATATCGGAGTACAATTATTTGGTTTTAAAAGATTCAGATCGCGCCATTTTTATAGGGTTATGGCCTCCTACTATTCTTGGATTATTAATATTTCTGAATCTTAAATTAAAAAAGTAGTATGGAAAACTTAGGAATTATTATCCTCAACATCATAGTTTTGGGTTGTTTTTTAGCTTTTTTTTGTTTCAACATACAGCGCTTTTGAAAAAGTAGAAAAAAAAGGTGTAGACTTTAAAGAAAAGAAAGGGGTTATTTCCCGACTATTAACCTATTTTGAAAGTTTATTTTGATATTTCAATCCCATTGAAATCAGTTTCCGCTTCTATACTTTTGATTGCTTTTCCCCGGAACAGCTGTATGTAAGAATGATATTAGACAGTCTTCTTTTGAAACATTTTTGTGATAACAAGAACATGAGGAAATGTGATAGCTGCTAAAAAAGAGAAAAATACGGCGTTGAAAAGTTGTTCATCTTTAAAAACTAAGTAGATAAAAGCAATGCCTAGTATTGATACGAACCAATATACTCCCGCTGCTTTGCAATAGGACAAAAAATGTTTTTTAGATACCGAGCCGTTTAGAAATTTGATTTGATCTATAATAGATGGAATGCTATGCCAAACAACAAAATAAATTGCAAATCCCCAGATCAAACTGGAAGATTTGAAAATTATTGCAAAAACAATTAAATAAAAAAATTCTAAAAGGAGTTTTTTTCTTATTTGTAGGATTTTCCAATATAAAACGCAACTGATAAAAATAAAAGCAATCCCTGATGCTTTTAATGTCTCCCAAAAATAGCCGGCCGGAATTTTAAAAGTTGTAATAGTCGATATAATATTTTGTACCTGGATCGTGTGAAATACAAAGAGTAAAAATAAGATAAGAAATCCATACAAGAATCGATACAAAATAAGAGTAAACATTGGTAGATCATTTGGTAATTTTTGCCACTGCTGTTCTCCAAAATGATAAGCACTCACGACAATAAATAGTAGTAGTGCTACAAGCGGAAAAATGTAGAATGATAAAATGCCTATCAAAACAAACATAATGTAATATATAAGTATTCGTAGGGTGGAATTTTTTTTGTCTTTTAGGACGTCAATTTTATCTATTAATTGTAGATCGTTTGCTCCATGTAATATTCCAAAAGTAAAAATTAATAAAAAACCTACAAATATTTGGCTTTTATGATTGAAGAAGGAATCAATCCACAATCCTAAAAAGCTTGCTACAATTGCGATATTTGAATATATATTCATAAATTTTTAATTATCGTATAAAAATAATAAAAATTAAATTAATAAAATAAATTTTATATCTAAATTTTTTTATTTATTTTTGATTTCAATATTAACCAATTAACCTTAATTAATTATGACTAATTTTTTGTTTATTCCGAGTTTGATTTCTAAAATGTCACCAACCGATTATGTTGGTTTTACATTTTTTGTTGGCTGTATGGCCATGATGGCTGCTTCAGCTTTTTTCTTTTTATCATTAAGTCAATTTGATAAAAAGTGGCGTACCTCAGTTTTAGTTTCTGGTTTAATTACCTTTATTGCTGCAGTACATTATTTTTACATGAGAGATTATTGGGCTTCATTTGGTGAATCACCAACTTTCTTTCGTTATGTGGACTGGGTTTTAACCGTTCCGTTAATGTGTTTAGAATTTTACCTGATACTTAAAGTAGCTGGGGCAAAAAAATCGTTGCTATGGAAAATGATTATTTATTCCTTGGTAATGTTAGTTACGGGTTACTTTGGAGAAGTTGTTTACACTGATAGCGCCGCTTTATGGGGCTTCATTTCGGGAGTTGCTTACTTTGCCATTGTTTATGAAATATGGCTTGGAGAAGCCGCAAAATTGGCGAAAGCTGCTGGTGGAAATGTTTTAGCCGCACACAAGATTTTATGTTGGTTTGTACTTGTAGGTTGGGCAATTTACCCATTAGGATATATGATGGGGACAACAGGATGGTACAACGGACTAATCCCTGCTGGAAACATTGACGTTGCTTATAACATTGCTGATGCAATCAATAAAATAGGATTTGGCTTAGTGATTTACAATCTTGCAACAAAGTCACAAACAAATTAATAAAAAAAAATATTTTTTTTATTAAAACCGAGCCGTTTGGCTCGGTTTTTTTATCTGATAGTTTTTCAAACCCGTTGAATTTTTTTGGAATTTGTTGTTTGTATTGATTATTGTCACTTTTTATTTTAAAATATTGCTATATAAAATATTTTTGATGCGAAAAATCAGATAAAAGAAAAGCAGAAAACTTTTGCTGTATAATCTAGGTATAGCAGGATTCATAAAAAAAAACAACAGATTCAGAAATGCAACTCTTTGTTTATGAAGAGGCTAATTTTCTGAATATGCAAATACAATGTTTCTAATTTAGAAAAATATATTGATATGCAAAAAACAAGTTGGTTTAGTATGTATGGTTTTAATGACCTAAGTTGAAAGCGGTATAAATGGCTATCCTTTCCACTCCACGCTGATTGCTTTGTGTCTCGCCATGACAGTGTGGAATTCCACTTTTATAGGTGCTAGGGTATAGAGTTTAACCACAAATCTTGACCGTATCCTTGTGATTTAGAAAAAGCTTTCACTTTCAATCTACACGATTTCAATGTATTAAAAAATACTTTAAAAAAAGATTAAAAAAGGGGTTTAAAAACAGGATAAACGCACTACTTTTGCACCCGCAATCAAGCAGACGTTCTTAGAAGGTATAGAGAAAAAATCGGATAATATTTTTGTGGGAAGTGTAAAGGATTCGTATCTTAGCCTTCCTGAAAAATTTAAAAATTCGATAAAAGCATTTTAGAAAAAAAATAAAATATTTTTTTCTTGCCAGATAAAAAAGAGTTAGTTACTTTTGCACCCGCTTTGAGAGA
>JBIILD010000043.1:0-12208 GCA_044232845.1 Flavobacterium sp.
GCCCTACTCATAAAGAAAATATAGAAGGAAATTATACCCATTTTGGAATTTCAATTAGAAAAAATCCAGACGGTAAAAAGTACTACACTAATATCTTTGTGAAAATTTAAATATAATTGATTGGTTTAGAAACTAACTGTTTTCGTTACCAATTATAATTATTGATTCGTCCAATCTTTTTGGTTCAATGCAGCAATATATTTCAAATTGGTACAATTTGTATTAGACTAATTTGAAATAATAAGCGGTATTATTTTAAAATTGTTAAAACTTTATCTTGAAATATGAGGTTAACCTTTTAATTTTTGAACTAAAATAGTACTTTTGTTCAAAACTTAGAACAATGGCAGGAAACAGCTACGGAACACTATTCAGAATAACAACTTTTGGAGAATCACATGGAGAAGCTTTAGGCGGTATTATTGATGGTTGTCCCTCTGGTATTACATTAGATTTTGAAGCCATTCAATTTGAAATGTCTCGAAGAAAACCCGGTCAATCCGCCATAGTTACTCAGCGAAAAGAACCAGATGACGTGCAATTCCTTTCTGGAATTTTTGACGGTAAAACAACTGGGATGCCTATTGGTTTTATTATTCCAAATACGAATCAAAAATCAGATGATTACTCTCACATAAAAGATAACTATAGACCTAGCCATGCCGATTATGTGTATGATAAAAAATATGGTCTTCGTGATTATCGTGGGGGTGGTCGAAGTTCAGCTCGTGAAACTGCTAGTAGGGTAGTGGCGGGAGCAATTGCCAAACAAATATTACCTACTATCACCATAAATGCCTACGTTTCTTCTGTAGGACCCATTTTTCTTGACAAACCCTACCAAGAGTTAGATTTTTCAAAAACTGAAAACAACCCTGTTCGTTGTCCAGATGAAGCATCGGCTGTTATCATGGAGGAATATATTCGCGACATTCGAAAACAAGGCGATACTGTTGGTGGAACCGTGAGTTGTGTGATTCAAAATGTTCCAATTGGTTTGGGCGAACCTGTTTTTGATAAACTTCACGCCGAACTTGGAAAAGCTATGCTTTCAATAAATGCCGTAAAAGGATTTGAATTCGGAAGTGGTTTTTGTGGAACGGAGATGAAAGGAAGCGAACACAACGATTTATATAATCCTGATGGTACTACAAAAACGAATCTTTCTGGGGGAATTCAAGGAGGAATAAGCAACGGCATGGATATTTATTTCCGTGTGGCTTTCAAGCCTGTGGCCACCATCATGCAAAAACAAGAATCGCTTGACAACAAAGGTAAGATTACCGAAATGACTGGTAAAGGCCGTCACGATCCTTGCGTTGTTCCTAGAGCAGTTCCTATTGTTGAAGCCATGGCCGCCATAGTTCTTGCTGATTTTTATTTAATAAATAAAACCTACAGCACTAATTTCTAAAGATCTCGAATCTAGTTGAATTTTTGATTGACCTTCTGAGTGCCTTTTATTGGCAGAAAGCCCAAAAATGAATTGTAGCCTTTATTGGGTATTAAAATAACCAAGTAAAATGACGCAACCCGAAATCCAAAAAAGCTCTTTATTAAGAAATTTAACCGTTCAAATTCTTATCGCCATGTTGCTCGGAGCGACTTTGGGTATTTTCATCCATACCAATTATGAAGTTTATTTCGCCAAAGAATTCAGCGATACAATCAAAATAGCAGCTACGGTTTTTATTCGTTTGGTACAGATGATTATTTCACCATTGGTATTTACTACATTAGTGGTGGGAATAGCCAAGCTTGGCGATGTTAAAGCTGTTGGCAGAGTGGGAGGTAAGGCATTAGGATGGTTTTTTAGTGCTTCTCTTGTTTCATTGCTAATAGGGATGTTTTGGATAAATATTCTGAAACCTGGAGTAGGACTAAATTTGACGAATGTCGACTTAACTACCGCTACCGAAGTAACCGAAAAAACACACAGTTTCTCTGCACAAAACTTTATGGAGCATATTTTTCCTAAGAGTATTTTTGAAGCGATGGCGAATAATGAAATCTTGCAGATTGTTATTTTTTCCATTTTTTTCGGATTGGCTGCTGCTTCAATAGGGAGTTATGCCAAGCCAGTTATAACGGCATTGGACAAAACTTCTCATATCATTTTGAAAATGGTCAATTATGTAATGAAATTTGCTCCTCTGGGTGTTTTCGGTGCAATTGCGGGTGTTTTTGCAGTAAAAGACTTGGATGAATTGGTTATCACGTATATTAAATTTTTCAGTTCTTTCTTGATCGGAATTTCATCTTTATGGTTTTTTCTGATTATTGTAGGATATATTTTCCTTGGAAAAAGAATAAAAACATTGCTACATCACATAGTAAGTCCACTGATAATTGCTTTTGGGACTACAAGTAGTGAAGCTGTTTTTCCTAAACTTACCGAAGAATTGGAACGTTTTGGAATAAAAGATAAAATAGTATCTTTTATGTTGCCCTTAGGGTATTCTTTTAACCTAGACGGAAGCATGATGTATATGACTTTTGCCAGTATTTTTATTGCGCAAGCTTATGGAGTTCATTTGGATTTGGGAACACAATTAACGATGCTTTTGGTATTAATGCTCACCAGTAAAGGAATTGCTGGAGTTCCTCGAGCTAGTTTGGTTATTGTGGCCGCCACCTGCGGCATGTTTAATATTCCCATCGAAGGAATTGCTTTAATTCTACCAATCGACCATTTTTGTGATATGTTTCGTAGCGCTACGAATGTGTTAGGGAATGCTTTGGCAACAACCGTTGTTGGAAAATGGGAAGGCAAAGATGGCATAGGTTAATACTGAAATTATAATGTATATTTGAAACAGCAATACTTATTTGGGTATCAATCACGAATTGTTGTTTAACAAAACGTCTCATGTCATTTTGAAAATGGTCAATTATGTAATGAAATTTGCTTCTCTTGTCATTTTCTTTGTAATTGAGTGTATTTTTTTTACAATACAAGACTTAAATAAATTGATTATTACGTGTTTTAAATGTTGGAAATAAATTATCACTCATAAAAATTTCAGTATCCAATCTCAACAAATTCTTGTTCTTTAAATTGCCTTCAGCATTTATTTGTGGTGTTCGGGTAAAAGAATTAGACGAGAAAAAATGTGTGGTAACGGTCAAGCATCGTTGGATTAACCAAAACCCATTTAACTCCATCTATTGGGCCGTGCAAGGAATGGCAGTCGAACTAGCAATAGGGGCTTTGATTATGCAACAAATTCATAAAAGCGGATGGAACATATCCATGTTAATAGCTAGTAATAGAGGTAACTTTAGAAAGAAGGCAACAGGAAGAATAACTTTAGTATGTAATGACGGTTTTTTGGATAAACAAGCCATTCAGAATGCATTAGCGAGTGGTGAAGGGTAAAGTTTTTGAATGAAATCTATTGGAACAAACCAAAATGGTGAACACGTTTCCGAAGTGGATTTTGAGTGGAGTGTCAGGGTAAAATTGGGTAAAAAACCCAAAACGAATAACTTCGAAAACCTAGTAAAAACAAAAAAAGCTCCGTTTAAACGAAGCTTTTTTTTAAGTATAAGGTAAAGTGAATTAATAATTATTTAAAAGCCAAGAAACTAAATTTAAATTTACTTTTAAAGATATTATTTGGGATTTAATTGTTACAAATTTATGCAAACTATATCATGTTAGTCTTAAAATTATATTAAATTTTTAATCAATTAAAAACGCTTTTTTTGGTTTTTATAAAAAAGAAAAAAAATTACTTTATCTGGGTGACAATTTGACAAATTGAAAGATTTGGCAGTACTTTTGCAAATAGAAAAAAGAATTAAAATGAAGTTTAAAAATTTTTTTAAAAATAACACAAGAATGACAACAGAAAACCCACTTAATGATGAAATTGTTGATCAAAACTCAATTGAAAACAATGAGAATGATTCCGATGTTTTAGACGCAGCAATCGAAGAACGAGTCGAGGAAATATCTAGGGAAGAGCAATTATCCCAAGATTTGGCTTCTGAAAAAGATAAGTTTTTGCGTTTATTTGCCGAATTTGAAAATTTCAAACGAAGAACTGCTAAAGAACGCATTGAATTATTCAAAACAGCAAATCAGGATGTATTGCTTGCTTTGCTTCCCGTTTTAGATGACTTTGACAGAGCATTGGCTGAAATAAAAAAAACCGATGATAATGTTTTAATTCAAGGAGTTGAACTTATTCAGGAAAAACTCAAAAGCACACTTGTTTCAAAAGGCTTGGAAGAAGTAGAAATAAAAGCTGGTGATGTTTTTAATGCTGATTTTGCCGAGGCAATAACTCAAATTCCTGCTCCCAAATTGAAAGGAAAAGTTGTTGATGTAATAGAAAAAGGGTACAAACTGGGTGACAAAATTATTCGTTTTCCAAAAGTAGTCATAGGTCAGTAGAAACATTATTTATTGCGCCTCTGTCACACAAAAAAAAACATAAATGAAAAAAGATTTTTACGAAATACTAGGCATTTCTAAAGGTGCAGATGCTGCCGAAATAAAAAAAGCATACAGGAAAAAAGCGCTCGAATTTCATCCGGACAAAAATCCGGGTAATACGGCTGCCGAGGAAAACTTCAAATTGGCCGCCGAAGCATACGAAGTCTTGAGTGACTCTAACAAAAAAGCCAAATACGATCAATACGGCCATCAGGCTTTTGATGGTTCAGGAGGTTTTGGTGGTGGTCATCATGGAGGCATGAATATGGACGACATATTCAGTCAATTTGGAGATATTTTTGGAAGCGCTTTTGGAGGTGGCGGAGGATTTAACGGTGGTGGTGGCGGTTCACGTCGGGTGAAAGGAAGTAACCTTCGCATTAAAGTAAAGCTAACCTTGGAAGAAATTGCCAATGGTGTCGAGAAAAAAGTAAAAGTAAAACGGAAAGTCCAAGCCCCAGGCGTATCGTTTAAAACGTGTTCTACTTGTAACGGGCAAGGGCAAGTAATGCGTGTCACCAATACTATTTTAGGACGCATGCAATCAGCATCAACGTGTCCCACTTGTGGTGGTTCTGGGCAGCTGTTAGACAAAAAACCTGCAGGAGCTGATTCTCAAGGAATGATTATGGAAGAGGATACAGTTTCAATAAAAATTCCAGCCGGCGTTGTTGACGGAATGCAGCTAAAAGTTTCCAACAAAGGAAATGATGCACCCGGCAATAGTGTTCCAGGAGATTTGATTGTGGCAATCGAGGAAATCGAACATGAGTATTTGAAACGCGAAGGCGAGAATTTGCATTATGATTTGTATATAAGCTTCTCTGAAGCCGTTCTTGGAATATCAAAAGATATTGAGGCCATAAACGGTAAAGTGAGAATAAAACTGGAAGAAGGAATACAATCTGGTAAAATTTTGAGACTAAAAGGGAAAGGTATCCCTAGCATTAACGGATATGGGACTGGAGATTTGCTGGTTCATGTTAATGTTTGGACGCCAAAAACACTTAGCAAAGAACAAAAACAGTTCTTTGAAAAAAATCTTACCGACGAAAATTTTATTCCAAATCCAGAAAAAAGTGATAAGTCTTTTTTTGAGAAAGTAAAAGACATGTTTTCATAATTTCTAAGTAAAAAAAATCTTTCCCATCCTTGTATCAAAACAGGATGGGATTTTTTATTTTATTTAACAGCTTATTATTACGATTTAACTATTTTTACCAACCCTATGATCAATAAATCCAATCTTGTTTGCCACCGACAGCCAGATATAATAAATTAAAAACTAGAATGTCTACCCTACTTGAAGTAAAAAATGTCGTAAAGAACTACGGTGAATATGTTGCGCTTAATGCTCTTTCACTCACTGTTCCCAAAGGAAGTATTTATGGGCTTTTAGGACCAAATGGAGCTGGAAAAACATCGCTTATCCGGATTATCAATCAAATTTCGATGCCTGATAGTGGCGAAATTATTTTTGATGGGGAAAAACTAAGTCCAAAACATGTTCAATATATAGGCTATTTGCCTGAAGAACGCGGTTTATACAAAACTATGAAAGTGGGCGAGCAATGCTTGTACTTGGCACAAATGAAAGGTCTATCCAAAGCTGAAGCTAAAAAACAATTGGAATATTGGTTCGAAAGACTAGGAATTGAAGGGTGGTGGAATAAGAAAATTCAAGAACTATCTAAAGGAATGGCTCAAAAAGTACAGTTTGTGGTTTGCGTTTTGCACAAGCCAAAATTGCTGATTTTCGACGAGCCTTTTTCTGGGTTCGATCCCGTTAATGCCAATATAATTAAAGACGAAATTCTAGAATTGAGAAAGCAGGGATCTACCATAATTTTCTCCACGCACCGTATGGAAAGTGTCGAAGAATTGTGCGATCATATTGCCTTAATCCACAAATCGAATAAACTCATTGAAGGAAGATTAGACGACGTGAAGCGCAAATTTAGAACCAACAGTTTTCAAGTGGGTATTTTATCCGATACTATCGAAGGGTTGATGTATGACATCACCCAAAAATTTAAAGTAGGTCAAACAAATTTTAAATCGCTCAACAATGAATTGAAACTCGAAATACAACTCGGAAACGCAACGCCAAATGAATTGCTCAACATCCTCACTCAAAGAGGACAAGTAACCCATTTTGTGGAAAAGATTCCAAGCGTCACAGATATTTTTATTCAATCAGTAAGCGAAAAATAATTTTACATGACCTCTCTAAACCTATAACCTTTCTAAACATATAACCCTTTTAATGAGCATTATTTCACTAATAATAAAAAGAGAATTTGTCGCCAAAGTGCGGAATAAATCTTTTATTGTAATGACTTTTTTGAGTCCCTTACTTTTTGTAGGGATAGCTGCTTTCGTAGGCTATTTAAGCACAATGAAATCGGATACAAAGCGGGTTGCCATTCACGATGAAACTGGTTTATTTGTCAATGAATTCAAGGTGCTAAACAACAAGGACGGTGAATATATTTACCATGATTTATCCGCTATTGATGTTGAATTTCTGAAAGACAGCATCACTAACGAAAACTATGAAGGACTGCTTTATATCCCGAAAGTGACTAATTTTAAAGATTTTGAAAATAAAATCCAATTTGTATCAAACGAAAGTCCCAGTATCTCTTTTGTCGAAAACATCCAAGAGATTGTCGCAAAAAAACTAACCAAATATAACTTCGAAAAGGCCAAATTGGATACGTTGGCAATTAAAAATGCCGAAGCAAAAGTGAGTATCAACCTCACAAAAGCATCTGGTGAAGAAAGTGTAAAAGGACTCAATGAAATCAAAATTGCTATTGGCGGTGCTTTTGGATACCTAATCATGATGTTCATCATTATTTATGGCAATATGGTGATGCGCAGCGTCATCGAAGAAAAAACAAATCGGATTGTTGAAATCATAATTTCCTCGGTAAAACCCTTTCAGTTGATGATGGGAAAAATCGTTGGGACGGCATTGGCCGGCTTATTACAATTTCTTATTTGGACAGTTATCGGATTGACACTACTTTTTGCAGCTTCAATATTTTTTGGTATTGATGCTAGTCCTGCGAACAAAATCCCACCTTTAATAGCTCAAGCTACGCATCAAGAATTTGCTGCAACGGCACAAATTTATATCAAGGAATTATGGGGATTGCCCATTGCTACAATCCTAATAAGTTTTGTGATTTATTTTATAGGAGGTTACTTTTTGTACAGTTCTTTTTATGCCTCTATAGGGGCGGCAGTTGACAATGAAACCGACTCACAACAGTTTCTTTTGCCTGTTATTACGCCCTTAATCTTAGCAGTGTACCTCGGATTTTTTACGGTAATAAATAATCCTCACGGAACAATCGCTACTGTGTTTTCTATGATTCCTCTAACATCTCCCATAGTAATGTTGATGCGAATTCCATTTGGCGTGCCTTGGTGGCAACTAATGATGTCTGTCACGTTACTTTTTGGAACTTTCTTTTTTGTGGTTTGGTTTGCCGCAAAAATATACCGTGTGGGAATTTTGATGTATGGTAAAAAACCAACATGGAAAGAATTGTATAAATGGTTAAATTACTAAACTACAAAAAAAAATTCTAAATTCCGATGGTTGGATTTTGAAATTTTTAAAATTTGAAAATTACGAAGAATGAGTAAAATACTTATCATAGAAGATGAAGCAGCCATTCGAAGAGTGCTTGTCAAAATACTTTCCGAAGAAAATGACGCTTATATTGTAGAAGATGCTGAGGACGGAATTCAAGGATTGGAAAAAATAAAAAACAACGACTATGACCTGGTCTTGTGCGATATAAAAATGCCGAAAATGGATGGAGTCGAAGTGCTCATAGCCGTCAAAAAAATAAAACCAGAAATTCCGATGGTAATGATTTCAGGGCATGGCGATATGGAAACTGCCATTCAAACGATGCGTTTAGGAGCCTTTGATTACATTTCAAAACCCCCGGATTTGAATCGATTATTGAATACGGTTCGTAATGCCTTGGATAAAAAACAACTCGTTGTCGAGAACAAAATTCTTAAGAAAAAAGTCAGCAAGAATTACGAAATGATTGGCGAAAGTGAAGCTATCAATCGCATCAAATTGATGATTGATAAAGTCGCTCAAACCGAGGCTAGGGTATTGATTACAGGGCCAAACGGAACAGGGAAAGAACTGGTTGCCCATCAATTACACGAAAAAAGCCAAAGAGCTAATTTCCCGCTAATCGAAGTGAATTGTGCCGCAATTCCAAGCGAATTGATAGAAAGTGAATTGTTTGGTCACGTGAAAGGTGCATTTACTTCTGCGGTGAAAGACCGTGCAGGCAAGTTTGAAGTGGCTGACAAAGGAACCATTTTCTTAGATGAAATTGGCGACATGAGTCTCTCGGCTCAAGCCAAAGTTTTGAGGGCTTTACAAGAAAACGTAATTACTCGAGTTGGTGCCGAAAAAGACATTAAAGTCGATGTTCGTGTCATCGCTGCAACCAATAAAGACTTAAAAAAAGAAATTGCCAAAGGCCGTTTCCGTGAGGATTTATATCATCGTTTGGCAGTAATCCTTATTAATGTTCCTTCATTGAACGAAAGAAGAGACGATATTCCGCTATTGATTTCGCACTTCTCCGAAAAGATAGCTTCAGAACAAGGAACTGCCGTAAAATATTTTTCTAAACAAGCGGTCAAATTGCTGCAGGAATACGATTGGACTGGAAACATACGTGAATTGCGAAACGTGGTAGAACGTCTGATTATCCTTGGCGGAAATGAGATTTCAGAAAGCGATGTGCTGTTGTTCGCAAGCAAATAAAATTAATTTGAAGATTCGATTTGAGTATTCAATCTTTCAATCATTAAATTTTTAATCTTTCAATCTTAAAAGATGAAATTAAAAAAAATATACGATAAGTTACAAGAGGCATTAATAGAAAACGGTTTGAACGATGCCAATGATATGCAACAAGATACATTTTCAATCCTAAAAAGTGGTGCCGATTGTATTGTTATTGCTCCAAAAGGAAGTGGAAAATCGACAACCATAGTCTTGAATGTAATTCAACAGTTAAAGCAGGAAGGCGAGGAATCACCCCGTGCCTTGATTATTGTGGAAGATAAAATTAAGGTTTTGAAAATGGAGGCTCTTTTCGAAAAATATGGAAAATATACTGATTTAAGAGTGTATGGGGTGCATGACAAAGGTGATATGGAATATGACAAGAATTATATTTCTACAGGAATTGATGTATTGATTGGAACACCTAACAAGCTGGGTGAAATGTTTACCACGGCGGGTTATAACGTCAACCGATTGAGAATGTTTATTCTTGATGATGCAGATCCTATTTTAAAGTTGCGTCACGAAACCAAAATCATGCGTATTTCGAATAGTATAACCAAAACCCAACGCGTTATTTTCTCAGAAGTATTCTCGGAACGAATAGGAATCCTTGCTGATAAAATGTTGATAGAGCCAATTGAATTTGATTTTGGGTTGGAGGAAGATTTTGAAGCGGAAGCAGAAACGGAAGAATAATAAAAATCAAAAATATAATGGGACTAATGAAAGTGTTTTCAGGAAGTGAAATTTTAGCATTGGCTTTGAGGGAAAAAATAGAAGAAATAGGAGTGAACACGCTCATCAAAAACAATATACAGTCGGCAAGACTAGCCGGTTTTGGGGATTTAGGGCAAGCCGTTGAAGTCTTCATACAGGAAACAGATTTTGCAAAAGCAAATCCGGTAATTGAGGAATTTAGGATGAGTATTTGATATTATTCGGGAATATTATGTAATCTCTTTATGTAATCAAAAAAAATAAAAAAATAAGTTGATGGTTTATAAGTCTTCAACTTGAAAGATTTTATAATGGTAATAACAGACAAAATCATCCGTTTACATCATTATTTCTGATTTAAAATGCGACATTATTGACAGAATGATACTTGTATGAGATTTACAGAGTACTCTATTTTTTAATAAGCACTTAAAGCAAATAACCTAATCTCTAAGAAACTAAGGATTTGTTTTTTCGGCTTTTGCTACCCAAAAATTATTGAGGTCGTAATAATCTATAGGGCTTGCCGGCGGTTGATTTACCAGTCGCCCAGAATTAAATGCTCGGACTAATATAGTCTCTATAAGATAATCTTCATTGACTTCGTAAGGAGCATAGGGTGTTTTAAGGTTGATATCAAACATTTTGGCTGTTACGTTAGACCAAAAGGCTTTCCAACCACTTTTTAAAGTTCTTACTAATTCATACGTTGTTGTTCCCGTCTGTCGATGAATCAACTTTACAAGTATTTGTCCTTGCTTGCGGGAAAGTTTTTTGAGAGTGGCTTCAAATTCGTTGGAAAGGTAATCCTCGACAATCTTAAAATATTTCTTTTTCTCCCTATTGGTCTTGAGACTTGCCAAACCTCTATTTAAAATTGTCAATCGCTCGGAAGCCAATTTAGCATATGGATACGTCTTATAAACTCGGTTTCGAAGAAGTAAAAATTGTTTTTTTGCCTCAGGATCAAGTTTATCCTTGGAAATTACAATTTCTTCTAATTGGATTGTATCATTAAGTATTGTATCATTTTCCGTAAGAACGTAACCCATTTTAACGGTGTCTTTTTGGACTACCTGTGCCTTAACTGATAGCGATATAAGAATTGAAAACAGTATGAATATAATAATTTTCATGAAGAAAAAATTTTCAACAAAATTATACATTATATACAGAAGTCTAATGCCAAATTTATAATTTAGCAAAAAAATAATTTTATGAATTCAAAATCGATATTAAAAAAGACCTCATTGACTTTTTTAGAGAACTACCTCAACAACGCATCGCCAACAGGTTATGAAAGTAATGGCCAAAAAATTTGGATGGACTATATGAAACCGTATGTAGATACTTTTATTACGGATACTTATGGATCTGCTGTAGGGGTTATCAATCCGGATGCTTCATATAAGGTAGTCATTGAAGGTCATGCTGACGAAATTTCTTGGTATGTAAATTACATCACCGATGATGGATTAATTTACGTCATTAGAAATGGTGGTTCCGACCACCAAATTGCGCCTTCCAAGCGGGTAAACATTCATACCAAAAAAGGAATTGTGAAAGGTGTTTTTGGTTGGCCAGCAATCCACACTAGAAATCGCAGCAAGGAAGAGCCTGCCAAAATTGACAATTTGTTCATCGATATTGGTTGTTCAAAAAAAGAAGAAGTTGATGCACTTGGGGTTCATGTAGGTTGCGTAATCACTTATCCGGATGAATTTATGGTATTGAACGAAAACAAATTTGTTTGTCGCGCCATAGATAATCGCATGGGTGGATTTATGATTGCCGAGGTGGCTCGTTTACTGCATGAGAACAAGATTAAACTTCCTTTTGGATTATACATTACCAATTCCGTTCAGGAAGAAGTGGGACTTCGAGGAGCTGAAATGATTACCAAAACCATCAAACCTAATGTAGCCATCATAACCGATGTTTGCCATGACTCTACCACGCCAATGATTGAAAAGAAAATTGAGGGAGAAATAAAAATTGGAAGAGGTCCGGTAGTTACCTACGCACCTGCCGTACAGAATAATTTGAGGGAACTTATTCTTACTACAGCCGAAAAACAAAAAATTCCATTCCAGCGATTGGCCTCTTCAAGGGTTACCGGAACTGACACCGATGCCTTTGCATACAGTAATGGCGGCGTGGCTTCGGCATTAATTTCACTGCCCTTAAGATACATGCATACGACA
>JBIILD010000134.1:0-3348 GCA_044232845.1 Flavobacterium sp.
CCAATATCTTTTGCAGGGTCAATAAAATGAATATCCGATAAATTTGCCGCTTTTACAATGTTGGCTTCGCTTCTTTTTTGAAGAAATGTGCTGTAAATATTATCGCTTAAATCATATTTTCTCTTAATTTTTATTAGCTCTTGCTGCTCTTCAGGAAGCTGTTTTATGGTACTTTCGGTTTCATTTATTTTGCTGTTTATCATTGCCAAATCATACTGCAAAGAGGTTTTGGCAGTGGCAATATTTTCGAGCAAAACCCTTTTTACGGCTTCCATTTGATTGTCAAAATCCTTGAATATTTTATCACTTTTTACTGCATAAGCCATTTCTGATCTTTGGGTAGAAAGCGAAATCAATTTCGACACATTCGCAACAATATTGGGATCTTCAATTCCTGCTACAGAGGGAGCAGAAAGTTTAGCGTAGTCAACACTATTTTTTAAGTAATTTTTTAAAGAATTGTAATAAGCTGTTTTACGTGTAATTTCATCTCTTTCAATATCAAATTCGAAAATCTGATCCGAAAATTTTGCTCCACCATCCTCAATCTCAAATATGTTTTTGTCTTTTCTGAATGATTTTAACTCGTTTCCAGTTTCCTTGAGTTGTGATTCCATCGCAACCAAAGTGCTATCGATGAAGTCTATAGTGTTTGTGGCAAATTGGTTTTTATCGTCTAATTGTTTTTTAATGAGCATTTTAACCGTAGAATTCAAGTACTCCACCATTCTAGCTTTATTGGAACCTTGCATTGCCAGTGTAATTATGGAACCTCCTTTATCATCCGATTTAACAGCTATTCCTTTATAAGCAGACACTGTGCTATCAAAATCATTAAATTGAACAAAGTATTCATTCCCTTTATAAAAACCTGGATTATCCTTTATTTGCAATTTCCAATTTAAAAAAGGCAATGAAACTTGTTCACCCACTTTGTATTTTTTGACAAATTCTCCATTGGCAACGGCTGTTTGACCATAGGAATTGTCAGAATAGGTTACTGTTGAGACTGAATTACTTGGGAATGGAATTCTAATTTGATATACATTTTCACTCAAAAACTTGATTCCTATTAGATTTCCTGCAATTTGTCCCTTGTTTTTATCGATATTCACATAAAAAGGAACGGCACCATAAGCATCTTCCAGATTGTACTTTCCTTGTACATAATAATTAATATAATAGTGTAATTTATCGACAACTAACTCATTGTGTGATCTTGACTGCAAGGTTGTGGAGATAGATTGAACCTGATTTGAAGTCCCTCCCCAGTTAAAAACGAGACTGGTATTGGATGTAAAAAAAGGATTATTTTCTTCCTTAACAGCGATAAGAGTTTCCATTGTGTAAATTTTTTCCTTACGGATATTTACTTGATAGGCAATGGCGAAAGCGATTATTAAACTAATAACAAACCACTTCCAATAACTTGCTATTTTTATTAAAAATCCTTTAAAGTCAAATCCTGACTGATTTTCAAAAATCGAAAAATCTTTTATGTCTAACATTTTTTATAATATAACTTAATTTTTTAAGAGTAAAAAAACGGTTGTAGTCAAAGACACTAAAGTTAAAATCGTTCCCATGGACTCTATACCCGTCTTTCCAGTTCCCCAAGTTTTCTGTTTGAGTGGTTTTATATAAATATAATCATTGGGCTGTAAATAATAATATGGAGATTGCATCACATTGATATCGGTAAGGTCGATGTCGTGCATTTCGACTCCAGAAGGCAATTGACGGATGATAGTTACTGCTTTTCTATTTCCAGTTATGGTTATGTCTCCTGAATTTGCAATGGCCTGCATAATATTCAAATGATCTTGAAAAATGGTTTTAGTCCCAGTACTTCCAATTTCTCCGTTAATCGTATATTTGAATCCGGCTAGTTTTACAGTAACAAAAATATTAGCTTCCTTGTTAAAATAGTCGGCTAATAATTGATTCTCAATTTTGGTTCTTATTTCTTCCACCGTAAAACCATTTACATTTATTTCGCCTAAAACCGGAATTCGTATGTTCCCATGATCGTCAACCGTAAATCCGTCAAAATAGAGTCCAGATTCAGACTTTCCTGCCTCTCCTTGGTTTGTAGGGCTAAAAATAGTGACTAACTTCGGGTCATTTGCTTTTATAGTAATGCTCAAAACATCATTTGTTTGCAATCTATATGGCTTTGAAGCTAGGGTTAAGATAGGAGACGCAACCTGGCCTCCATTTTTTTTCTGCAGATAAATTAAGTCATTAGTAGCAATACAAGAAGTAAACAACAGGCTAATTCCTAGCCATAAAAACAGTACTGATTTGTTCATTTTCATATTTTTCAACAAATATAGCTTTTCATTTCACAATTCAAAAGTATCGCCATTTATTATGCTAGAATTAATTATTTTTAATAGCCTTTTCAAAAGGCACTCTTTGCAAAATACTTCTTCCAAGAGTGACTTCATCCGCATATTCCAGTTCGTCGCCAACGGAAATTCCCCGCGCAATGGTGGAGGTGATAATGTCGTAATCCTGAATTTGTTTATAAATGTAAAAATTAGTGGTATCGCCTTCCATTGTTGAACTTAACGCAAAAATAATTTCGGAAACCGTACCTAATTTTATTTTTTCGACTAAAGTATTGATATTCAATTGGCTTGGCCCAACCCCATCAATTGGTGAAATTTTCCCCCCAAGAACGTGGTAAATTCCTCTAAACTGACCCGTATTTTCTATTGCCATCACGTCCCGAATGTCTTCAACAACACAAATAATTTGATGATTCCTTTTAGTATTAGAACAAATTTCACAAATATCGACATCGGAAATATTATGACAACTGGTACAAAACTTTACCTCTTCCCGCATTGTGGTCAACGATTGTGCTAAAAATCCAGTATGCTCTTTAGGTTGTTTCAACAAATGCAAAACTAGTCGCAAGGCTGTTCGCTTTCCGATTCCCGGCAATTGCGCCATTTCGTTAACTGCCTTTTCTAAAAGTTTTGATGAAAATTCCATAAATGCAAAAATAGTATATTTGGAAATTAGATAATTTAAAAAATAGAAGGTTATTTTGAGGTATCCTCAGAAAGATTCCAACCTTATACATAAAAGCTGTACGCTTTATTCTTAATATTGATTGGTTGTTAACAATACGAGCGTACAAGCCACTTCAACTTTAATATTGTTTAATTCTAATAATTGATATAGCTCCGGATTTTCAGTGCCGGGATTAAAAATCACGCGTTTTGGTTTTGCCTCAACGATATAATTGTAATAATCACGTTGACGAGTTGGGTTTAAATACAAAGTAACCGTATCAATGTTTTTGAGAGGAATCGCTTTAGTATGAATTTTTATTCC
>JBIILD010000135.1:0-3344 GCA_044232845.1 Flavobacterium sp.
CCTTTGGATATCGCAATGAAAAATGCTCAACTTAAAAACGCTAACTAATGATACAAATCCCTGATTTAGCCAATGTAACACTAATCCAAATTATATTTTGCATCCTGTCCTTTATCACCTTGGCGACGGCTTTTTTAACGATTTACAGCAGAAACCCTATTCATAGTGCCATTTATTTGGTGATTTGTTTTTTCTCAATTGCAGGTCATTATTTATTGTTAAACGCCCAATTTTTGGCGATAGTTCACGTGATTGTGTATTCTGGAGCTATCATGATTTTGTTTTTGTTCACCGTGATGTTGATGAATTTGAACAAAGAAAATGAAGTGTATAAGCCCAGAGTTACTCGATTAGGGGCGATTGTTTTGTTCTGTTTGATGTGTTTGGTTTTAATAGCAATTTTCATCAATTCGAAACCAATTGTTGGCGAATACATTACTACCGGTGAAGATTACCAATCTATAAAAGTATTGGGTAAAGTACTTTTAAACGAATATATGGTGCCTTTCGAATTTGCTTCTGTATTGCTTTTGGTAGCAATGATTGGCGCAGTTTTATTGTCTAAAAAAGAAAAACTACAGAAATAAGATGAATAATATTTTGAATCAAGTTGGGATTGAAAATTACATATTCCTATGCGTAATACTTTTTTGTATTGGTGTTTTTGGAGTGTTGTACAGACGAAATGCAATCATCGTATTTATGTCGATCGAAATAATGTTAAATGCCGTCAACCTGCTTTTTGTAGCATTTTCAACCTATCATCAAGACGCCCAAGGACAAATTTTTGTGTTTTTCTCTATGGCTGTTGCTGCTGCGGAGGTTGCTGTTGGATTGGCGATTTTGGTTTCTGTATTCCGAAACATAGGGACAATTGATGTTGGAAATTTAAAAAACTTAAAAGGATAATCTTCAATGGATACAAGTTTAGTTTTAGTTTTACTATTAGCTCCTTTTTTAGGATTTTTATTTAATGTTTTCCTGGGTAAAAAAGCAGGCAAAAGCATCGTGGGAATTGTGGGAACACTTTCGGTTGTGATTTCTTTTGCGGTAACTTTATATTTATTTGCAAACACCACACCAAAACCCCTTGTCATCAATTTGTTCGACTGGATTTCGATTCAAAGATTCGACGTGAGTTTCGGTTTTCTTTTAGACCAATTGTCGTTGATTTGGTTGTTGTTTGTGACCGGAATTGGATCTCTAATTCATCTATATTCCATAAGTTATATGCACGATGACGAAAAAATGCATTCGTTCTTTGCCTATCTAAATTTATTCATATTCTTTATGATTACTTTAGTCATTGGAAGCAACTTACTGGTCATGTTCATTGGCTGGGAAGGCGTAGGTCTTTGCTCCTATTTGTTAATTGGATTTTGGTATAAAAACCAAGATTTCAATGATGCCGCCAAAAAGGCTTTC
Source organism: Flavobacterium sp. (assembly GCA_044232845.1). Lineage (GTDB taxonomy): Bacteria > Bacteroidota > Bacteroidia > Flavobacteriales > Flavobacteriaceae > Flavobacterium. The sequence goes on from JBIILD010000135.1 coordinate 1,426, forward strand.
ATTATGAACAGAATTGGAGATTTAGGTTTTCTTATAGGAATCTTCATTGTTGGTTCAATGTTCAATACCTTAGATTTTACAAGTTTAAAAGTCATAATTACTTCCGCAAGTGATACCAATGATTTTTGGATTGCATTAGCTGCATTAGCGTTATTCATTGGAGCCTCGGGAAAATCAGCACAAATTCCTTTGTACACTTGGTTGCCGGATGCGATGGCTGGACCTACGCCAGTTTCGGCGTTGATACACGCTGCTACGATGGTTACTGCAGGAATTTTTATGATTACAAGATTGAACTTCTTGTTTGATATGGCTCCAAGTGTTCAGAATATCATTGCCATTGTTGGTGCAATTACGGCTTTGGTTGCCGCCACGATTGCCTTGGTACAAAATGACATCAAAAAAGTATTAGCTTACTCAACGGTTTCGCAACTGGGATTAATGTTCTTGGCTTTAGGATTGGGCGCTTATGAAATAGCCGTTTTCCATGTAATCACACACGCTTTCTTCAAAGCTTGTTTGTTCTTGGGTTCTGGTTCGGTCATTCACGGATTACATGGCGAACAAGACATGCGCAAAATGGGGGGGTTGAAAAAAGCGATGCCCATTACATTTATCACGATGTTAATTGCGGCATTAGCCATTTCTGGAATCTTCCCGTTGGCAGGATTTTGGTCAAAAGACGAAATCTTGATGACTGCTTTCCACCAAAACCAAACTTTATGGGTAATTGGTTCGATTGCTTCAATAATGACCGCTTTCTATATGTTCCGATTAATTTACCTAACCTTTTTCAACTCTTTTAGAGGAACCGAAGAACAAAAACATCATTTACACGAAAGCCCAAGTTTGATTACAGTGCCGTTAATCATTTTGGCCATGTTGTCTTTCTTTGGCGGAATCATAAGTTTGCCGGGACACAGTTGGTTGAACGAGTATTTAGCGCCATTATTTTCGAAAGGTGCACACGAAGCACACACATTTGGAACCACTGAATATATGTTGATGGCAATTGCCACACTTGGCGCTCTAATAGGAATTGGAATTGCTTACAAAAAATACTTGAAAGACAACACTATTCCAAGTGAAGATGCCGAAATTACCGGAGTTTCAAAAGTTTTATACAACAAATATTATGTTGACGAAGCCTACGATGCTATTATTGTAAAACCAATAAATGTACTTTCTAGGTTCTTTAGAGATGCTGTGGAAACCACTTTATCAGCACTGGTTTTTGGATTAGGAAAAGTAACAAATGAAATTGCCTTTCAAGGAAAAAAAGTACACAACGGAAGTGTTGGATTGTATCTTTTTGCTTTTGTTTTAGGCGTTGTTGCCATAATAACTTATTTATTTTTATAATAATTTTTACCTAATGGATGTAACTACACTATTAATTATTCTCCTTGTTGGCGCATTGGCAACTTATTTTTCGGGTGATAAATGGGCTCCAAAAGTAGCCTTGTTTTTTGGCTTGGCCGCTTTTGCAGGTTCCATTTGTTTGCTGAGTCAATACAATTTAGGACAAGAAATAAACTACGCAAAACTTTGGATAGCAAAACCAAATATTTCATTTGCTTTACAGGCAGACGGATTAGCCTTGGCGATGCTTTTGCTGACAACTGCTTTGACACCTATTATCATCTATTCTTCTTTTGGAAATACGTATAAAAACTCGAAAGCTTTTTACGCATTAATCTTGTTTATGACCTTTGCGATGGCAGGAACTTTCCTTGCCTCTGACGGACTTTTATATTACATTTTTTGGGAATTGTCTTTGATTCCAATATATTTTATTGCCTTAATTTGGGGGAATGGTGATGCCGAAGAACGCAAAAAAGCAGTAGTGAAATTTTTCATTTATACATTGGCCGGTTCTTTGTTTATGCTGGTTGCATTCATTTATTTATACCAAAAAG
>JBIILD010000136.1:0-3339 GCA_044232845.1 Flavobacterium sp.
ACTAACAAAATTTGGTGTTGATGCACGCTTTTTTCGGGTATTTGCCATTTTTCCTTGCACTTGGTTTTTCAAATATAACTCTTTTGCCATAAAGACAAAGAAAACAGGGTTTTTCAGCAGACCCTATATATATCTCATATCGCAGCTATCCGAAAGATCCTTTAAAATCTAAAATTTCTTTGTTAGCTAGTTATTGCAAACAATAACCATGATTATATTGTAGTTTTTTATATCTAAAAAACTAAAGAAATATCAAATTGGCATTATTTTCAATACGACCCAGAAGTTCCTTTTATTATTTTTTCTCAAAACAAAATAAGGGATTCATAGATACTTATAATTTTTAGGGTCGAGAGTAGTATTTAAATCAATTAAATTGCTGAAGTCTATGGTTCAAATTAAAATAGCCTTTGAAGCATACTTAGTTTCTCAATAGAGAAAAACACAAGACAAACTTAATTTATATTTTGTGAGTGTTTTTGTAATGGTCTATATTTGCATTCCTAAAATAATTAAAAATGATTCATATTACTTTGCCGGACGGGTCAGTTAAAGAGTTTGCTTCAAACGTAACCCCTATGAATGTTGCCCTAAGCATCAGTGAGGGATTTGCCAGAAACGTGATTTCGGCGTCTTTCAATGGTACAATTGTGGAAACCACAACTCCTTTGACGACGGATGGAAGTCTTATATTATATACCTGGAATGACGAAGGTGGTAAAAAAGCTTTTTGGCATTCGACTTCACATGTAATGGCACAGGTTCTTGAGGAAATGTATCCAGGAGTTAAATTAACACTTGGACCAGCAATTTCGAATGGTTTTTATTATGACGTAGATTTTGAAGACCAAAAAATAACGGATGCCGACTTCAAAAAAATTGAAGATCGTGTTTTGGAAATTTCGAGAGAAAAACACGAATTCAAATTGCGACCAGTTTCGAAAGCGGAAGCTTTGGAAACATACAAAGACAATGTTTACAAAACTGAACTGATTACAAATCTGGAAGACGGAACGATTACTTTTTGTGACCACTCTACTTTTACTGATTTGTGTCGTGGAGGCCATATTCCAAACACAGGAATCATCAAGGCGATGAAAATCATGAGCGTTGCCGGTGCTTACTGGCGTGGTGATGAAAAAAACAAGCAACTTACTCGTGTTTATGGCGTTTCGTTTCCAAAGCAAAAAGACTTAACGGAATACCTGGAATTGTTGGAAGAGGCCAAACGTCGCGACCACAGAAAACTAGGCAAAGAACTGGAATTGTTTGCTTTTTCGGCAAAAGTAGGCCAAGGCTTGCCTTTGTGGCTGCCAAAAGGGGCTGCTTTGCGCGATCGATTAGAGCAATTTTTGAAAAAAGCACAGAAGAAAGCTGGTTATGAGCAAGTAGTCACCCCTCATATTGGACAGAAAGAATTGTATGTAACTTCCGGTCATTATGCCAAATATGGAGCCGACAGTTTTCAACCAATAAACACTCCTGCCGAAGGCGAAGAGTTTTTATTGAAACCGATGAACTGTCCTCATCACTGTGAAATTTATAACACAAGACCATGGTCGTACAAAGATTTACCCAAACGTTACGCTGAATTCGGAACTGTGTATCGTTACGAACAAAGCGGCGAATTGCACGGTTTGACACGTGTTCGTGGGTTTACTCAGGATGATGCTCATATCTTTTGCACACCGGATCAATTAGATCAGGAATTCAAAAACGTAATTGATTTGGTATTGTATGTTTTTGGTTCGCTAGGGTTTGAAAACTTTACGGCACAGATTTCGTTACGTGATCAAGAAAACAGAGAAAAATACATTGGTTCAGATGAAAATTGGGAAAAAGCAGAAAATGCGATTATCAATGCAGCTGCCGATAAAGGACTAAAAACCGTTGTCGCTTATGGCGAAGCGGCCTTCTATGGCCCAAAGTTGGACTTTATGGTCAAAGATGCTCTTGGGAGACAATGGCAATTGGGAACTATTCAGGTGGATTACAACTTACCGGAACGTTTTGAATTGACTTACAAAGGTTCTGATGATCAATTGCATACACCCGTTATGATTCACAGAGCTCCATTTGGATCTATGGAACGTTTTATCGCCATTTTAATCGAACACACGGCAGGAAAATTCCCGCTTTGGTTGATGCCAGAACAGGCTATTATATTGTGTTTGAGCGAGAAATATGAAATATATGCGAAAAAAGTTTTAAATCTGCTAGAAAATCACGAAATTCGCGTCCTAATTGACAATAGGAACGAGTCAATTGGAAGAAAAATTAGAGATGCAGAAATGCAGAAAACCCCGTTTATGCTGATTGTAGGCGAGGAAGAGGAGAAAAACGGCACCATATCCATACGTCGTCACGGACAAGAAGGAAAAGGAAATAGTAGCGTAACAATTGAGGAATTTGCTGCAATTGTAAACGAAGAAATAGGCAAAACATTACAAACATTTACAGTAGTTTAACTTAAATTTTAAAGTCATAGCAATAAGAAGCAATAGAGGTTATCAACCTCGAGTAGAAAAAAAAGATGCCCACAGAATAAACAATCTTATTCGTGGTGTGCAAGAAGTAAGACTAGTAGGTGAAAATATTGAGCCCGGAGTTTTTAAACTTTCCGAAGCATTACGATTAGCGGACGAGTTCGAATTAGACTTGGTTGAAATTTCGCCAAATGCAGAGCCGCCTGTTTGCAAAATAATGGACTATAAAAAGTTCGTTTACATGCAAAAGAAACGCGAAAAAGAGCTTAAAGCAAAATCTACTCAAATTGTAGTAAAAGAAATTCGTTTTGGTCCTCAAACTGATGAGCATGATTATGAATTTAAAAGAAAAAATGCAGAAAAATTTCTAAAGGAAGGTTCTAAATTGAAAGCGTTCGTTTTCTTTAAAGGACGTTCCATCATCTATAAAGACCAAGGCCAAATCTTATTATTGAGATTAGCTACCGACCTTGAAGAATTTGGAAAAGTAGAAGCCATGCCCGTTCTTGAAGGAAAGAGAATGATCATGTTTATTGCTCCTAAGAAAAAGAAATAAAATTCAGTTTGCAGAAAGCAGATTGCAGAAAATAAAATGAGATTAGCAAAAGCTCCGTTCGCTTCGCTCGGGTGCTTCGCAAGCTCGCAAAGACAGTAAGTAAGAATAAATTAAAACACTAGGAAAAAATGCCTAAAATGAAAACCAAATCTAGCGCCAAGAAACGTTTTAAAGTTACTGGTTCTGGAAAGATTAAAAGAAAGCATGCTTTCAAAAGTCACATCTTGACCAAGAAATCTAAAAAACGTAAATTAGCTTTGACACACTCAGCGCTAGTGCACAAAACAGATGAGAAAA
>JBIILD010000045.1:0-11985 GCA_044232845.1 Flavobacterium sp.
CGAAAGTAGCTTTTGACTCTCTCATTCCTGGCATATCTACTTTAGACAAATCCCATCCTCCATTTTCCATAGAGTGCATAAATTCATCCCCGTATTTTATAATTCCTGACTCTAACATCTCACGAAGCAAGTCATTTCCTTCACGTGTTCTTTCTCCTACTCCTGCGAATACGGAAAGACCGCCGTGACCTTTTGCTATATTGTTAATCAACTCCTGAATCAATACTGTTTTACCCACACCAGCACCACCAAACAATCCAATTTTCCCTCCTTTTGAGTAAGGCTCAATCAAATCGATTACTTTAATTCCTGTGAATAAAACTTCAGATGAAGTGGATAAATCTTCGAATTTTGGAGCTTGTCTGTGAATAGACAATCCATTATCACCATCTTTTGGTAAGTTTCCAAGACCATCGATAGCATCACCAATTACGTTGAACAAACGCCCGTAAACATCTGCTCCAATTGGCATTTTTATTGGATTTCCAGTTCCAACTACTTCATAACCTCTGCTCAAACCGTCTGTGGAATCCATGGAGATGGTTCGAACGGTGTTTTCACCGATGTGAGATTGTACTTCTAGAACTAATAATGTTCCGTCTTTTTTAGTGATTTCTAATGAATCGTAAATTTTTGGAAGTTCAACATCTACGCCGTTGAAAACTACATCGACAACGGGTCCGATGATTTGGGCAACTTTTCCTATTACTTTTGACATTTCTTATGTATTTATTAAATAGCTATTCTGATTTATGAAGTGCAACAAATCTCAAATAATCGACTGGTTGCATTTTCAGTGCGCAAAGGTAATTTTTTAAAATATAAAAATCAATACTTTTTTTATAAAAAATAAGGTGCTTTTTAAAGGATTGTTTGTAAAGAGGGACCAAATCAAGAAAAGTGCTTATAAAGCAAAAAACCACCCCGCGACATGAGATGGTTTTTCACAATAACTTAATCAGTTATTTTAAAAATTAACTGAATCTCTAGGAAATAATATTCTATAATTTCCTAAATTAACTCCATTCAAATTTGAACCGTATTTACATTATTGATTAGTCCAATTGTTGTACTATAATGCAGTAGTATATCTCATTTAGTTCGAATTGTACTAGACTTATATGAATTAACAAGCGGTATAACTATTTTTGAAGCACTTCAATGGTTACTAGCATCGTTCCAGCTGATTTGTTCTTGGCAATTTCCATAAAAGCACGTTTTGATAAATCAATTTCTCTTGATCTTACAAAAGGGCCTCTGTCGTTTATTTCTACAATTACTGATTTTCCGTTAGCTTCGCTTGTGACTTTTACTTTTGTCCCAAAAGGTAGTTTTTTGTGGGCGGCGGTATATTTGTTATTGTCGAATCTTTTACCACTAGAAGTTTTTCTCCCATTAAACTTATCTGCATAATAGGATGCGTGGGCACCTTTTTTATGAAGTATAAATTTATCTGTTGCAAAGAACAAAGAATCCGATGCAATTTCCTGAGGCAAAAAAAATGATTTGCCCTTTTTAACGGTGTCTTTAGTCGATACCGCCTTTTGTTTGTCTTTAATCAAGGTTTGACTAATCGCAACACCGATAAGCGCAATGGAAAGAAAAAGCGTGATCGTTTTTTTCATTAGTTACTTTTTAGTAAGTCAATCTGGCAAAAACCATACTCTGGGTTTAAAAAAGATTTTAATGCGTTTCTAGAACCACGACTCCCAGGGAATTCTACTCAATATAAGCACTAATCCCAAACCATAATAAATAGAAAATGTCTTAAATTTCGATTCACTCGTTGTTAATTTTTTATGCTTCACCCAGCCTATCGTAATCAAGGTAATCCCAATTAAATTTATCAATGGATGCTCAAGTGAGGTTAGTCGTAATTCCGAGTTACTCATTTGTCCTAAGGAATCAAAACCTTTTCCAGAAACAAAATACAAAATAAAGCCTATTAATAATTGGGTATGTAGGGTCACGAAGCCAATGAGAGCAATTTTACGGTCTTTGGCCACAAACTCTTTTTTGGAGACAACTCCAATCAACGAATTAATAACGGCAATTATTAATGCTAAAACTACTAAATAAGCCCAACCCGAATGAAATTTTTGAATAAATTCGTACATAAATAAGTTTTTTGTTTTAACAAATATAATAAAAAAAGGCAATTCTATCTCAAGAGTGCCTTTTTTAAATTATCCGCATTTATTTTAAACTCGAAAAAAAACAATATCTTTTTATTTGTTCTGCAAAAAGAAATTTAATAAAAATGTTGTGGAACTATCATGAGAATTTACCTTTTTGGAATTTATTTCTTCCAAAATCGTATTAGCCAATTGTTTGCCCAGCTCAACACCCCATTGATCATAGCTAAAAATATTCCAAATTATTCCTTGCACAAAAATTTTGTGCTCATATAAGGCAATCAAAGAACCCAATGACTTTGGCGTCAATTTTTGAATTAGAATGGTATTAGTGGGTTTGTTTCCGTTGAAAACCTTGAACGGTAAAAGGAATTTGGCTTTTTCTGCTGAAAGCCCTTGTTTGTCAAATTCCGCCTGAACTTGTTCCGCCGTTTTTCCGTTCATTAAGGCTTCTGTTTGTGCAAAAAAGTTCGACATTAATTTGTCGTGATGATCTTCATTTCCGTATAATGGTTTTACAAATCCAATAAAATCAGTAGGAATCAATTTGGTTCCTTGGTGAATTAATTGAAAAAAAGCATGTTGCGAATTGGTTCCCGGCTCACCCCATATAATCGTTCCCGTTTGATAGTTTACCAGTTTTCCGTCTCGACCAACACTTTTTCCATTACTTTCCATTATGCCTTGCTGCAAGTAAGGCGCTAGTTTTTGCAAATATTGCGTATATGGAATCAAGGCTTCGCTTTCTGCACCAAAAAAATTATTATACCAAATGCTTAACAATGCCAGTGTAACAGGAATGTTTTTATCAAAATCGGCCGTTTTAAAATGCTCATCCATTTCATGGGCCCCAGTTAACAATGCATCATAATTATCAAATCCAATGGCCAAACTTACTGAAAGCCCGACGGCGCTCCACAAGGAGAATCGTCCTCCAACCCAATCCCACATTGGGAAAACGTTATCAGGATTAATTCCAAATTCCGTGACTTTTTGAATATTGGTTGAAACCGCCACAAAATGTTTGGCCACATCCTCTTGCTTGCTCCCGAATTCTCGGGATAAAAACCATTTTTTGATGGTCTCTGAATTAGTAAGTGTTTCTTGAGTGGTAAATGTTTTGGAAGCAACTACAAAGAGGGTGGTTTCTGGATTTAGTTTCTTAATGATTTCGTTAACGTGATCTCCATCTACATTCGACACAAAGTGAACATTCAAATGATTTTTATAAAACTGTAATGCCTCAACAGCCATTGCGGGGCCAAGGTCTGAACCACCAATGCCAATATTGACGATATCCGTAAATGGTTTTCCTGTGAACCCTCTCCTATCCCCATTCACTACTTCATTAGTAAAGTTTTTAATTTTTGCTTTTACTTGATAAACATCCGGGATTACATTTTCTCCATCTACTGCTATTTTTGAAGTTGCATTGGCTCGCAAAGCGGTATGCAAAACGGCTCTGTTTTCGGTTTGATTAATGATATCGCCTTCAAAATATTTTGAAATTGCATCTTTCAATTGCACTTCATTTGCCAACTCAACTAACAAATTCAGGGTTTCCGGATTAACGATATTCTTGGAATAATCAATTACGAAATCATTCCAATGCAAATGAAATTGTGTCGCTCTTGTTTTGTCTTTGCTAAACATTTCTTTCATGGATGCATTTTGCATTTCCTGAAAGTGCTTCTGAAGTTTTTGCCAAGCTACTGTTGTGGTAGGATTTGTGTTTTGTAGTGCCATTGTAATTTTGATTCGTGAATATTGTTAATTGATTTTTTGTTTTCGAAGGACAAATTTACACTATTAGTTTGTAAAATATACACCCTTTTTTATCCTAGGCTAAGAGAATAATAGTTGTTTCGTTATAAATTTGCGACGCTGTCCAATTCTCGTTTTAGTGGTTTTATTTGATCCATAAATCGGGGTAAATTTTTACTATCCATAGGTTGGGAGTTGGGTAATTTCAGTTTCAAAGCATCTACTTGCACTCCGTTTTTCCAAAATCGATAACACACATGTGGACCTGTTGCAAGTCCTGTACTTCCTACTTTGCCTATTATATTCCCCTGACTTACTCTTTGCCCTTTGCGAACCAAAATTTTTGACATATGTAAATATTGAGTCGAATAGCTTTTGTCGTGTTTTACTTTTACGAAATTCCCATTTCCTGCAGAATATCCCGTTTGCTCCACCACACCAGATGCAGTGGTCATGATTGGCGTTCCACTTGGTGCCGCATAATCTGTTCCTTTGTGCGCTTTCCAAATAAATTGTACAGGATGGAATCTATTTTTGGTGAAATGGGAGGTGATATTTACAAATTTTAGTGGTGCCTTAAGGAAAAAATTCTTAAGTGCTTTTCCTTCATCATCATAGTAATCTAATTTTCCAGAAACTTGATTTTGGGCAAAGGGGAATGCATAAATTAATTTCCCTTTGTACTCAAAAAAAGCAGCTTTTAGACTATCGACTCCATCATAGATTGTATCATCAATATACCTTTCGGTAAAGGTTATGCCAAATTTATCCCCTTTTTTTAACTTGAAGAAATCTATCGACCAAGCATACACCTTAGTTAATTTATGTGCCAAAGCCACATCAACTCCTTTTTTGCTTAAAGCTTCCGACAAGGAGCCGTCTAATTTTCCAGCAATGGTTCTTTGTTTGAATTGGATGGGTCTTGTTTTTTTGTAAACCGAAACGGAATCTCTCAAATCGACAACATAATAACTAGCTCTATCAGGTTGATAAATAAAAACTTCCAGTTTTTTATAGCGGTCTTTTGTTCTCAATAGAGTAAAGGGTTTGCCAATTTTAATAGCTTTCACATTAAAACTGTCCTTTACTCTTTCTATGATGTCATATACCTGCTTATCGCCAAGATTTTGATTTTCGATAATACTACCAAAGGTATCCCCGCTAAAAATAGTGTCATGAAAAACATTAAAATCATTGAGATTAAACCCAAAATTATTGGATTCAGTAGGGGGATTTTTATCTGGAATTATGCTCGCCGTTTCAGATTGTCTACAAGAAAACAACGAGAATAAAACAATTATAAGTATAAATACTTTTTTCAAAGCGCGTATGTATGACAATTAAACTATGATTTTTGGGGTTTTTTAACACTTCAATACTTCTGATATAGTGAAAAAAGTATTGATAGATAAAAAGCTAATTTCCTTTAACAGAAACTTAATGGATGATTATTATTTTTTATTTTTTACTTTAAATGGGTATTTCAATCCTTTGAATCCATCTAAATCCGCTTTAATTGATCCTACTACAAGGCTTGCTTTTATTCTAACAGGCAACTTATTGTTGTCGTCAGAAATCCAAACGGTCAAACTTTCCTCTTCCTTGAAAACGCGTCCAGATTGCACTATTGGCCTAAAAATCATAGTTGGCACTACTCCAAATTTAGTTGTAACATCCTCTCTGCCCAAAAACTTAAGCTTGAACTTTGTGGTTTCATCATCAAAAAACATATCAATAGAAACGAATTCCCCCGGTTTTATTTTATCGATCTCGGGATAATTTCTCAGGTAATAAAATGTTGAGACAATATCTTGGGTGTTTTTTGGAATTTCGAGGGTTTTTTCACTTTGATTTTTATAATCCTTCACCAGAATTTTATCCCCTGACTGATTAAAAAACCCTTCCTGATTTTTGATATACCCCCCTTCATCTATTTTTCGAACAAATTGATATGGATTTCCGGTATCCCTATCAATATAACTTTCATACAAGTCATCTACCTTGAAAAATAATCTGGACACTCCAATGGTATAGCCCCTCCCTATAACGTGAAAAACTTTTTTGCTGTTTATTGAGGCTGCTTTAACTTCCAGTGTTGCATAGCCAGCATTTATAAATCCATAATGAATTCTGAATTTAAACCATTCCCCCACATCATAGGAATCTTGTTTATGAGAATCAAAACTTACAGTTGTAATAAATAGTAATATGATAAATATTTTTTTCATGGAGTTATTGATGCTGCTTTTAAGCTACAAATACAAATTTTGTTCCAAATGTATTAAAACAAAAAAACTCAGTCAAATAATGACCGAGTTTTTATGCTATTAACTAACCAAAAAATTTATAAATTATGAAATTTATATAATCTAGCTGTAAGGAAACCACCCCTTCCAGCTTTCGACAACAAAGATAACTAAGAATACTATATTTTTTTTACTAAAATTAAAGTTTAACAGAAGATTTGTCAAGATAGTTGTTAAATCAGGTTCTTTTTTTACATTATATAAAAAAAACTCACTTTTTTAATGTTCCTCGTAATTCCGGTCCCCTTCCTTCAGACTCGAAAAGGGCTTCAAAATACCAATTCCAAAACCTTTTACCCCAATCCGTTAAATTAATTTAGGAAAAAGTGTAGATCCCTTCTCCATTGGTTTTGAAAAATCTTGAACAAATAGGCCTTGGCAATAGCATCTCCGATAAAAGTATGCTTTTTGATGGTTTCTTATTTTTCCAACAGTATATTCACCAATATTCATTCGGCTTAGAATAACTTCATGATAAGTATTAGGTAAAGTGGATAAAATCGTGATCCCCTTGCTTTCAACTAATCAATCGACGCTAAGCAAGTCGAAAGTTTAAAAGGCATTGAGTTAAAAGAAGCAACATTGTCAATAGCATTTCAAAATCAAGCATTACTTTTTTGGTTTAAAACACTACATTATAGATGATTGTTGCTTATTCTAAGCACCGCTTTGTTCTCTATTACTGCTTAACATAGGGGCTTTATCCCAAATCAAAACCAAAATCCAACACTAAACCAAGTATATCCTTGCCTGGTTTCTGGCGACCAAGATTGCTTAATCTCGATAGGACCAATTATAGTTTCTAGTCCATATCCTAAAGCATACCCAGAATATTTTGGAATTGATAGCCAATCAAAGGATTGAAAAAGGTTATCTTGTAGATTAGCAAAATTAGCGGAAAAATTGATATGGTTTTTTTTGAAAATTTCATAGTCAACAGTTGTAGATGCTTTTAGATAACTATTAGCAGCTATCCCCAAAAAATTATACCCATAAAAAGGCCTAAAATTGTTTAAAGTAGCATATCCGAACCCCCCTAGAGCGAAATTAAAAAAAGGAAGGCTTTTATTGCCAAATGAAAATCCGGTCTCCGCTTGAAATTTTGTCGTTATTTTATTAAGAACTGTTTTAGCAATTGCAAAATCGGCCTTCGCAATAGAAAAAGGATTAAATATTTTAGTGTAATCAGATGAGAGTAGGTAGGATTGAATATTGCCTGAAAAAAACCATCCTTTTTTGGGAAAATGTTTGTTGTCAAAAGAATCGTATTTTACATATCCAAACGCACTTAAATAAGTGCTTTTGTCAATTATAGTTGATGGTCCGGAGAGCGTTTCGGAATTAATATTTAAGAACTTGAATTCAACCCCTGTTCCTATTAAAAATTTCTGCGCGAACACGGTTTGCATATAAACCTGATTGGTTAAATCGGAAAAATCAACATTGACGGCTTTTATATCAGATGAATCAGGATATAAACCACTGACTTCTTTGGCCACATTTCTATTAAATTGATTTAGATAGGATTTGAAGCCAAAACTCCAATAAAAACCGTTGTCAATATAATAATCCAGATTATATCTTAAATTATCCCCTAAAACTATGTCTAGAGAGGCTATGTCATTTTTAAAAAAATTTTTTTTCTGGGTTAGATTTACTAAAACGGCCGTTTTAAATAATTCATCATAATGCAATGCAAATTTTAAAAAAGAGGTATTGTCATTTTCGGTTAATGTTAATTTTATGTCGTCTTTTGAATCCTTATTTTCAAACGAATAGTTTATGGCGCTAAAGTTATGGGTAGCATTTAAGTTGTCAATCCCTATTTTCAAATCGGTGTAACTGATTTTTTCTCCTTCTTTAAAACCTAATTTTCCTTTTATGTAAGATCGAGTGTAGTTTTTTAAATTATTTATAAGGATATTATTTATCTGAAGACTGTCCACCGTTGTTTTTAAATTATTAGGTTTGTAATCCACACTTGCATATTTCTTTAATTGTTCATAAACCGCAAAAGAAGCTTCTTCTCCTTTTTTAATAATATCAAGTCTTTTATCAAATGATATGAGTCGAAAACTCTTGGTATCCGGTTTTATATAAATATCAGTAGCTGATATTTTAGCTTTCATTTTTTCTATGGATTGAAGGGTTGTAACCTGGCCTAAAATTTTAGCGGCGTCTTTAAGCTCTGTTCTGTTCAATAATCCTTCTTGGACATCTACCCCTATAATAAGGTCAGCACCCATTTTCCTAACTTCCTCTACAGGGTAATTATTTGCAACCCCCCCATCTACTATCAAATTCCCATCCATTTCTAATGGAGAAAATAAGGAGGGAAAGGCAGAACTTGCAATCATGGCATAAGCTAAATTGCCTTTATTTAGCGTAACTGGTTCGCCTGTTTCTATATTTGTAGCCATGCATAAAAAAGGGATTTTCAATTCGTTAAAATCCTGTATATGCCTTACACTTCTGGTTAAAGAGCTTAATGAATTGAAATTATACATCCCCTTTGATAGGGCCTCTGGGATTCCTATTTTGAACTTATAAAAAGGCAAAACTAATCCATACAACTCGTCGTTTCTCTTTTCGTAAAAATTTTTTGAGGTACGAGGGATAAAATCTTGAAGTAAATTATCAAAGTTTATGGTTTTAAAAATAGAATCTATTTGAGTAGCGCTGTATCCTGAAGCATAAAGACCTCCCACGACTGCTCCCATGCTAGTTCCGCCAATATAATCAATCTTTACCCCAGCCTGTTCCAATACTTTCAACACACCAATATGGGCAAATCCTTTGGCTCCACCACCACTCAAAACCAGTCCTATTTTAGGTTTTTTAATTATATCTTGTGAGAAAGAAGACAGGAAACTGAAAAAAAGAAAAACGAATAGAGCAGTCTTTTTCATTAATTAGCTTTTGGTTTTGTAAAAGTCGGTAATTTTTTTGGCTTTTGAAACCCCTACCACTTCAGAAATTTCTTTTTCCGTGGCTAGTTTCAACCTTTTAACACTTTTGAAATGTTGGATTAACGCCAACATTGTCTTTTCTCCAATTCCAGGAATGCTTTCCATAGAAGAATTGAGCGCCGCTTTACTCCTTTTATCCCGATGAAAAGTAATGCCAAATCGGTGCGCTTCGTTGCGCAATAGCTGAATAACCTTTAGTGTTTCCGATTTTTTATCCAAGTACAACGGGATTGAATCTCCTGGATAAAATAATTCTTCCAATCTTTTGGCAATGCCAATTATCGTGATTTTTCCACGTAACCCCAATGCATCAATACTTTTTAAGGCCGATGACAATTGTCCTTTTCCACCATCGATGATTATGAGCTGAGGCAAAGGCTGGTTTTCGTCCAATAATCGTTTGTAGCGACGATACACCACTTCGGTCATCGAGGCAAAATCATCCGGTCCTTCAACTGTTTTTATATTGAAATGACGATAGTCTTTTTTGCTGGGTTTACCATCCTTAAAAACAACGCAAGCCGCTACAGGATTGGTTCCCTGGATATTCGAATTATCAAAACATTCAATGTGGCGGGGTTCTACCGGTAATCTCAAATCCTTTTGCATTTGCGCCATAATTCGGTTGGCGTGACGATCTGGATCCACAATTTGCAATTGTTTTAATTGCTCTATTCGGTAAAACTTGGCGTTTCGAATAGATAAATCCAGAATTTGTTTTTTATCGCCCAATTGCGGAACCGTAACTTTTATGTTTTCGCCCAAGTCCACTTCAAACGGGACTATTATTTCTTTAGACAACAATTGAAAACGTTCCCTGAGTTCGATAATCGCCAACTCCAACAATTCCTCGTCCGTTTCATCCAGTTTCTTTTTGATTTCCATCGTGTGGGAACGAATAATCGAACCGTGGGAAATTTGCAGAAAGTTTATAAAGCCCGCACTTTCGTCAGAAATTATCGAAAACACATCGACATTAGTGATTTTTGGATTGACAATTGTGGAACGCGATTGGTAATTTTCGAGGATTTTAATTTTATCTTTGATTTTCTGGGCTTCTTCAAAATGCATCTCCCGAGCCAAATCAGTCATCACTTTTTTGAAATCTTTCATTGATTCTTTGAAATTTCCTTTCAGGATTTCGCGAATGGCATCGACTTGACGTTGGTAATTTTCCAAAGACTCAAAACCCTCACAAGGGCCTTTGCAGTTGCCAATGTGGTATTCTAAGCAGACCTTGAATTTTCCAGAAGCCTCTCCTTTGGGGAGGTTTGGAGGAGACAAATCATAATTACAGGTTCGCAGCGGATACAGTTCTTTTATCAATTCCAAAATAATGCTCACCGTCTTGAAACTCGTGTAGGGACCAAAATATTCCGAGCCGTCCTTAACTAATCTTCGGGTAGAAAATATTCGAGAGAAAGGTTCTTTTTTGATGCAAATCCACGGATAACTTTTATCGTCACGCAACAAAACATTATATCGTGGCTGCAATGTTTTTATGAGGTTGTTTTCCAATAAAAGCGCATCGGTTTCTGTGGGAACGACGATGTGTTTAATGGTTGAAATCTTTTTGACCAAAACATTGGTTTTGGCGGTATCGTGAATTTTATTAAAATAAGAGGAAACCCTTTTTTTTAAATTTTTGGCCTTGCCCACATACAAAATCTTTCCTTCCTTGTCATAATATTGGTATACGCCAGGTCCGTCAGGTAAGGTTTGGATTTGAAGTTCGAGAGTTGGGTTATTCATGTAACAAAGTTAATAAATTCGATGCCAAAATAAAGCAGTTACCCAAAAAGAGATTCGTAAATTAACTACTTTTATCCTTTGAAAATTTTATGACTAAAAAAGAATTACGAATTAAATACAAAGCGCTGCGCAACCATCTTTCCGAAAATGATGGAGAGGAAATGAGTTTGGCCATTGCCAATAAAGTGCTAACGCTTCCTATTTGGGAAAAAACCTATTTCCATATTTTCCTGCCTATTATCGAACAAAAAGAAGTCAACACCGAGTTTATTTTGCATTTGCTTTCTGGAAAAGACAAAGAAATCATCGTATCAAAATGCGATTTAGAAACCTGTCATTTAGTTCATTTTCTTTTGACGGATAATACCAACATCAAGAAAAACAAATATAATATTCCCGAACCTGTTAATGGATTGGAAGTTCCAACCGGGAAGATTGACGTGGTTGTTGTGCCGCTTTTGGCTTTTGACAAGGCCGGAAATCGTGTGGGTTACGGCAAAGGATTTTATGACCGATTCCTTCTTGAATGTAATCCAGAAACCATTAAAATAGGCTTGTCCTTTTTTGAATCCGAAGATTTAATTGAAGATATTTTTGAGAACGACGTGAAACTTGATTATTGTGTTACGCCGAATACCGTTTATCGGTTTTGATTATGTCAGTAAGCTAATCTCCAAGTTCCTAATGATGATGGAATGCTTTTTTATTGAAGAAAATCAAAATCCCAACGCCTGTAGAAATCGCCATATCGGCAATGTTGAAAATGGCGTTGAAGAATTTAAAATGATGTCCACCCCAAATAGGAAACCATTCCGGAAAATCCCCTTCAAATAACGGAAAATATAACATATCAACCACTTTACCGTGAAACCAAGTACCATAAGGTTTTTCTGTGAATAATGTAGCCAAATGACCGTAGCTATCATCGAAAATCACCCCATAAAAAACAGAGTCTATAATGTTGCCAAAAGCTCCTGCAAGAATCAAGGAAATAGCCACAATAAGATAGTTTGAACTGTGCTTTCTTTCGACAGAATCCCAAAGCCAATAGCCAATTCC
>JBIILD010000046.1:0-11952 GCA_044232845.1 Flavobacterium sp.
CGCTTTCAAAGCATCAATCCACATAGCCCAATCCTCACCACCCATAACAGCAACAGTATTGGCAATATCATCACCTTGACAAGGTTCAATACTGATTTCAGACACAGTTCCAGAATGAAAATCAACGGTTTTGTTGGTAAAAGTACTTCCTATAGGTTTCAAAACCGAACGATGCAAAACACCCGTAACCGGATGTTGTCGAACAGGAGAAGCCAAACTATAAATCACTAAATCTATTTGACCTAAATCAGCTTTAATCAAATCTATAGTTTGTTGTTTAATTTCATTTGAAAATGCATCACCATTTATACTTTTTGCATACAATCCTGCTTTGTGGGCTTCATTTTCAAAAGCTGCCGAATTATACCAACCTGGAGATGCGGTTTTACCTTCAACGGGAGGTTTTTCAAAAAAAACACCAATTGTAGCTGCTCCGGAACCAAAAGCACTTGTGATTCTGGAAGCCATACCAAATCCTGTTGAGGCACCAATTACCAAAACTTTTTTTGCGCCTTCGATAGGTCCTTTTGATTTTACGTAGTCAATTTGATTTTTAACATTTTGTTCGCATCCTTTTGGGTGAGATGTCAAACAAATAAATCCTCTCATTCTTGGCTCTATAATCATATTTGGTTATTCGTTAATTTGGTTATTATTTTTGTTTTTTAAGTTGGCAAATATAAAGTATTTCTTTAGTTCAACAAGGCTTTTGCATGGTTTAATGCCGAATCAGAAACTATGTCTCCTGATAACATTTGTGCAATTTCAATTACTCTTTCGGCATTGGATAACAATTTCAATTCAGATTGTGTATCCTCGC
Source organism: Flavobacterium sp. (assembly GCA_044232845.1). Taxonomy (GTDB): domain Bacteria; phylum Bacteroidota; class Bacteroidia; order Flavobacteriales; family Flavobacteriaceae; genus Flavobacterium. Next base: position 821 of record JBIILD010000046.1, read on the forward strand.
CAACGGTTGATTTTGAGACTTTAAAATGGGTCTTTCCTTTAGCTGCAATTTGAGGCAAATGAGTGATAGCAAAAATTTGCATTTCACGACTCATTTCCTCCATAATTTCGCCCATTTTAATAGCGATTTCACCAGACACTCCTGAATCTATTTCATCGAAAATTAAAGTGGGTAGTTTTGAATATTGAGCTAAAATCGCCTTTACAGCCAGCATAATTCTTGACATTTCTCCACCTGAAGCCACTTTTTTCAATAATCCAAAATCGGTTCCTTTATTCGCCGAAAACAAAAACTGAAGTTCGTCTTTGCCGTTTTCAAAATAGTTTGAAGTGGTATTTACATTAATTTTAAAACGCACATTAGGCATTCCCAAAGTTTCTAAAATGGCAATTAGTTTCTGCGATAAAACCGGAATGGACTCTACTCTATTTTTATGAATAGTAGTTGATAAATCGTCTAATGCCTTTATTTTTTGTCGGATTGAATTGGTCAAAGACAAAATTTCCTCTTCCAAATTTCCGATTTCTAAAAGTGAGTTTTCTAACTTGGTTTGAATCTCCAATAATTCGTCAACTGAAGCAACTTGGTGTTTTTTTTGCAAATTGTAAATCAATTGCAACTTTTGGTTGATAACATCCAATTGTTCGGGGTCGTTGACCAGTTTTTCGGAACACCGATTCAACTCCTCCGAAAGATCATCAAATTCAATCGTTAAACTTGTAATTCTTTCCAACAAAGAAAAATATTCAGGCGAAAAAGAAGCTATTTTTTGCAAAGAAACCTTAATGTCGTTCAAATTGTGTAACACTCCAAATTGTTCTTCATTGGCTATAGCCAAAGATTTATCAATAGACTCTTTAATAATTTCGACATTGTTCAATTTTTCAAAATATACTTCGAGAGATTCTTGTTCACCAGACTTCAACTGGGCCAACAACAATTCATCCAACAAAAAAGTGTTGTATTCTTGTTCTTTGGCAAATTCAGCTTGCTTTTTAAGAAAAGTATTTAATTTTGACGTGTCCGATTTATAGCTTTTTAAAAGCAATTGATATTGCAAAACACACTCTTGATTACCTGAAATAGCATCAATAATTTCAAATTGTACTTTCTCTTCTGACAGCTCTTGGGTTTGATGTTGCGAATGTATATCAATTAAAAAAAGGCCCAATTCTTGGAGTTCCTGAAGATTTACCGGACTATCATTGATAAAAGCCCTTGACTTTCCTGAAGATAGAATTTCGCGACGGATTATAGTTTCATTTTCGTAATCTAAATCGTTGGCTTCAAAAAAAGGAAGTAGATTATATTTTGAGATGTCAAAATGAGCCTCAATAACGCATTTCTCTTCCTTATTTTTCAGAGAACTTAAGTCTGCTCTTTTTCCTAAAACCAAACCTAATGCTCCTAAAATTATCGATTTACCCGCTCCGGTTTCACCAGTTATAATAGAGAAACCTCTCGAAAAATCGATACTCAATTTTTCTATCAAAGCATAATTTTTTATTGAAAGGGAAGTTATCATTTCTTAAATTTTCATCTGTAAATACTACGGTTTTAAGCTACAAGAAGCTGTCGATTTCGAAGACGAAAACTGTCTGGCACCACTGCGCTTGAGGCGAAGAACAAATGTTTATTTATGCGCTGAACCGTCAATATCTTGCAGATGCTGTTATGTGCTATGGTTCTTGTTAATTCTGTTTTATCAAATGGTTTTGCTTCAAATGATTTATGAATTGATTTATAATTTCTTGTGTTCTTTTTGTTATATCTTGTTCTGTAAAATCTATATTATTTGTTGCTAAATTTTTCAACTCAGAAATAATTGTACCTGCTTTATGTTGTCCTTTATCGTTTGTAAAACCTTCATAATATTTTATTTTATCACTAAATCTGTAATCAGCTGCTCTAATATTGATTTTATCTTCTAATAATACCTTATTACCTAGAGCTTCTAAATTTTTAGTGTTTGCTAAAGTTTTATCGTTCTCTTGTCGTTTTCGTGCGAAAATATGTTCAATGTCAAAATTTGTGTTTAGTGTTGGAATAAATTGGTTGCCATTATTAAATGCCCACCAAGTTAACATTGACCTTGTTATTGGTCTTCCATTCTTAAACTCAAAGTTATTTATTGCGGACCTTAATGTATTTTCTTCAAATTTATGTTCGTCAAAATTCACATCTTTATTTGTAACTACGTTAATCATTTCGGCATAAACAGGTGTACGTAATGCATTTACTCCTGGATTGATAAAAGAAAATCCCCAAACAAAAGCAATTATTTTATTTAAAAAATCATCAAGTTTATTCTCTTCTAATTGGTCATTTGCATTTTTGTTATGCAAGAAATACACAGATAAAAAATAAGTCCACATTCCATTTGGAGCATAATTTAAAATGAACAACTTTCTCAAAACATTAGGAGGAAATCTTTCGGAATTTTGATTATAAACATCATTCCAAAAATGTACTAATATTTTAAGATTAGGTAAAGTTTCGTCTTGTTTAAGGATTGCATATTTTCCTTTTTCATAAAATTTTCGGAGTGCTTCAGTTGTACTAGATTTAATACCCTGTTTTGAGCGTATAAAATACATATACCTTGTAAAAAGCTCATCCATTGGAATTCCATTTAAAGGTCTAAAAATCTTTCCTGAGATTTCTTCAAGTTCCTTCCATTTTTCAATAAAATCATCTTTTTGATTTTTTGTACTATAATGCTTGTAAAACTGTGCTTTGAAAATATCTGCATCTGATAATGGAAGTCCTCTATTATTTAAAGTTGAAAAAATTCTTAAAGCCGTATCTTGAGATTCTGCCTCAATGGGCAAAAGAATACAGTTTCCAAGTATTCTAGCAGGTAAGTATGCAAAATAAGATGGGAATTCCCTCAAAAAATCGTCAATTTTTTGTTGAAAAAAAATATAATTTTTTGCATAATTACTTTTTTGCTCTTTGCTTACTATACCCGTTTTCAATATATCAAGAAACTCATCTTTGTCATTATCAGTAGCGACTTCTGAGTCAATTTTTAGTACATTCAAATCTGCTTTGCCAAACTCATCTGTTTTCCATAAACATTGTGCAATTCTATCACGTGTGCTTTTAGAATTATCATCTTGCATATTACCAAATTTCTCATAAAATGCACGCAATAACAACATCAAAGTTGTCAAACGTTGCTGACCATCAATTACCTCTTTTTTGAAATTTTCATTTTCAAAAGTTACTATCGAACCTAAAAAGTATTCTTCGTTTTTTTCAAATTTTTCGTAATTATTATCAGGGAAAGCAAATGTAAAAATGTCATCCCAAAGCGTCTGGCACTGGCTTTCTTCCCAAGCATAAGGTCTTTGATAATCTGGAATTAGAAAATCGGATTTCTTGTCGGAAAAAAGCAACATTATAGTTTTTTGGTCAACATTAAGTTTAGACATATTTTTTCAATCTTTCAGTTTAATTAATTGGTCGAATTTTTATCATTAGTGACGTTATAGCATAGCACATATCTATAGGCATGGAAATAGAAAATTAATTAATATTTAATCGACGACCATTTGCTAGAATTCAATGGTGAAATTCTATTTAAATTATCCACTAAATCGGTAATGGAAATAGTGGGCCCACCTGAAAAGATAGAAACTATTTCATCTGATTTGGCATCAAAAAACACGCGTGTTAAGAAAGCATTTGGTCTAGATGAATTAAGTTTTGTTAAATTGAGCAAAGACTTTTTTATTTTTTCTTTAGAGGATTTCAAATCTTGGCTCATCAAATCTAAACCATTATGGTAATCATACATGGTTTGCCTCACTAGTCGAAACGTAGGAGATAATAAATCGTTTATCAAAAAATATCGGCTTTGATTTCCATCACCCTGGCTCCAACCCTTATATCCAGACTGTTGAGCCAGATTTGAAATGTTTTGAGCAGTTTCTAAATACACATTTCCAGATTCAGCCACAAAACTATCCGCATCCATCCCTAAAATCACATAGCTATAAAAAGAAATTACGGAAACTAAATTTGATTCAAAAGCTGTAGGGTTAAAGATCAAACTCTCGAATTCAGCATATTTGAAGCTAAAATCCTTATCATTAAAATTTAAAATAGGCGAGGCATAAGAGGAGTTGTGTATTGGCCTAGAAGATTGCACTTGAATAGTGGCCACAAATTGATCCGAATCATTCGATGAAATAGTGATGTACATCGAACAGTTAATTTTTTCATTTTGCTTGAAAGCTTGGCTAGTCCACTGAGTCCTATTTACAAATTCATTTAACGCTGTTTCTAAAGTTTTAAAAACGGACTGATTTGCATTGGGTAGTTTTTGTGCATTGACTGTTACTGTGCAGTTCAACTCTTGGGCTTGAGCACAATTGAAAACGACGACTAAAAATAAACATAAAATCTTACGCATAATGTGCTATTACTTTGTTTAATATATCATTGGCAACCTCTTCTTTCGGTTTTACTTGCATGGACTCTATTTTGAAATTTTTATCAATAAAAGTTATTTTATTAGTTAATTTTCCAAAACCGGCCCCTTCATCTTGTAAGGAATTAAGAACTATCAAATCTAGGTTTTTTTTCTGAATTTTGCGCTTTGCATTTTCAATTTCATTTTCAGTCTCCAAAGCAAACCCTATTAAAAACTGATTCTTTTTAATTTCTCCCAAGGAAGTCAGAATATCTTTTGTTTTTTCCAATTCGATAGTGAAGCCATCTGCAGCTTTTTTAATTTTTTGAAGCGATACATTCTTTGGTTTATAGTCCGCTACAGCAGCAGCAGCAATCATCACATCGACATTATCAAAATACTGATGACAGGCTTCATACATTTCTTGAGCCGACACAACACGAATCACTTTCACTACGTTATTCTCGATTTTTAAATGAGACGGTCCGACAACTAAAATTACAGAAGCTCCGAGATTAGCGGCACTTTGAGCAATATCAAAACCCATTTTTCCGGAAGAATGATTCCCTATAAAACGCACAGGATCTAGAGCTTCGTATGTTGGACCAGCAGTAATTAGTATTTTTTTTCCTTTAAGAGGCAATCTACTCTCCAAATCTGCTTCTAGAAAAGATACAATATGTTCAGGCTCAGCCATCCGTCCTTCTCCCGACAAACCACTTGCCAATTCGCCACTTTCAGCAGGAATAATGGTGTTGCCATAGCGTTCCAATTTTTTAAAACTTTCTAAAGAAGAGGGATGTGCATACATATCCAAGTCCATTGCCGGAGCGAAATATATAGGGCATTTTGCCGATAAATAAGTGGCTATTAATAGATTGTCACAAGTGCCGTTTGCCATTTTTGACACTGTATTTGCAGTTGCAGGTGCAACAAGCATCAAATCTGCCCAGAGACCCAACTCAACATGGCTGTTCCATTTTTCGTTTTCACTGTCTTGGTCATAAAAGCTGGAATAAACGGGATTTTTTGATAAAGTGGATAACGTCAGAGGGGTTATAAAATCCTTAGAAGCAGGTGTCATTATCACTTGGACATGCGCACCTGCTTTTATAAAAAGTCGAACTAATGTAGCTGTTTTATAAGCTGCAATCCCACCGGAAATACCCAGTAAAATTTTCTTTCCGCTTAAAACTGACATTATAAATATTATTTATTTCCTGCTCTATGGTAGATTTTACCTTCTAACCATTCTTGAACCGCCAAAGCATGTGGTTTAGGTAGTTTTTCATAAAACTTAGACACCTCAATTTGTTCTTTGTTTTCAAAAACTTCTTCAAGACTGTCGTTGTATGTTGCAAATTCTTCCAGTTTTTCAGTCAATTCCTTCTTAATCTCAGAATTGATTTGATTTGCTCTTTTAGCCATAATCGTAATAGCCTCATATACATTTCCAGTAGGCTCTTCAATAATATTTTTATTGTAGGTAATTGTGTTTACTGGAGCATTTGTCTTTCTTAAATCCATGGCTTTAATTATTTAGTTAAAATTTGTAATTTAGTTTCAATTTGAACCAACATTTGGTCGGCTTTTTCTTTGTATTTAGTGTCCGATTTAAATTTTACCAAATTTGAATAGGCTATTTTAGCAATACTAAGGCGTTCTCCCATTTTAGAAGGAATACTATTTATTGCCAATTGGTAAGCTGAATCATATTTATAAAATAAAGCATCTTCCTTAAATGGAGTTCCAGGATAATCCGCTATAAAGTTGTCAAAAGCCACTAATGCCGCTTTGTAATCCATAACAGTATTGTAACCCTTCGCATTTTCATATACTTTCTTCTCAATTTTTTCATTTAATGCTTTCAGCGTTTTGTTAGCTTCCTTCAAATTTACTGAATTTGGATAGGAATCTATAAATGCTTGTAACTTATCAATGGCCTTAAAAGTGTCTGTCTGATCCAAACTATATACTGGCGAAAGCATAGAGGAACTTTTTGCCCCTAAAAAAGTGGCTTCTTCAATTTTTTCGCTTTTTGGGTAACCCGAAACAAAACTTTCAAACTGGTATCCAGCCAGATAATATTGTTTTGTTTTATAATAGGATTGTGCATACATATAAAACAATTTTTCAGCTTGTGGTTTTCCTTTGTAAGAAGGCGCCATTTGTTCAAAAAGTCGTATCGCTTTCGAATACTTTCCCGACTCATACAATTTAGTGGAAACATCAAACTTAACGGCAACATCTTCGGTTTTTAAAGCCTTTTGATATTCGTTACAAGAGTAAAAAAGAACTACAACAAGTAATAAAGTTACTATTTTTTTACTTACCATTAGTATTGTTTTTTTGTTTGTGATCCGAACCTATAATGAGAACAGATTAATAATCGTCAATTTTTTCCTTTATTGGCTTTTTAAATCATGTAAATGAATTAACGATCTCTTTCATAAAATCTACCGAAAATCTGAGTGCAAATTTAGGTATTTAATTAGCTACTACAAAATATATTTTTACCTAAAAAACAACGTTTTATTTAGGCTAATTTGTTCATTTTGTTGACAAATTGACCAATGCTACTTGCTAAGGAGTCATCAACTTTTACTAATGGTAAACGAACCGTATTTTCGGCTATTCCCAATGAATGGAATACCTGCTTGATTCCTGCAGGATTACCTTGCTCGAAAATCATGTCAATACTATCTGCCAAAAGATACTGTAATTTGAAAGCTTCGTCGACTTTTCGGTTCAATCCCAATCGTATCATTTCGGAAAATTCTTTTGGAAAACCTTGACCAATTACAGATATAACACCGGAGCCCCCTGCCAAAACTATTGGCAAAGCAATCATATCATCACCAGAAAGCACGAGAAAATCTATTGGTTTATTTTTCAACAATTGCATAGCCTGAACCATGTCTCCTGCAGCTTCCTTTATAGCAACGATATTTTTGAAATCGTTTGCTAATCGTATAACCGTAGAGGGCAACATGTTACTCCCCGTTCTACTAGGGACATTATACAAAATAACTGGAATTGGAGATGCTTCTGAAATGGCTTTAAAATGTTGGTATATGCCTTCTTGAGTTGGCTTGTTATAATAAGGCGATATTGAAAGAATTGCGGCAAATTGAGACAAATCTCTGTTTTTTAGTTCCGCTACAACTTCCATCGTATTGTTCCCCCCTACCCCAAGAACCAACGGCAATCTTCCATTATTAGTATCAATTATGGTCTGGATTACAAATTCTTTTTCATCCTGTGACATCGTTGCGTTTTCGGCTGTCGTTCCCATCACCACAAGATATTCAACTCCTCCATCAATAGATAAATTTACTATTCTTATTAATGCTTCTGTATCAATTGAAAAATCTTTTTTAAAAGGAGTTGCAAGGGCAACACCTGTACCTATTAATGATTGCATAAACTGGTCTATATTTTGTTTAATATTTTTAAATACCTGAATAATTCGTGGACAAAAACTTTGTAATTCTCGGTATTGGTATTTATCATCAAATGATTTAATCTCTTGTCTATGGATGAAAAACCAACTTTAAATTGCGCTTTCGAATTGTGCGTAATGTTTAGTAAAATTGCTTTTTCTACATCGTAATAGCTAATCAACAAATCAAATTTCTCATTAATAAAAACATTTATTGCTGGATTTGTGATTTCCGATTTCCAATTAAGGTGCTTAATGTTGAAAGTAGGTTGCGAATAAACCTCGTTTTTTCTCCATTTGTCCTTGTAAACAATCAGTTTTATATGACTTTCTAAAATTCCATTTGCTACCAGTTCTCTTACCAAGGCTTCCTTTTCAACAAAATAACTTTCATCAATCAGCAAACCAACCGTCTTTATGGATGAAGCCGAAGAATTAATCTTAACATTATGTAAATTATTTTTTAGGATTCTTTTTAAAAAAAAATCTTTTATGAAATTTAAAAACATATAACTCAAATCGTTTACAAAATTAATTAAATAAGTCTCAAATGAAATGGTAAATCTAAAAAAGTAAAATGGATTTTTAAACTTTTTGTTATATTCTTAACATTTTTTCCGTCATTTTTTATCAGAAAAAAGTTGTTTTTTTGGCACTTTGAATTAGTGGTGAGTTCAATTTTTGAAGAATACTGCATCAGTATAGTTATCTAAAAGACATATTGGAAAACAAATTAACGATACAATTTAATAGCTGATGTAAAAATCCAGCATCAGTAACGAATAGTCAAATCGTATAATAACACTTCCCCAAGTGAATCCAATCCCGAAAGCAGCCAAAACCAAGATGTCACCCGATTTAATTTTACCTTTCCCAAGCTTATGTTAACGCTATTGTATAGAGTCGGCTGTTGTATTGCCATATTTTTGAATACTATTGAATACTGGGTCATCGGTTAATCCTAATTTATTTTGGATAAATTGAGATATTCTCAAATTGGCTTGGTGTGGAATGAGCATGTTAATATCCTAATTCAGCAATTTTTGAGTGGTACATACTATCAATTTTACATTCATTAGAAATTGAACTGTAAAGTTAAACATCTTTGTGCCGAAATATCTGAATTTAGTTGTTTTTATAAAATGCTGATTTACTGATCACAAACCTTTAAACTACCAGGTCCAAATAAACAATTGCTCCCAATTCCAAATCCAAAAGATGGTTAAAAAAAATAGTACTGTTTTGGAAAATAGATTCAATCAGGTAATGATTACCTTTAAAATAACTTTGTTTTACGACCACTTCTAATTTAGAGTTTTCTACTATTTGAAGTTGGTGTGGATAGACTAATAGTTCCTTCTGAGTGGCATTCGAAGAGTTCAGCAAATGAACTAAAATTTGATTCACTTCGCCAAAAAGAGAAGCAATATAAAAACTAGAAGGTTTTTCGTATAAGGTTTTGGGAGTGTCTATGGCAATCACTTTACCCTTTTGCATCACAATAGTTTCATCTGAAAAAGACAAAACTTCGGCACTGTCGTGTGTGGCGACAATACAGCTAATCTGCTTTTCTTTTAAGTAATTGAATACCTTTCGTTGCAAGTTGTTTTTGCGAAAGGAATCAATCTGGCTAAAAGGCTCGTCCAATAATAGCAATTCTGGTTCTAATGCTAAAACTCTGGCTATTGCGACTCTTTGTTGCTGTCCGCCACTAAGATATTTTGCTTTTACTTTAGCAAATTCAGTCATTTCAACTAGTTCTAAAAGCGCAGCAACACGGGCTTTCTTTTTTTCTTTATAAATATTAGACAAAAATTTACCCACATTTTCTTCGACTGTAATGTAGGGCATGAGATCAAAATCTTGTGCTAAATATTTGATGTAATCTTCCCCAGGAATAAGATTGTATTTTGGTCCGCGAATGGGTTCATCCCCATACCAAATTTCCCCTTCATTCAAATCATATAGCCCGTAAATTAATTTCAATAAAGTACTTTTTCCGCAACCACTTTCACCGATTATAGCTACATTCTTCCCTTTTGAAATGGCAAAACTGACATTGTCAATTACCTTATCTTTTAGGTATGTAAAGGAAATATTTTTTAATTCAAGCATCTTAATTTTTAAGAAACCAAATTTACAACGTTTATCTAAACAAAGACCAAAAAAAAACTGTTTCAAATGAAACAGTTTTTTTTCGAAACGCAGAGCTAAGTAAGTCGAAAGTTTTAATGTCGTAAAGTCAAAAGTCTCTACAGAGTGAAAAACTATTTAAAATCAGACAATTACAATAAGCTTCATATTTTTAAAATACGACATTCTATTTCACTTACAACTTAGTTTTTAACTTCACTTTTTGCCTCTTGAATCATTTTTTCATTGGCCGTAATGGCAAATTCAACGCGACGATTTTGGCTTCTTCCTTCAGGAGTATCATTAGTTGCAATTGGATCCGCAATTCCCATTCCGCTGGTACTGAATCGGGTTGACGCTAATCCTTTACTCACCAAATAATTATTAACCGAAGTGGCTCTTTCTTGAGAAAGTTTCAAATTATATTCGGCTGAACCTGTACTGTCGGTATATCCGTAAATCATAATATTTGTATCTGCATATTCTTTAAAAACAGAAATCAATTTATCTAGATTCGTTTTTGCTGTGGCGGTCAAAGTAGATTTATTAGTATCGAAACGCACTGCATTTTCATTCAAAACCAATTTTATTCCTTCCCCAACTCGAACCACATCGGCACCAGGAAGCGCATTATCAATTTCTCTGGCTTGCTTGTCCATTTTGTTTCCAATTACACCGCCGGCAACACCGCCTATAACGCCACCTAAAACTGCACCCATTGCCCCTTTTCCTCCTTTTCCGAGGTTGTTTCCAAGGATGCCACCTAACAAAGCACCTCCAGCGGCACCTATTGCCGCACCTCTTTGTGTATTATTTGTGTTTTTTAACGCTTCACAACTCGTGAAAAGTGTTCCCACTGACATCAATAAAGCCAATGCAATTAGTACAATATTTTTCATAATTATTTCTGGATTAATTAATTTGTTTTTTGAAATTGGTAAACCACATCCGTCAATTTTCCGCCAACATCGATTTTGTCAATTAATTGGAAAGACGCATCTGTTTGATTTTCTAGCCTAAGAACGTAACCATCCCTAACTTTTTTAGCTTTTTCTCCAGCATCAAGGATCTTCAATATCAATTGACCTTCCTTGTTTACAAACCAAGTTATTGGAGAGCTAAATGTAGGACAACCCA
>JBIILD010000003.1:0-36273 GCA_044232845.1 Flavobacterium sp.
CATAATCTTCATATTTTTCGAAAGTAACATCCACAAAAAACGAATATTTCCAAGGCGTTTCAATTTTCGGCAAGGATTGAATCTTCGTTAAATTCAACTTGCAATCGCTCATCACATTGAGAACTGCGGCTAAACTTCCCCGTTTGTGATCCAATTCGAATTTGATGGAAGCACGGTTAATTTCGTTTTCATCAACAAAATTTTCTTTTTTATTGATAATGACAAAACGCGTCATATTATTATTTATCGTCTGAATTTCAGGAGCCAAAATTTCCAAATCATACATATTAGCTGCTGTTTTACTGGCAATGGCAGCAATCCCTTTCAATTGATTTTCATGAATTCGCCTAGCTGTTTCGGCGGTATCCTTATCCTCAACTATTTTAATAGTTGGATATTTTTTCAAAAACTCCATACATTGCAACAACGCCATCGGATGGGAATGCACTTCAAGAATATCCTCGATTTTTTGGCCTTTCAAAGCCATTAAATTTTGATGAATGTCCAAATAATGTTCGCCTACGATGTGCAAATTATTCTTGTCAATCAAGGCATAATTCGGGATAATGGGCCCTGCAATAGAGTTCTCAATGGCCATAACGGCTTGATCCGATTTACCAGACAACAGGCTGTCTACCAATTCTTCAAACGACAAACATTCGTCAACTTCTACATTTTGGTAAAAATAATCTTGCGCCACCTGATGATGAAAAGAGCCTTTAATGCCTTGTATTGCAATTTTTGTTCTCATTTACTCAAAAAAAAATCCTGATTTTCATCAGGATTGTATATTAGTTTTATTTGTTTCTTTCATTTCAAATAACCATAAACAATCCTTATTTCCTAAAAAAGAAATAATAAGTATTGCTAAAATAAAAACGGTTATTGGACATTTTAATGCTATGTTTCATAAATTCTTTGCGAATGTATAAATAATTTTCAGTTAACCAAAAAAAAAAACGACCTATTTATCAAAGAAAAAAAGAATTCCTTCCCAAATATCGTTTTTTTGAGCTAAAAATAGTGTTTGATTTATGCTTTGAAAGATAAAAAAGAGCCTAAAATACACAAAACAATAAATCTAGGTATTTTCTGTTTACTTTTGCAACAAATAAAAAGTGATGTCAATAGCAGTATGCAACTTATCGAAAAGTTATGGTGCCCAAAAAGCACTAGAAAATATTTCGTTTTCTGTCAATAAAGGAGAAATTGTTGGTTTTTTGGGCCCAAATGGTGCTGGAAAATCCACTTTGATGAAAATATTGACCACCTATATCGCTGCAGATGAGGGTTCAGCATCCGTAAATGGATTTGACGTCAACTCGCAGGCCAAAGCCGTGCAACTATCTATTGGCTATTTGCCGGAACACAATCCGTTATACTTGGATTTATACGTGCGGGAATATTTGGCCTTTAATGCCGATGTTTATAAAGTAGCCAAATCCCGAATCGAGGCAGTGATTCAACTGACTGGTTTATCTGCTGAAAGTCACAAGAAAATTGGACAATTGTCCAAAGGCTTCCGACAACGTGTGGGGCTTGCCAATGCTTTATTGCACAATCCCGATGTTTTGATTCTGGACGAACCCACCACAGGATTAGACCCCAACCAATTAGTCGAGATTAGAAACGTGATCAAAAACGTGGGGAAGGACAAAACCGTTTTCCTTTCGACCCATATTATGCAAGAGGTCGAAGCGATTTGCGATCGCGTCATCATCATCAATAACGGCAAAATTGTCGCCGACAAGAAACTAGACAACTTAATTTCAGCTGAAAAGGAGCAAATTATCGAAGTGGAATTTGACTATAAAGTAGAAGAGCAATTAATTGCCAAAATCGAGAATCTGACGTCTTTCAAGAATACCCACGATATGAGTTGGGAATTGACTTTCAAAGCAGACAAAGATATGCGTCCAACCGTTTTTGATTTTGCCAATGCCAATGGTCTAAAAACACTACAAATCAATCAGAAGACTAAAAATTTGGAGGCGGTTTTTAGGGAAATTACGAAGTAAATTTAAGTCCCCACAATATTTTTATTGGGCGTAAATTTAAAATCGTTTAAAAGTTTAGAAGCCTACAAAACCGAATCTATTTTTTAGAAATTGATTTTAGTTTATTATTTTTAATAGCTCTCCTGATCAACACGGTGATGATTGTAAGCCACCCAATCGGAAATGGAAGTATTAATAATCCCCACCACCAAGATAAAGTTGACGTTCCTCCAAATCCACCAAGTGAGGAGAAATAGAATAGAAAAGTCACTCCAATCACAATCATTATGAGTGATGCCGTGAAAATTTTCGAATGCCTGTCACTCGTTACGTAAGCTGACAAGGCCAAGAGTGCACTACCGGCCATTATTAAAACCGAGCCTTCCAAGGGATCGATGGCGCCAATTATTAATGCAATAACTCCAATAATATAAATAATGCGAGTCCATTTTACTTGATTTTTCATTTTTTTGGTGTTACTGAGTTTAGTATTAAAATTAAAACATTTAAATCAAAATTCATAAAGTTTTAAACAAATAATTAAGGAAAAATAAGGCAGTTAAATTAATGAAAGGACGAACTTCTAGGAAATTGCAGATGGAATTCCCAGAGTTAAAAACAAGATATTGGGGTCGTCATTTTTGGGCAATTAGGATTTGGATGTTGGAGTACCGGAAATATCACAGATGAAATGGTAAATGAATATTTGGAGCATCGTAGAAATCCTAATGAAAGCAATAATGAAAATTTCATAATTGAGGACTAACAACCGTGCAGACTTTTAATCTGCTAATCAAACCTATGAACTTAAAGTCCATAGTGGTTTATTTTTTGCAAATATAAAAAAGAAAAATAAACGCCCAAACACTTGACAACGCCTATCTCATAATCGTATATTTGCAAGCGTTTAAAAATTTAGTAACACTAAACTTATAAGACCATAAACTTCTAAATTTAAAAGATGAAATTATCACATTTTCAATTCAATTTACCAAAAGAACTTCTTGCAGAATACCCAGCCGAAAATAGGGATGAATCACGTTTAATGGTTATTGACCGTAAAAAGCAAACTATAGAGCACAAAACATTTAAGGAAGTTATTGATTACTTTGATGAAGGTGATGTTTTGGTTCTAAATAATACAAAAGTTTTTCCAGCTCGGTTGTACGGAAATAAAGAAAAAACAGGCGCTAGAATCGAAGTTTTTTTACTTAGAGAGTTGAATGCAGAGCAACGTCTTTGGGATGTATTGGTCGATCCTGCCCGTAAAATTAGAATTGGAAACAAATTATATTTTGGCGATGATGATTCATTAGTTGCTGAAGTAATTGACAATACAACTTCACGAGGCAGAACCCTCCGTTTTTTATTTGACGGTTCTTACGAAGAATTTAGAAACAAATTGACTGAACTTGGCGAAACTCCAATTCCAAAATACATCAATAGGGAAGTAACGGAAGAAGATGCGGATCGTTATCAAACCATTTATGCCAAAGAAGAAGGAGCTGTTGCAGCGCCAACTGCAGGGTTACATTTTTCTAAACATTTGTTGAAAAAACTGGAAATAAAGGGGATTAAATTTGCCGAAGTGACGCTTCACGTTGGTTTGGGAACTTTTAATCCAGTTGAGGTTGAAGATTTGTCAAAGCACAAAATGGATTCTGAAGAATTGAAAATTACCCAAGTAGCCTGTGATATTGTCAACAATGCAAAAGCAAGCAGAAGTCGTATTTGTGCTGTTGGAACTACTTCCATGCGTGCTATTGAAAGTTCTGTTTCTTCACAAAGAACGCTGAATCCTTTTGAAGGATGGACCAATAAATTTATTTTTCCTCCTCACGATTTCAGCCTGGCAACGTGCATGATTACCAATTTCCACACGCCAAAATCAACTTTATTAATGATGATTTCAGCTTTTTGCGGACACGATTTAATGAAAAGGGCTTATGAAGAAGCAATCAAGGAGCAATATAAATTCTATTCTTATGGGGATGCGATGTTAATTATCTAAAAAAAATTATATTTTATCCTCCCTCTCCTCTGCCTGTCGGCAGACAGGTTTGGAGAGGGCTGGGGTGAGGATTCTAAATCTCGTCAGCAATGACGAGATTTTTTATTTTGTGAAAAATGATTTTGAAGGTGTATCTTTTCTAGCGTATTGAAAGCGATCCACCAACTTTGGCAAGCAATAGCCATCGAGTCCGTTCAAAGCAATAACATTGCCTTTGTCAATTTGCAGCCAGCCATCCTCGTGTTGCAGGTTTTGATCAAAAAACAAGTTTTCAATTGAAGCTATAATATGAATAGTGTCGTTTTCCTTGATGTAATATTCATTCACATATTTGCAATACAACTGAACGGGACTTCCTTTCACAAATGGAATTTCAATGTCATTCTTGTATTCTTCTTCCAGGTTGGTTTTGTCAAATTCTGAAATACCCAATTCGTAATTTGCCGATGTATGATGTGCGTCTGCAATCATATCAACCGTAATATGATTCACGGTAAAAAACCCGATTTCCTTCATGTTTTTATACGTATCTCTGGGAACTGTCGTTGGGCGCATAATAAATCCAATTAATGCTGGCTCGCTTCCCAAATGGGTGATGCTGCTAAAAACAGCTACGTTGGGTTTGCCGTCTATTGATTTTGTAGCGATTAGATTTGCTGATTTATAACCGGTGCAAGAATTTATTAAATTCAACCGCTCTATTTTTTCCATTTTAGAAATAGTTTCCCTTGAAATATTTTTCATCTTTTTTTATTTTTAACAAAGATACTTTTGCCTAATCAAATATGGATTAAATTGAATAAAAATATTTTAATTTTACAATATTAATTTCAAAATGTTTGAAAATAAGCGATATAAAGGGACTGGTAGATTCAAGAACTAATACAAAAAACATTTATTATATAGTCCATATTTTGTCTAAAAAAATATAGCTAAATGCGCAGATAATCATTACCTCTTTTCGAATTATTAACCCGACGGAATTATATTCTTAATTTGGTTAAGCAGCATATTGAATATCTTTATGATTGAAATATTTTTGAACCCTTGTTGGATTTTCAACTAACATATTCATATGATTTTCTAAATTTTCTTTAAGGCTTTCTTGGTTTTTTGGTGCTGGCTTGGCTGATAATCCTTGTTTTAAATCACAGTTTAGATACTCATCTGGATTCTTTTCTGGGGAATAAGCTGGTAAGAAGAATAATTCTATTTTTTCTTTGTTTTCCTCTACCCAATCTTTTACTATGTGACTATGATGAACTCTTAAATTGTCTAAAATTAAAAATATTTTTTGGGTACTATTTTTTATTAATTGTTGTAAAAACTCAATAAATTTAGCTGAATTCATATTTTCTGAATATATCATAAACTGTACTTTTCCTTGATTGGTAACGGTTGAAATCATATTTATTGAAAATCGTTTTGACATACTTCTTTTAGTTGGTGTTTTGCCTTTTGGAGCATAAGAACGACCATGTTGGCAGTTGTTTCTAACCCCGGTTTCATCGCCCCATTGTATTTCTACATTTTCTACTTTGGCTCTTTTTTGAATTTCAGGATATTCTTCATCTAACCATTTTTGAACTTTTTTTGAACATTGTTCATATGCTTTTTTCTTTGGCTTTTGTGGTGTAAACCCCCATTTTCGCAAATAATCTCCCATTGTATTTATAGCCAAAACAACACCAAACTCTCTTTCAACCAATTCTTTAACCGCTTTTCGTGTCCATAAAGCATAATCCAATTTTAATTGGTCAGGCATTTTGTCAATAATCATTAATTGAATCGCTTTTTCTTGAGCATTACTTATAAGTTTTTTGTCTTCCGATTTTACCCCTTTCTTCTTCGATTTGAAGCTCCCAGTAGCTTCATATTGTTTGCACCAATTTGAAACTGTGTTTTTATTTACACCAAACAAAATTGCTATTTCACCTTTCTTTACACCTTGCCCAATAAGATTAATCGCTTTTTTTCTATATGAACTTCGTATCGTATCTTCTATTGTTCTAAAATCTTCTTTTTCCATAGAACAAATATACAAATTTTTATGAATATATTGTCGCTAGGTTAATAGCTTTTTGATTTCTTTTTCAGTTTCCTTAGTAATCATTTTTTTACACTTGTCATAATCACTATTATAATATAGCCCAAATATAAAAAATCTAACCATACTAATTGGACTATATTATATTTGTGCTTGGTATTATAACAACTGTTTCCTATGTAGGTTCCGACTTTGAGGTTTTTGGTTATTTCTTCAATGAGTTTTTTAAACTCCATTTTAAGGGATGGAAATTTTTTTGCCAGTCGTTTTAAGTTCTTTTCCAAAACGATTTGTGGACAAAATATTATAACTCATCAAGCAATTCCTGTGCGGTTTTTAACTTGGTTTTTCATTTTTTTCCCAATTTAACTTCCTCGGCAGCTTCTTTTAGATCTTTCCAGAGGCTAACTTTTTCAGGTGTCATTGGTTTTGCTTTTTTTACAAAAGCAAGATTGCGCAATACTTCAAGTCCAAAAGCTGCTTTATTGTCGGGAATTTCTACTAAAACTTGTATGCTGTTATTTTTTAAAGGTTTATAGATATAATGAAAATAACATGTAGTAATAAAAAACCCTCACCTCCCGAAAATTAGGGACTGCAAGGGTTGTAAAATTATAGGATGAGATTGCTTCGTTTCCTTGCAATGATCTAATATCTGTAATATTCTGGTTTGAATGGTCCTTCAACCTTCACCCCAATATAATCTGCTTGGTCTTTACGTAAAGTTTCTAATTCAACGCCTAGTTTTTCTAAGTGTAATAAAGCCACTTTTTCATCCAAATGTTTGGGTAACATATACACTTCATTTTTGTATGCCGCGCTGTTTTTCCACAATTCGATTTGCGCTAGAGTTTGGTTGGTAAAGGAGTTACTCATCACAAAACTTGGGTGACCTGTAGCACAACCCAGGTTTACCAAACGTCCTTCGGCCAAAACAAGAATGTCATTTCCAGCGATAGTATATTTGTCCACTTGTGGTTTGATTTCTACTTTTGAATCGCCATAGTTTCCGTTCAACCAAGCCATATCAATTTCATTATCAAAATGTCCGATGTTACAAACGATAGTTTTGTCTTTCATTTTTTCGAAATGAGAACCCAACACAATATCTTTATTTCCAGTTGTGGTGATGATAATATCTGCAGTTGCAATAACCGTGTCTAATTTTTTTACTTCGAAACCGTCCATTGCCGCTTGAAGCGCACAAATGGGGTCAATTTCGGTAACCGTAACGATAGAACCCGCACCTCTGAAAGAAGCCGCTGTTCCTTTTCCAACATCACCATACCCACAAACGATTACTCTTTTTGCAGCAAGCATTACATCAGTTGCACGACGAACCGCATCAACTGCCGATTCTTTACAACCGTATTTGTTGTCAAATTTCGATTTTGTAACCGAGTCATTCACGTTAATTGCTGGCATTGGTAGTGTTCCTGCCTTTACTCTTTCGTACAATCTGTGAACACCAGTTGTAGTTTCTTCAGATAATCCTTTGATTCCAGCAACCAATTCTGGGTAACGGTCAATAACCATATTAGTCAAATCCCCACCGTCATCTAAAATCATATTCAATGGTTTTCTGTCTTCGCCAAAAAACAATGTTTGCTCAATACACCAGTCAAAATCAGGTTCGTTCAACCCTTTCCAAGCATAAACTTGAATCCCCGCAGCAGCAATTGCAGCAGCAGCTTGATCTTGAGTGGAGAAAATATTACAAGAACTCCAAGTCACTTCGGCACCCAAAGCGATTAAAGTTTCAATTAAAACCGCAGTTTGAATGGTCATGTGCAAACATCCGGCAATACGAGCGCCAGCAAGTGGTTGTTCGTTTTTATATTCCGCACGAAGCGCCATTAAGCCTGGCATTTCAGCTTCGGCTAGTTCAATTTCTTTTCTTCCCCAAGCCGCCAAGGAAATGTCTTTTACTTTGAAAGCCACATAAGGCATAGTTGTAGTACTCATTTATAGTATATTTGTAATTATAAAATTTCGGCAAATTTACGTAATAACTTATAAATTAAAAAGCATTCGGAAACATTTATGAATTGTTTAATGTCCTAATCTTTTGAATTATAATGAAATAATTTTAAATGTCATCCTGAGCGCAGTCGAAGGATGAAGCTATTTCCTGCTGTACACTATACCTTTTATGGCGTTTCGAAACATCGGGACGCCCATAAAAGGTAATTGCGAAAGCAATTGGACATCAGGGCTAAAAACCACAATTAACCGCGATGCCAGTTTACAAAACTATAAACTTCTACGGAAATGTTGGAGCCACAACGCAAATACTCGTTTGGAAAATCACCGAATCCCTCGAGGAATTATTGAGCCATGTGGTTTTAAAAGAAAAAACCCAAGCGCGGTTGCATTCTATGAAATCCGAGTTGCATCAGCGGGCTTTTTTGAGTGTGCGTATGCTTTTGAAAGAAGCAGGATATTCAGATTTCGATTTGCATTATGACGAGTCTGGAAAACCATATCTCAATCCAAATAGTTGTCACACTCAGCCTGTAGAAGTGTCTATTTCGCATTCCCACGAGTTTTCAGCCCTAATAATCAGTAATCAAAAAGCAGGAATTGACATTGAAATGCAAAGAGAAAAAATCATTCGTATCGCCGACAAATTTGTAAATCCAGCAGAATTGAGTCGTTTGCAACAGTTTGATACGCAGGATTACATTAAAAAATTAACAATAAATTGGGGTGCCAAAGAAGCTATTTTCAAAATTAGAAATGAACCGGGAATCAGCTTCAAGGATCATATTTTGGTAAATTCATTTGAAATTCAAGACCAAAAAACAACCGCAATTCTTGAAATGGAAAATGTAAAGCAACAATTTTTAATACATTTTGAAGAGTTTGAAAATTATACGTTGGTGTGCGCTTTTGAGGAGATTTGACAACTTTTTAAAAGTTGTCAAATCTAAAGAGACTAAAATAAATCTAAAAAATGGCAAAAAAAGAACATTACTATACCCGATTTGAAAACGATGGAATATATCACGTTTATAATAGAACAGTAGATAGAAAACCTTTGTTTACATCGGATGAAAATTAGGCTTATTTTATTCGTCAGTTTGATAAATATTTGTCCAACTATATAAAAATTTACGCCTACAATTTGTTAGGGAACCATTTTCATTTTATGATAAAAGTGAATGATTTGACAGATTTGACAACTTTCAAAAAGTTGTCAAATCTAACAATCGAAAAGTCTTCAAATTTTAAATTGCTAGATCAACAAAAAACGACACACGACATTGTAAGCCATCAATTTAAGAAGTTTTTTCAAAGTTACGCTATGGCATTTAATAAACAGCAAAACAGAATAGGAACACTTTTTCAAACACCTTTTAAACGAGTTAGAGTAGAAGACAAAAACTATTTACAAGAATTAGCTTGTTATATCAATACTAATGCACAGAAGCATAATTTAGTTAAAGATTTTAGGGATTGGAAATGGTCATCATATCATAATACTGTATCTAATAAAGAAACCAAATTATTAAAAGAAGAATTGATTAGTTATTTTGGCGATATTGTCAATTTTAAATATTGTCATCTAGAATTTGCAAGTAAAATCGATTCAATAGAAAGAGATTTTTTTATTGAGGATTAAAAAAGATTTGACAACTTTTAAAAAGTTGTCAAATCTAAACCCACATTAGCAATATAGGATTATCTTTAAATTGATTCAAAAAAAAAATTTAAAAATCTCTTGATAATGACTATTTTTTTTTAAATTTATAATCCATTAAATTTATTTACCATGACAGTTAATCAAATATTAAGCAAAAAAGGAAAAGAAGTATATTCCGTACTGCCAACAATTACAGTTTTTGAAGCTCTAAGTGTGATGAGTGAAAAAAACATTGGAGCTATTTTAATAATAGAAAACAGAATATTAAAAGGTATTTTGTCAGAGAGAGACTACGCACGAAAAATTGCATTGAAAGCAAAATCTTCCAAAAAAACATTAGTTAACGAAATTATGGAAGAAAATGTAATTACCGTGAAGCCAACAGACAATCTCGATTACTGTATGGAACTAATGAACTCAAAAAGGATAAGGCATTTACCCGTGTCTGATGCCGATATTATTATAGGAATTATCTCTGTAGGCGACGTGGTAAAAGCAATAATTGAAATGCAAAAGGATACCATAAAATATTTGGATTCTTATATTTCACAATAGCAATTCCAAAACAGCAATAATTATTTAGGACTGCATTAATATGCAGTCTTTTTTTTTAGTAAATGAAATTGCATATAAGCGATCATTTTATCTCAAGTCTTATATCTTTGCACACAAGAATAAATTTCAAATAATGGACCAAAACAGTAAAAGAAAAGAAGCGCTATTGTATCACGCAAAACCTACTCCAGGAAAAATCCAGGTAGTACCCACTAAAAAATATGCCACCCAAAGGGATCTTTCATTGGCGTATTCGCCGGGAGTTGCGGAGCCCTGTCTGGAAATAGCAAAAGATATAAATAATGTTTATAAGTATACCGCCAAAGGCAATTTAGTTGCGGTGATTACTAATGGTACTGCGGTTTTAGGTCTTGGCGATATTGGTCCCGAAGCATCCAAGCCGGTAATGGAAGGAAAAGGATTATTGTTTAAAATTTTTGCCGATATTGATGTGTTCGATATTGAAATTGGCACAAAAGACATTGAAGAATTTATTCAAACAGTAAAAAATATAGCGCCCACTTTTGGAGGGATTAATCTAGAGGATATTAAAGCCCCAGAATCGTTTGAAATAGAAAGACGATTAGTCGAAGAATTGAATATTCCCGTGATGCACGACGACCAACATGGTACGGCTATTATATCATCAGCAGCATTGTTAAATGCATTGGAGCTAGCAAATAAAAAAGCGGAAGACGTGAAAATGGTAGTTTCTGGAGCAGGTTCTGCGGCTATTGCTTGTGCTGATTTGTATGTTTTGCTTGGTATGAAAATGGAAAACATAGTGATGTTCAATAGCAAAGGGGTTTTGACAAAGGACAATCCCTCATTATCCATCTTGCAACAAAAATATGCCAGGGATATAAAACCAATGAGTCTTGAAGAAGCATTGGTGGATGCCGATGTGTTTTTAGGATTGTCAACCGGAGATATTATGACTGCTAAGATGTTACTAGGAATGGCCAAAGATCCAATTGTTTTTGCCATGGCAAATCCAGAACCTGAAATAGGATACAATCTTGCAATTGCAACTCGTAAAGATGTGATTATGGCCACAGGCCGCTCTGACCATCCTAATCAAGTAAATAATGTACTAGGTTTTCCTTATATTTTTCGGGGTGCGTTAGATGTTCGTGCAACTAAAATTAATGAGGCAATGAAAATGGCTGCGGTTCGGGCTTTGGCAGCATTAGCAAAAGAACATGTTCCAGAACAAGTAAATGTTGCTTATGGGGAGACTAAAATTAATTTTGGACGCGATTATATTATTCCAAAGCCATTCGATCCAAGGTTGATAACCATTGTGGCGCCAGCAGTAGCAAAGGCGGCAATGGATTCAGGAGTTGCTCTAAACCCAATTACTGATTGGAAAAAGTATGAAGAAGAACTGTTAGAACGATTGGGAAATGACAACAAGATGGTTCGACAAATAATCAATCGAGCTAAAGCCAATCCTAAAAGTGTTGTTTTTGCCGAAGCAGACCACCTTGATGTGCTGAAAGCAGCCCAAATTATGTTTGATGAAGGTATTGGTGTTCCAATTTTATTAGGAAATAAAGAAGTTATCCTCGAATTAAAAAAAGAACTGGGTTTTGATGCTGAGGTAGAAATTATTGATCCAAAAATAAAGGAAAAGGAATCCATACGGAATAAGTTTGCCAAGGCTTATTGGGAGACAAGGCAAAGAAAAGGGACTTCACTATTAGATGCCCAAAAATTAATGCGGGAAAGAAATTATTTTGCTGCCATGATGGTCAATGAAGGGGAAGCTGATGCTTTGGTTACGGGATATACGAGAAGTTACCCATCGGCTGTGAAGCCTATATTGCAACTCATAGACAAAGCACCAGGAGTATCTTTAGTGGCTACTACAAACATGATGATGACTAGTCGCGGCCCCATGTTTTTGTCCGATACCGCCATTAATATTGATCCAACTGCAACTGACTTGGCAAAAATTGCTATAATGACTGCAAATACTGCCAAAGTATTTGGGGTAGAACCTATAATTGCAATGATTTCTTTTTCGAATTTTGGGTCTTCAACCAATGAAGGTGCTACCAAAGTGGGAGAAGCGGTAGCCTATTTGCATAAGAACCATCCTGATATGATTGTTGACGGTGAAATTCAAGCTGATTTTGCCTTAAACCCAGTAATGCTTAAAGAGAAGTTTCCTTTTTCTAAACTAGCAGGAAAAAAAGTGAACACCTTAATTTTTCCCAATCTAGCTTCAGCCAACATAACCTATAAGCTCCTGAAAGAATTGAATAAAGTAAATTCTATAGGGCCCATTATGCTAGGCATGGGAAAACCGGTACATATATTTCAATTGGGAGCAAGTGTGGAAGAAATGGTAAATATGGCAGCGATTGCTGTTATTGATGCTCAGGAAAAAGAAAAAATAATAAAACCATAAAATAACTCATAAACATTACTCATAACTTATCCTTTCTTAAAAATTATATTTAAGTTTTGTTATATTTGGGTGAATACAATTAATAAATGATAGCACATTTACAAGGAAAATTAGTAGAAAAATCGCCAACACAAGTAATTATTGATTGTGGAGGCGTGGGGTATCATGTAAATATTTCCTTGCATACCTATTCCTTACTTCCGCCAACCGATTTTATAAAATTATTTACTTATCTTCAAATTAAGGAGGATGCCCATACTTTATTTGGTTTTGTGGAAAAATCAGAAAGAGAGATTTTCAAAATGTTGTTGTCTGTTTCGGGTATTGGCGCCGGCATAGCAAGGACAATGCTTTCCTCACTGGATCCGAAACAAATCACAAATGCTATCGCCTCTGGCGATGTCGTTACCATTCAATCCATAAAAGGGATTGGTAGTAAGACAGCGCAAAGGGTTATACTTGATTTGAAAGAAAAAGTATTAAAATTGTATGATTTAGATGAAGTTTCAATGTCACAAAGCAATACAATTAGAGATGAAGCGTTATCTGCTTTGGAGGTTTTAGGTTTTGTTCGAAAAACTTCAGAAAGAATTGTTGAAAAAATTATTAAAGAGGCCTCGGACAGCTCCGTTGAATCCGTTATTAAGAAGGCTTTAAAAGTTTTATAAAAATTGAAAACACAGTACTCGGCAAAGACCCTATCGATATATAAAATTTGTCAATTTACAATGATTTTATTTTTTGCACTTGTATCACAGGCCCAAGTAAATCAAGTGGCCCAAGATACAGTAGCAAAAGGATTTTCAATTGGAAAAATTCAAATTAAAGATCCTCAAAGCGTTCTCTCGGCATATAATTATGACCCCGTTATAGATCGATATATTTACACTAAAACCATTGGCGATTTCCCTGTTAAATATCCAACTATATTAACTCCAAAAGAGTATGAAGCCTTGGTTTCAAAAGAATCTATGCGTAATTATTTCAAGAAGAAATTAGACGCCATCGATGGAAAGAAAGAAGGCAGTGAAGAGGCTAAAAAAGATTTATTACCAAGATATTATGTAAAATCGGGTCTTTTTGAATCTATTTTCGGAAGTAATACCATCGATGTAAAGCCATCGGGATCGGTAGAAGTGGATTTTGGAGCTCGCTATACTAAACAGGACAATCCTTCCTTCTCTCCCAGAAACAGATCGAATTTGAATTTTGATTTTAGCCAAAGAATCAGTATGAGTTTAATGGGAAAGGTAGGGACCCGATTAACTGTCAATGCTAATTACGACACCCAATCTACTTTCGCTTTTCAAAATCTAATCAAATTAGAATTCACTCCTTCAGAAGATGATATAATTCAAAAAATTGAAGTTGGAAATGTCAGTATGCCTTTGAATAGTTCTTTGATTAGAGGTGCGCAGAGCTTGTTTGGGGTGAAAACCCAATTGCAATTTGGTAAAACAACTATTACAGGCGTATTTTCAGAACAAAAATCGCAAACCAAAAGTGTTGTTGCTCAGGGTGGCGGAATGATTCAAGACTTTGATTTGTTTGCGCTTGATTATGATAACGACAGGCATTTTTTCCTGTCTCAATATTTTAGAAATAAATATGATGTAGCGCTGAAAAACTATCCTTTTATTGATAGTAGAGTCCAAATTTCTCGTTTGGAAGTTTGGGTTACTAACAGACAAAATAGGGTAAACACTACTAGTAATAACCTTAGAAATATTATTGCACTCCAGGATTTAGGTGAGGGTCAATTAACAGGTTTGTCAGATAACGAAGTGGTCGTTTTGGATCCAATTCCTCCAGATCCTGCTAACCCCTTTTTTAATGTGCCAAACGATTCTCCTACAGACAACTCAAATAATGATTTTGACCCTGCTAAAATTGATAAAGTTGGAGTAGAAGGTGGTTTGTTAAACATAAATATTCGCGAAATGGCAACTTCAGGTTCTGGATTTAATGGCGTTGTTGTTAACGAAGGTCAAGATTATTCTAAACTTGAAAATGCCAGGAAATTAACGGCCAACGAGTATACTTTTAACCCTCAATTAGGCTATCTATCCTTACAACAACGACTTGCTAACGACGAGGTTTTGGCTGTGGCCTATCAATATACTATTGGCGACGAGGTATACCAAGTAGGGGAATTTGGTAATGATGGGGTAGATGCAACCCTAGTGACAGGAACTAACCCCTCGAATCAAGCCATTATCACCCAGAGTTTAATATTGAAAATGTTAAAAAGTAATTTGACGAATGTTAAAAATCCGGTTTGGAACTTGATGATGAAAAACATATACCAAATTCCGGGAGCCTATCAAATCAAACAAGAAGATTTTAGATTCAATATAGTGTATAGCGATCCATCACCCTTAAATTATATTACTCCAGTGGGGTCTTCTTCTTTACCTCCAGATGTTGCCGAAACACCTTTATTGAAAGTGTTTAATTTAGACAAACTCAATTATAATAATGATCCACAAACCGGAGGGGATGGTTTTTTTGATTTTCTGCCAGGATTGACTGTGGATGCTCAAAACGGTAGAATAATATTCACGACCAAAGAGCCTTTTGGAGAATTGCTTTTTTCGAAGTTATCAAATGCAAATGGTGGAGAAAATTATAATAACGTCAATTCCTATAATGATAATCAAAAGAAATATGTGTTTCGAAGTATGTATAGCAGCACACAATCTGGAGCCTTGCAGGAGGGCGAAAAAAACAAATTTTTATTGAGAGGTAAGTACAAATCTACTGGAGGTGACGGAATCCCTATTGGGGCTTTCAATGTGCCACAAGGCTCGGTAGTAGTTACTGCAGGAGGAAGAAAATTAGTAGAAGGAATTGATTATAGTGTAAATTACCAGTTGGGTAGGGTGCAAATACTCGACCCTTCACTTCAGGCGTCTAACACGCCTATTAATGTATCCTTGGAGAATAATTCTATTTTTGGTCAGCAAACCCGAAGGTTTATGGGATTAAATGTAGAGCATAAAATTTCCGAAAAGTTTTTGGTTGGCGCCACCTACTTGAAAATGACCGAAAGGCCACTAACCCAAAAAGCTTCTTTTGGTCAGGAATCCGTAAACAACACCATTTTTGGATTTAACACCAATTTTTCAACAGAGGTTCCTTTCTTAACTAGATTGGCTAATAAATTACCAAATATTGATACAGATGTGCCTTCGAGTCTTTCCGTCAGAGGTGAAATTGCCTTTTTGAAACCGGATGCTCCAAAGGCAGCTGATTTTGAAGGGGAATCAACTATTTATGTCGATGATTTTGAGGGATCTCAATCTACTATTGACATGCGTTCTGCTTTCGCTTGGAGTCTATCATCTACGCCGGTGAATGATCCACAAAGCGTTTATAATTTCAATGAAAGTGCAGCTAATTTGAGCTATGGTTATAAAAGAGCCAAAATGGCTTGGTACACGATTGATCCCATTTTTTATACCCAAAAACCTTCTGGAATTTCAAATGAAGATTTGTCATTAAACAGCACCAGGAGAATTTTTAGTGAGGAGCTGTATCCATTAACGGATATTGCACAAGGGCAGACCCAGGTGATAAACACCTTGGATTTAAGTTATTTTCCTACTGAAAGAGGGCCTTATAATAATGCTCTAAACGTTGACACAAACCCAAAAGAAAATTTCGGAGGGATCATGCGCGCCATTAATTCGACCAATTTCGAACAAGGAAATGTAGAATACATTCAGTTTTGGGTTTTAGATCCTTATGTAGGGAAAGGGAAGACTTTAGATGATAATAGTGGAAAAATTTATTTCAATTTAGGAGAAATATCGGAGGATGTTTTAAAAGACGGTAGAAAACAATATGAAAATGGATTGGGTCCAGACCAAATATTAGTTAAGCCACAACTAGGTCAGGCAAGTTGGGGAAATGTTCCCGCTTCTCAATCTTTAATTTATGCCTTTGACACCAATGCAGATAATCGAAAAAATCAGGATGTTGGGTTAGACGGTTTGGCTGATGCCAATGAAGAAACAATTTACAATAATAACCCTACAAGTGATCCAGCAGCAGATAATTACACCTACTATTTGAATGCTACGGGAGACATTTTAAATCGATATAAAAACTACAATGGTCTAGACGGGAACTCTGCGGTTGACATCAACGACCCTAATAGAGGTGCCTCAACTGTTCCTGATGTAGAAGACATTAATAGGGATAACACCATGAATACCATCAATGCCTATTATGAATACAGCATTGATATGAAACCTAATATGAACGTTGGGGGAAATTATATCACAGATATTAGAGAAACAAAGCAAACTTTGCCTGACGGAACCAAAACTGATGCGCGTTGGATCCAATTTAAAATACCTGTTTCCCAACCTGAAAATACCATTGGGAATATTTCTGATTTTAGATCCATTCGCTTCATGAGAATGTTCATGACCAAGTTTAGTGAACCAATCATAGTTCGTTTTGGATCTTTAGATTTGGTAAGAGGAGAATGGAGAAGGTACACCAATACACTCGACCCAACAGAAAATACTGAAGACAGCACTAATGACAAAACAAATTTTGATGTATTGGCGGTAAATATTGAGGAAAATAAAGATAGATGTCCTGTTAATTACAAAATCCCTCCGGGAGTGCAACGGGAACAATTGAATAATAACAATACGATTATAAATCAAAACGAGCAATCGCTATCGCTAAGGGTCTCGGGTGAAGGATTGCAATCAGGAGATTCAAGAGCTGTTTTCAAAAACGTGAGTGTTGATATGCGTCAGTTCAAGAAATTGAAAATGTTTTTGCATGCGGAATCGTTGCCAAATGAAATCCAGGCCTTGAAAGACAATCAAATGGCTGGTTTTATCCGTTTTGGAAATGATTTCACCGACAATTTTTATCAAATAGAAAAGCTTTTAAAAGTCACTACCCCTTTATCTAAATCCGCCGACGGTAAATGTCCTAATTTGGATGAAAAAATAGTTTGGCCAGAAGAAAACGAAATTGATTTGTCCTTGGCATTACTTACTGCTATGAAGATTAAAGCTCCAAATTCATCGGGAGCAGATATCTATTATCCGGATGATCACCTTGACATATTTCCAGATGGTGATGGAGATTCTAATTTGAAATTAGGAATTAGAGGAAATCCTAATTTTGGACAAGTTCGGAATTTAATGGTAGGGGTAAAAAACATTGACGTTAGTAACAAAAATATTAAAGGAGAAGTTTGGTTTAATGAACTTCGCTTGTCTGACATGGATAATAAAGGAGGGATGGCCGCCTTATTAAATATAGATACGAATCTTGCTGATTTTGCCACTATTTCGGCCACAGGTAAAAAGACCAACATCGGTTTTGGAGCCTTAGAACAAGGATCAAACGAAAGAATCCGGGAAGACAGCCAACAATATAATATTGTGACCAATTTAAATTTAGGAAAATTATTGCCTTTAAAATGGGGCGTTAATTTGCCCTTTAATTATGCCATTGGGGAAGAAATCATCACTCCGGAATACGATCCTTTTAACCAAGATATCAGACTAAAACAGTTGCTGGACAACACTACTGATAGAAAAAAACGGGATAATATTTCTAATAGAGCAATTGATTATACCAAGCGCAAAAGCATCAATTTTATAGGAGTTAGGAAACAAAGAGGCGCTGAACAAAAACAACACGTTTATGACCCTGAAAATTTAACTTTTTCCCAATCCTATAATGAGGTGGAACGCCATGATTTTGAAATTGAGGAATATGTAGATCAGCAGGTAAATACAGGGGTTGATTATGCTTATAGTTTTAAACCAAAGTCAATTGAGCCATTCAAAAAAACAGCCTTCCTGCAAAAAAGTGAGTATTGGAAAATGCTAAGTGATTTCAACTTTAGTTATTTGCCTTCAAGCATCTCTTTCAATTCTAACATTATAAGACAATACAACCGTCAGCAGTTCAGACAAGTTGATGTTGAAGGCATTGGTCTAGATCCTTTATATAGAAGAAATTTTGCGTTTAATTATCAATATGGATTCAATTATAATTTGACAAAATCATTGAAATTAAATTATACGGCATCCTCGAGTAACATTGTAAAAAACTATTTGAACGAAAATAATGAGCCAATAGATAGTTTTACCATTTGGGATAGTTATTGGGATATTGGGGACCCTAATCATCACATGCAACAATTAGTGTTGAATTATGAAATACCAATTAATAAAATACCATTATTTAGCTTTATAAAAGCGAATTATTCTTTTACTGGTGACTATAGTTGGCAACGTACTTCTAATGCATTATCCGAGATAGAAATTGGAGGTACTAAATATAATTTGGGGAATACTATTCAAAATGCAAACTCCCACAATTTGAATGCGACTTTTAATATGGATACCTTTTATAGCTATTTAGGGTTAACAAAAACTAAGAAAGCAACACCTAAGCCCAAATTAGCACCTAAGCCTGGAGAAAAAGTGGTCAATACCAATGTGAAGACCCAAAACGACAATCCTTTTGTAGCTTCATTGATAGGAGTTTTGACTAGCGTGAAAAACATGCAAATCAATTACACTCAAAATAGCGGGACAGTATTGCCTGGATTTACCCAAGGAGTCGGTTTCTTAGGTTCGTCTAAACCTACTTTAGGATTTATTTTTGGAAGCCAAGAGGATGTTCGATATGAAGCGGCCAAGAACGGTTGGCTTACTAATTATCAAGAATTCAATCAGAATTTTACTCAAGTAACAAACAGAACATTCAAGGCAACTGCAAATGTGGATTTGTTCCCCGATTTTAAAATTGATTTGACATTGGACAGAGCCTATTCTGAAAATTCCTCGGAACAATATAAGGTCGATAATCTAGGAGTGTACATCCCGCAATCACCCTATAGTTTTGGAAATTTCTCTATTTCAACGGTATTAATAAAAACAGCGTTTTCAACAAGCGATGAAAACACCTCGGTTGCTTTTGATGATTTTAAGGCAAACAGAATTGTTATTGCCAATCGTTTGGCAACACAACGGGGTATTGATCTTAATGACCCTAACAAAATAGATCTTGACGGATTTCCGAAAGGTTACGGAAAAAACAACCAAGCTGTATTGTTGCCAGCATTTTTAGCGGCTTATTCAGGAGGTAATGCGTCTAGTGTTTCACTTGGAATTTTAAGAAGTTTCCCCATACCAAATTGGGCCGTGAAGTATAATGGATTGATGCGGATTGAATTTTTCAAAAATAATTTCAAGCGCTTCTCCTTACAACACAATTATAGGGCTTCTTATACCGTCAATGCATTTAGATCGAATTTCGAATACGATAAAGAGCCAAACGGATCTGATATAGGGGGCAATTTTCTCAACAAAACCATAACGTCTAATGTCAATTTAGTAGAGCAATTTAATCCATTGATTAGAATGGATTTTGAGTTAGAAAGCTCTCTTAAAGTGCTTGCCGAAATCAAAAAAGATAGGGCTTTATCGATGAGTTTTGACAATAATTTATTGACTGAAGTAAAAGGAATTGAATATGTGGCAGGTCTTGGATACCGATTTAAAGATGTTACTTTCTCCTCAAGATTAGCCGATAGTCCTACAGGAATAATTAAAAGCGACATCAATTTAAAAGCGGATTTGTCGTATCGAAACAATCAAACCATCGTACGGTATTTAGATTATGATAACAATCAATTAGCGGCAGGACAGAATTTATGGTCTTTAAAAGTCACCGCTGATTATTCCTTTAGCAAAAACTTAACCGCTATTTTCTTTTATGACCATTCTTTCTCAAAAGCGGTAATATCGACCTCTTTTCCTTTGACAAATATTAGATCTGGGTTTACGATTCGCTACAATTTTGGCAATTAATTTTAAAAAACTAGAGGGGTTTTAAAGAGAAGATGGTTACATTTGTCCCATACAATTAAAAAATATTAATTACAATTATCATGAGCATACCAGCAAATTTAAAGTACACAAAAGATCACGAATGGGTAAGTATTGAAGGCGATATTGCCACAGTGGGAATTACTCATTTTGCACAAAAAGAATTAGGCGATATAGTATATGTTGAAGTGGAAACTTTGGATCAAACTTTAGTAAAAGATGAAGTATTTGGCACCGTTGAAGCCGTAAAAACTGTTTCTGATTTGTTTCTTCCCTTGTCTGGGGAAATTATCGAGTTCAATGAATCTCTAGAAAGCAATCCAGAAAGTGTAAACACAGATCCCTATGGAGAAGGATGGATGATAAAAATAAAAATTTCAAATAGTGCTGAGATAGACTCTTTACTTCCAAGTGAATCCTACAAAGAATTGATTGGTGCTTAAACAATTATTTTTTTGGGTAGCCATTTTTTGGACAGGAATCATTAGCTTTTTCTGCCTGGTACAGTTAAATGATGTTCCATTTAAAAGTGTTTCAAATTTGGATAAATTAGTACACGCTTTTTTCCATTTTGTATTTACGTTACTTTGGTTTTTATTTTTTAACATACACCTAAGCAACACCAAAAGCTCAAAACCATTGTTAATTTCGTTGCTGCTTTCGTTTGTTTTTGGAATAAGCATCGAAATACTTCAAGAGGGTATTACCGCCACTAGGCATGCTGATGTGTTTGATGTTTTGGCTAATTTATTTGGAGCGACTTCAGCAATGGCATGGATTGTTTTGTGGAATAGGTTTACTAAAAGGAGAAGCTCGTATACAAGTAAGTCGAAAGTTTAAAAGTCGTAAAGTCAAAAGAAATAATATGAAAAAAGTGCTACAGACATTGTTTTTATCTTTTTGCTCCTTTTTTGTTTTTTCACAAAATGCAACAGATATTCCTTCCCAATCTAGAGCGTCTTCCGAGCGATTTCCTGTTTTTCCAAATTGTGAAAATCTACAAACCATAGGCCTAGAAAACTGTTTTTATAATGAAGTACAAAGGTTTGTGTACCAAAATTTCAAAGTTCCAGAAAATTTAAAGCAAAATAATTATCAAGGCGATGTTAAAGTGCTTTTTGAAGTAGACAGTAAAGGGATTTTTAAGGTACTTTATGTTAGTTCTATTGAGGAAGCATTGAAACAAGAAGCCAAGAGTGTTTTTAATAAATTCCCAATAATTGAGCCATCAACGTATGATGGAAATCCAACCTATTCCAGATTTAATATTACTATTTCGATACCATTAAAAAATCCTCAAGCGATACAATCAGGAGTGGAAGGAGCTGCTTCAATTTTGAAGAATGACAGACCAGCACTGACGGAATTAGACAATATTGTTTATGCAAAATTCAATAATTCCCAGTTTGAGAGTCATTTGAATGTTCCTTTTACGCATAGTTATTATGCCCAGTTTGACAGTGCTTTAAACCAAGTGGGAAGTAACAATCACACGGCATCTAAACCCTATACTTATGCTGAGGTTTCAAGATATTACAACCTTAAAACCGTGAACGAAGCGGTTAAGAAAAACACAACGGGTTGGTGGACAAAAAAATTGTGGAACGAAAATATGATCGAAATTCAAGGGGAAGGCTACTGGCTAACTATAAATCCAATTTTCGATTGGCAAGGAGGAATCGCAACAGGGAATAAAAAAATAAAAACTTTTGTAAATACACGTGGAATCAATTTACAAGGGGCGATAGGTTCCCAGATTTGTTTCACCACAACTGTTTTTGAAAGTCAAGGACGATTTGCTGATTATTTCAATCGCTATGCCGAATCCATAAAACCTGCTGGAGGTAACCCAGCTCTTATTCCGGGAATGGGGATTGCCAAAGATTTCAAGACTGATGCCTATGACTTCCCTTTAGCAGAAGCCAATTTAACTTACACAGCCAATAAATTTTTCGATTTGCAATTGGGTTATAGTAGAAATTTTATCGGGGATGGGTACCGCTCTTTATTAGAAAGCGATGGAGCAAGTCCGTATCCCTTTTTTAAAATTAACACCAATTTTTGGAAAATAAAATACACCAATACCTATACATGGCTTAAAGATGTGCGGCCAGAAGTTGCTCTCGAAAAAACGTATGCCAAGAAATTCATGGCAAACCATTATTTAAGTTGGAATGCTTCCAACAGATTAAATTTAGGGTTTTTTGAATCGGTAGTATGGGCAGACACTAATAATAGGGGGTTTGATATGAGTTTTGTAAATCCCGTTATTTTCTATCGTTCGGTCGAGTTTGCTTCGTCGTCCAGAAGTGGCAACGCATTCTTGGGATTGACGGCAAAATACAAATGGAACAACCAAACGAATTTTTATGGACAATTTCTTTTGGACGAGTTTTCACTTGGAGATATAAAAGCAGGAGACAATAGTTGGAAAAATAAATTTGGCTATCAGTTGGGGATAAAATATTATAATGCTTTTAAGATTACGGATCTGTTGTTGCAGCTAGAATTCAATCACGTACGGCCGTATGTCTATTCCCATAGTGAACCAATTACAAATTATGCCCATAATAATCAAAGTTTGGGACACCAATGGGGTGGAAATTTCAAAGAATTTATTGCGATTGCCCGGTATCACAAAGGCAGATTTTTTGCTGATGCTAAAATTTCCTACGGCATCCGCGGACTAGATTTTAATCCTACTGAAGATAGTGCCAATTATGGAGGGAATATTTACAAAGATTATGATTTAAACCGACCATTTGACAAAGATGTAAAAGTGGGGCAAGGAAACAAAACTACTATTTTCATCGCTGATTTACAAGCAGGCTACTTGGTAAATCCAATGAAAAATTTGAGGCTTTTTAGCAGTTTTATTTACAGAAATTTTGACCCTACAAAAGATACTTTGTCGGCGTTCAAGGAAAGCACCACATGGTTCACTTTGGGGTTAAGATCGGATGTTTTTAATTGGTATTTTGATTATTAGGATTTGTTATAATTTTCGAATTTTTTATGAGTTGTTTTTTGTCTAATCCCTTTTGATAAACTACTTTTGCCAAAGTTTTACAAAGCAATTAAACTTTAGCCTTGAGCGCAACTATAAATCCCATTTTCATAAGATCCCTATGCGTTGATTTCAAAGCAATCACCAAGGCAGGTTTGGCCATTAGTGTATTATTTTCATCAGTAGCGGGCTATTTGTTGGGATTTAACGATTCAAATCCATTTAGTTGGATGGTTTTATTAAAATTGCTTGTCGGCGGGTATTGTATGGTAGGAGCTTCTAATGCCTATAATCAAGTAATCGAAAAGGACCTTGATGCCTTGATGGACAGAACCAAAAACCGTCCTGTCCCGGCAGGAAGAATGTCTTCGAATGTGGCTTTAGTTATCGCGAGTACACTAACCGTTATAGGGATTGCGTTGCTTTATGCCATCAATCCAAAAACAGCAATGTTTGGTGCCATTTCCATATTTCTGTATACAAGTGTTTATACCCCTTTAAAAACAATGACTTCTTTGTCGGTTTTTGTGGGCGCCTTTCCGGGGGCTATTCCTTTTATGTTGGGATGGGTTGCGGCTACAGGCAATTTCGGGATTGAAGCTGGAACCTTGTTTTTGATTCAATTTTTCTGGCAATTCCCACATTTTTGGGCTATCGGGTGGTTTTTATTTGAGGATTACGAGAAAGCAGGGTTTTTTATGTTGCCAACGGGAAAAAAAGACAATGGAACTGCAATACAAATAATTTTATATACTATTTGGCTTATCATAGCCTCGCTCTTGCCTGTTCTGGGTTATACGGGACAATTATTTATTACACCATTAGCGGCAATTCTAGTGTTTTTGTTAGGGCTTTGGATGCTTTACTATGCGATACGGGTATACAAATTGAGAACTGCAAAATCAGCAAGAACCTTAATGCTGGTTAGTGTTTCTTACATTACTTTTTTACAGTTAATTTATATATTTGACAAATTTTTAAGATAGATATGGAAATGACAACGAAAGAATATCAGTTAAGAACAGCAAGATCATATAAATTGCTGTTGTTGTTTGCTATGATAAGTATGACGATGATGTTTGCGGGACTCACAAGTGCTTTTGTGGTGAGTAAATCAAGAGCGGATTGGCTAAAAGATTTTCAACTGCCCACAGCCTTTTATTTCAGCACCGCAGTTATAATTGCTTGCAGCCTTACGTTTCATTTGGCCAAAAAAGCCATTCAAAAAAACAATCAGAGTGCCACAAGTATATTTCTTTTAACTACTTTAACCTTGGGAATAGGATTTGTAATTTTGCAATTCGTCGGGTTTGGACAAATAGTAGCTAATGGCTATTATTTTACAGGTGCCGAAAGTTCCATTACAACTACGTTTCTCTATATAGTGACTGTCGTCCACTTGGCTCACCTTGCGGGGGGACTGATTTCTCTTCTAATTATTATTTATAATCATTTTAAACAAAAATACAATTCAACTCAAACCCTTGGAATTGAGTTAGGTGCGATGTATTGGCACTTTCTTGATATATTGTGGGTTTATTTGTTTTTATTTTTATATTTCTTTAAATAATAAAAAATTGTAAATTTGGGAACTTTTTAATGAATAACTTTTATGGATACAGTTACTACTGCAAATAGTGGAGAGAAAACTTGGGGAGGTGGCAATCAGCCAATGGAGGCTAGTTATGGCAAATTAATGATGTGGTTTTTTATCGTATCAGATGCCTTAACATTCTCTGGATTTTTAGCTGCTTATGGGTTTTCAAGATTTAAATTTATAGAGACATGGCCTTTAGCCGATGAAGTGTTTACCCACTTCCCATTTATGCACGGTGTTTCAGCCCCTATGTATTATGTGGCGTTTATGACGTTTATTTTGATTTTCTCCTCCGTGACGATGGTTCTTGCCGTTGACGCAGGACATCAATTAAAAAAAGACAAAGTCATCATTTATCTCTTTTTAACTATCATTGGAGGTTTGATATTTGTGGGTTCACAAGCCTGGGAATGGAAAAATTTTATCAAAGGTGAATATGGTGCCATAGAAACAAAAGGAGGTAGTTTGCTTCAGTTCGTCGACAAAGAGGGACATCGAGTAGCACTTGCTGATTTTGCCGTTACATTACCTGAAGAGAGAGAACAATTGACCAGAGGTAAAGGGAGATGGTTTATGGAAGAACCAACTTTACCAAGCTATTCGGTTGTGGAAGTCCAAGCAGGCTTCAAATCACATCCTGAATTATTAATAAGAACGGAGATCATTACAGCCCAAAAGAATAAAACAATCCTTTCTAGAGAAGAATCTGAACTTCGTTTGACTCAGGCAAGTTTAGTGGTAGAAGGGGCTAACTTAACTAGAAATGAATATGGGAGCAAATTATTTGCTGACTTCTTTTTCTTTATCACTGGTTTTCATGGTTTCCACGTGTTTTCGGGGGTAATCATAAACATTATCATATTTTTTAATGTGTTGCTTGGCACATACGAGAAAAGAAGGAGCTACGAAATGGTTGAAAAGGTGGGTTTATATTGGCACTTTGTCGATTTAGTTTGGGTCTTTGTATTTACGGTTTTCTATCTAGTTTAATTCACAAAAAGTAATTATTATGTCACACGAACACGTATCTAATGTCAAAAGAATTTGGACGGTTTTCGGAATACTTTCCGTAATCACCATTGTTGAGGTATTTTTCGGGATTCTAAAACCGGAAGTTTTACATAAAACTAATTTTTTGAGTTTGAATTTATTAAATTGGCTCTTCATCATTCTAACTTTGGTAAAAGCGTATTATATCGTGTATGCATTTATGCACATGGAGGGAGAGAAAACTTCTTTGCGATATGCGGTTGTTTTGCCTTTGATTTTTTTGGTAATTTATTTGCTTTTTATTCTTTTGACCGAAGCAGATTATATTTTTGAGGTATTTAAAAATAGCGCTATCAAGTGGAATTTTTAACAAAATATTAATTCAAAAAAAAGGTGCGCATGGCGTGCCTTTTTTTATTTTTGCATATTATTTTAGGTATAATTATGAAAAAAAACAGTGTTCTCTTCATCCTTTTTGTATTACCTATTGTTGCCTATCTTTTTTTTGCGTCAGGAATAAATAGTTTTACAAAATTACCTGTCCTTACTCCTAAGGTTGTTGATTTCGGGAATTGGAAATCCTTAAAAAACGAAAAAGTTAGCCTAAATAACAAAATCACAATTCTAGGATTTTCGGGTTACACTATTTTAAAAAACAGAGGAAACCTCTTCAACCTAAACCAAAAAATTTACCAGCAGTATCATAGTTTTAATGATTTACAATTTGTGGTTATTTGCCCTATAGGGACTGAAGCTGATGCCAATAAAATTGTCAATTCGTTAACTGCATTTACAGATGTAAGCCAATGGCATTTTGTGTTTGCTCCACCCGAAGAGATTAAATCCTATTATAAGCAATTAAATCTCATTGGACAGTTGGACAGAGATTTAGCGACGCCAAATGTTTATATTCTCGATAAAGAAAGAAATCTTAGAGGAAGAAAGGACAAAAAAGGATATAAAGAAGGCTATAATACTTTTCATCCCTCTGATTTGAGTAATGAAATGTTGGATGATTTCAAAATTATTTTATACGAATATAGGGCAGCTCTCAAGAAAAACCACAATGCATCTAAAGAACTTTAAACTTTAAAAATAATGCTTAAAAATAAATCCTATATTGGTATTTCTTTTATCATTCTAATTTTCGGAATTTACGCTATCCCAAAAATTATCGATAGAATTCAAAATAACGGGATTGTAAAAGGAGAACGATTGGATAGGGTTACTACCGCAAAGGAAGTCAATAAAAATTTGGTTGAAATTGGTCCAGCGCCAAAATTTGAATTGGTTAATCAAGAAAGTGCTAAAATTTCGAACGAAACTTACAAAGGCAAAGTTTATGTCTTAGAGTTTTTCTTCACATCTTGCCCCACTATTTGCCCGGAGATGAATCGAAGCATGTTGAGCATTGATAAAAAATTTTTTGGGAGTCCTAATTTTGGTATCGTTTCTATTTCCATTGATCCAGAACACGATACGGCTAAAGTGTTGAAAGCCCACAAGGAGTTATTGGGCATTACATCGGCTAACTGGAATTTTTTGACCGGCGACAAAACATCAATATTTGATTTGGCCAACAAAGGATTCAACCTGTATGTAGGGGAGAACAGTAAAATAAAAGCGGGTTTCGAGCATTCGGGATTGTTTGCTTTGATTGATAAAAAGGGTTACATTCGATGCCGAAAAGATAATTATGGAAATCCGATTTTGTATTATGACGGCTTGGATAAAAAAGGAGTACGGGACATTCAACAAGACATAGCAATTTTATTAAAAGAATAAAAAATGGAAAGTAATACAATAGAAAAAAAATACAATAAATGGATTATCACTTTGTCAGTCTTAATTCCAGTTGCGGTAGCCGTGCTGTTCAAGATAAAATTAAAAGATTTAGGTTTTAATGTTGCACCGTTGCCTATTTTGCCTCCTATTTACGCAACCATAAATGGAGTTACTGCGGTATTATTGGTATCGGCAGTTCTCGCCATTAAAAAGGGAAAGAGACAACTGCACGAAAAATTGATGAAAACAGCCATTGCCTGTTCTTTAGTTTTTCTGCTACTGTATATTGCCTATCACATGACCACAGATTCGACCATTTTTGGTGGAACGGGTGTCGTCAAATACCTGTATTATTTTATTTTATTGTCCCATATTACCTTGTCTATTGTAACCATTCCGCTAGTATTGACTACCTATGTTCGGGCATTAGCCAATAAATTTGACAAACATAAAAAAATTGCCAAAATCACTTTTCCTATATGGTTGTATGTTGCTGTTACAGGAGTTGTAGTTTATTTGATGATTTCGCCTTATTATGTATAGCAAATTCAAAATTCAAAATTCAAAATTCAAAATTCAAAATTTATTTTTTGGAATTTGTTTTTTCTTTTTTGGGATTTCATCCTACGCTCAATGTGCCATGTGTCGTGCGGCTTTATCTGGCGAAACTAATAAAGCGCAAGCACAAGCCGTAAATGACGGTATTGTTTACTTAATGGTTATTCCTTATATTCTTGTAGGCGCCATTGGTTTTGCAGTATATAGAATGTATGCTAAGAAAAGGAAATCTTGAGTACTATTTTTAGTTTTGCATTTACGAACAGTCTAGCGATGAGGCGAATGATTTGCCGATTTTGAATTTAGTAGATTTAGCAATTATGCTGTTAAGATATATAAATTAGTCTTATTGTTGGTTTGAGTGCAGTCGAGAGCCATTATTAAATCTTGACTGCACTCAATTTAATATCTTTAGGTTTAATTCCTCGAAGCTCTGCTTCGATTTTTTGACACAGATTTCACAAATTTGCACATAAAAATCTGTGTTAATTTGTGAAATCTGTGTTTTTTTAATACCTCTGGGGCTCTGCCCCGAGGTAGTTTAACAAAATTATTAGACTAATACGAATAGACAATTATTATTACGCTCTTTATATTTTTATAAAAAACACAAAAATCCTCACAAGTCATAAGTTTTATGAGGATTCTATTTATAAGCACAACTAATCACAAAAACGGATCACTGAATACCAATTTAAGCGTTCGCCGTAATTGCTTCTTTATCAATTTTTCCAACCAAACCAACCAATACTTTTCCAGGGCCTACTTCTGTAAATAAAGTAGCTCCGTCTTTTATCATTTGTTGCACGGATTGTGTCCATTTTACGGGTGCCGTCAATTGTATGATTAGGTTTTTCTTGATTTCGCTAGCGTCAGAAACTGCTGTTGCCGTCACGTTTTGATAGATTGGGCAAATAGGAGTCGAGAACGTGGTTGCTTCAATGGCTGCGGCCAATTCCTCCCTTGCTGGTTCCATCATTGGCGAGTGAAAACCACCACCCACGGGCAATAACAAGGCGCGTTTTGCGCCGGCTTCCTTCATTGCTTCGCAGGCTTTTTCCACTGCGGAAGTTTCTCCTGAAATTACTAGTTGTCCAGGGCAGTTGTAATTAGCAGCAACAACAATTCCGTCGATTGAGGCGCAAACTTCTTCCACAATAGTATCGGCTAACCCTAGAACTGCCGCCATAGTCGAAGGTTTTATTTCACAAGCTTTTTGCATGGCCAAGGCTCGTTTCGAAACCAATCGTAATCCATCTTCAAACGACAAAGTTCCATTAGCAACTAATGCAGAAAATTCACCCAATGAATGTCCAGCCACCATTTCCGGCTTGAAATCTTCTAATGTTTTTGCTAATATCACCGAATGCAAAAATACTGCCGGCTGCGTTACTTTAGTTTCTTTTAATTCTTCAGCAGTGCCCTCAAACATGATATCGGTTATTCGGAAACCTAGAATTTCATTGGCTTTTTCGAAAAGTGATTTTGCTAATGGTGAGTCTTCATATAAGTGTTTGCCCATTCCGGTGAACTGTGCTCCTTGACCAGGAAATACGTATGCTTTCATGTTTTTTATTAAAAGATTGAACAATTAAAAGATTGAAAGATTAATTTCAATCGAAATACAAAAATAGTTTATAAATAACAAAACCTCAGAGGTTTTGAAATCTTTGAGGTTTAAACTTAAATTTTTTTGAAATTAAGCTACGGCCGCTTTAATTCTTTTTAATGCTTCCGTCAATAAATCTTCACTGGTTGCGTAAGAAAAACGGATGCAATCTGGATTTCCAAAAGCGTCACCGGTTACAGTTGCTACATTGGCTTCGCTCAAAAGATACATCGAGAAATCGTTGGCGTCTTTAATGAATGTTCCTTTTAATGTTTTTCCGAAGAAAGAAGAAACGTCTGGAAATACGTAAAATGCGCCTTCAGGAACATTAATTTTGATTCCAGGAATGTCTTGGAGTAATCCTACCACTAGATCTCTACGGCTTTTGAAAGCGGCAACCATTTCGTTTAACACACTTGGATCAGCATCTACAGCAGTAATTGTGGCACGTTGTGCGATGGAATTAGCTCCAGAAGTTACTTGACCTTGTATTTTTGTGCACGCTTTTGCAATGAATTCTGGTCCACCCATATATCCAATTCTCCAACCTGTCATGGCGAAAGCTTTGGCAACCCCATTTACAGTGATGGTTTTTTCCAACATTCCCGGAATAGATCCGATACTGCAGAAAGTCCCTGAGAAATTAATATGCTCATAGATTTCATCGGCAACAACATAAACGTGTGGGTATTTTTCCAATACTTTGGCCAAAGCCGTTAATTCTTCGCGGCTATATACAGAACCACTTGGATTACAAGGAGAGCTGAACCACATCATTTTTGTTTTTGGTGTGATGGCTGCTTCTAATTGTTCGGGTGTAATTTTAAAATCACTTTCTATAGAGGTTGGAACTTCCACGGGAACTCCACCTGATAATTTTACTATTTCAAAATAAGAAACCCAGTAAGGTGCTGGCAAAATCACTTCGTCGCCGTCGTTTAACATTACTTGTGCGATGTTATACAAGGATTGTTTTGCTCCTGTTGAAACTACAATTTGGGATGGTTTGTAATCTAGTCCGTTGTCTCTTTTAAATTTTCTGCAAATGGCATCTTTTAAATCAGCATATCCTTCTACTGGAGAATAGGTGCTGTAATTTTCGTCAATCGCTTTTTTGGCAGCTTCTTTGATGAAGTCTGGGGTATTAAAATCAGGTTCGCCTAAACTTAAACTGATAATATCTTTTCCTTGAGCTTTTAATTCTCTGGCCAATGCAGCCATGGCTAATGTTTGTGAGGTAGCCAGATTGTTAATTCTGTCTGAAAGTGGATTAGTCATTAAAATATAATTTTGATTTATAAAGTCGATTGTGTATTGTAATTTATTGTATAGCCGGTTCCATGCCTAGTTCTTTTAGGTGTTTGAAATGGGCAATAATAGCACTTCTCATAGTTTTGTATTCGTAATACGGCAGGTTGCATTCTTGTGCCGTTTCTTTAACAAATTTGGCGATTTTCCCATAATGAACATGGCTGATATTGGGAAATAAATGATGCTCTATTTGGTGATTTAATCCCCCAGTGTACCAATTTACAATGAAGTTTTTTGGGGCGAAATTAACCGTTGTAAACAGTTGATGAATTGCCCAAGTGCTTTCCATTTCGCCATTTTCATCTGGATGAGGATTGGTTGTTTCATCAGTAATATGAGCCAATTGAAAAACGATGCTCAATATTAACCCTGCAGTGTAATGCATTACAAAAAATCCAATCAAAACCTTCCACCAAGTAATGCCTAAAACTATTGGGATTACAATCCAAACAGCAAAATAAATTACTTTCGTAATCACCAAAGTCGTCCAAAGTATTCTTGGGTTTTTGGCTTCACCATAAGACAAATTTCTTTTTAGATAGGCCTTCATTTGTTTAAAATCGGTAGTCAAAGACCAGTTAAAAGTCAATAAGCCATATAAAAAAACAGAATAATAATGTTGAAATTTATGGAAACGCATCCATTTTGCCTCTTTGGTAAAACGGATCACCCGACCGGCATCTAAATCCTCGTCGTGACCAGGAATATTGGTATACGTATGATGTAAAACATTATGCTGCACCTGCCAATTGTAAACGTTTCCAGCCAAAATATAGATGGTGCCCCCCATGAATTTGTTGATCCAATTTTTGTTGGAATACGAGCCATGGTTACCATCGTGCATTACGTTCATTCCGATTCCTGCCATTCCAACTCCTATCACAATAGAGAGTAAAGTAAAAAGCCAAAAAGGGATTTCAGTCAAGGTTACAATTAAAAAATAAGGGGTTAAAAACAAAGAAAACAGAATGGCAGTTTTCAGATATAACTTCCAATTTCCCGTTTTGTCAATATTATTTTCTTTAAAGTAGCTATTCACGCGAGAGTTTAAGGTTCTAAAAAACTTTATATTATCTTGCTTAGCAAATGTTGGGATAATGTTACTCATTTATTAATTTTGAATAAGATGCAAATATAATTATTATAAATTTTCAATACGTAAAATTGCGTTAAATATTCAAAACTAAAAATGGTACTTTTGTTAAAATTTTAAAAGATGGAAGAAATTCTAAAGTATTTTCCCAATTTAACTGATATTCAGAAAGAACAATTTGCAAAACTGGATTTTTTATACCACGATTGGAATGCCAAAATCAATGTTATTTCCCGAAAAGATATTGACGAATTGTACACCAAACACATTCTCCATTCCTTGGGAATTGCCAAAATCATACAATTCGAACCCGGAACATATGTCCTAGATGTTGGCACTGGTGGAGGTTTTCCAGGAATTCCTTTAGCCATACTTTTACCGGAAACCCGTTTTTATTTGATTGATGTCATTGCCAAAAAAATAAAGGTGGTTCAGGCTGTTGCCGAAGCTTTGGAACTGAAAAACGTGAAAGCCGAACAACTGCGCGCCGAATTGGTCAAAGGCGATTTCGACTTTATTGTGAGTCGTGCCGTGACTAATATGCCTGATTTTGTATCCTGGGTACGAAACAAAATCAAAAAGAACAACAAACACGAACTCAAAAACGGAATTCTCTATCTCAAAGGCGGCGATTTAACGGAAGAATTGGCAGCTTTCCCGAAAGCAACAGAATATAATTTATCTGATTATTTTGAAGACGAATTCTTTGAAACGAAGAAAGTAGTGCATTTACCCTTGAAGTATCAGCCGCAATAAGCTATCTCCATTTTTTTGACTTTTAATTATCAAGGCGAGAATTTATTTTACCAAAAAAGGGTAAAAAAAGAGAAATAATGATCTCAAAAGTACAAAGGATTGTTGAATAATAGATGATTATGGATGGGATTTACAACTAAAAAAAATGAAGAATACATTTAGAATGCTTTGATAATCAAATAATCAAAATTATTAGTTTAAGGCAAAAGGAGCACACAATCTAAACGTAGGCACGATGACTTTAAATTTTCTGGTAGAGGTGAAATTAACCATGTTAAAATAGCCTTTCATTGCGCCATAAGGAGAAGATAGTAGACAACCTGAGTTGTACGTATGGAATTCTCCGGGTTTCAACACTGGT
Source organism: Flavobacterium sp. (assembly GCA_044232845.1). Taxonomy (GTDB): domain Bacteria; phylum Bacteroidota; class Bacteroidia; order Flavobacteriales; family Flavobacteriaceae; genus Flavobacterium. Next base: position 33,620 of record JBIILD010000003.1, read on the forward strand.
TTTTTTCCTATTACCCCTTCGCCGTCAACAACTTCCCTATCGTTGAGGGAATCAAAAATTTCCCAATGGCGTGAAATTAATTGCACGGAATCCTTGCTGTGATTTTCGATTGTAATTTCATAACTAAAGGCAAAATGAATCTTATAGTTCTTGAAGTAAGTGCCTTCAAAACTAGTCAACACCGATATTTTTATGCCTCTTGTTATCTGTGAAACCATTCTAAAAGTAATATATGAAATTATATAATTGCAAATTTACAAAAAAAGGAATTTATTTAGCCCCCTTTTTCATGTTTTTTAATTGATAATGTTTAGCGAGTTTGCACTACCTCTTCCAACAACTCGGTCATACCGATCTCTGTTTTCTCTGTAATACACAATTACAAAATAATCATTTTCGGTTTGGTAAAAATTACCGTCAATAGCATTTTCATAATCCACATTTCCGTTATTGTCTGCCACAGTATATTGAAAGTTGGTGAACCCTTGTTTTATCAAAATGGCTTTTTCATAACTCCCTTTTTTGGCATCATACTCCATTTTAAATTCGGGTGTCAAACTGAAATTATTGAACATACCATTAACATAAATCCCTTTATTTTTCATAAAAGCTGGAGCCGAAAGACTGAAATAGACCCATGCATAATCAGCCTCAACTTCATTATTTGTTGCATTTATATTTCGCGTTACAAAATTCCCGTTAGCATCTTGAGTAAAGGAATAGGGAAAATTTGTTCGTGCATTATTCATATATAAATAGGTATTATAGATGTTACTTCCCCCATCTACCCGCGCCACATTGTTACTTGATGACCGAATATCTCTATTTTCAAAAAATAAAAATTCGTTTCCTGCCCAGAATTGAGTTTGTGCGTCATATCTGTATATCAAATCATTTCCAATAGTATATTGAGGCGAAATATTTTTAATGGCAGTATTCCATTGCCCATTTTGAAGTAACATGACTTTTATGTTTTTTAACGGATTTTGAAAAGTGATATTGTTAGATTTTATGGTAAACTCCAAATTGTGCTTGTATTCTAAATTGGCAATAGTTCTAGCGCGTTTTACCTGAACAGGAACATTTACACGATCTTCATAAAGTATAAATTTTCTGGAAAAGACAATTTCTTTCTGCTCGTCTAATATTTTTAAAATATAGTTACCACTGATTCGCAATTGTTGAGTGAACTGATTGGGAATGGGTAATTTATAATGGGAATAAATTTGCAAAGCATTTACAGAATTTGTGTATTCCTGTATTCTTTGGTTGTCAAAGCCTTGTAAATAGTCGGTTTTAGGAATTTCTGATGGAATCCAGTTGTAATCGCAATGGGTAATTTCGTAGTAATAGTTAGCTTCATTGCCATACAAATCGTCAAATTGTAATTGGAAACCTTCTCCTAATTTGAATATAGGGATTTGATTTTGACCATTTTTGACAAAAGAAATGGTTTTAATATTAAAGGGTGGATTGACTTCAAGAATCGTTTGCGAACTAGCTGAAGCAATTATAAAAAAGAAAACGGTTTTTTTAAAAAAGGAACCAAACATAGTATTGAATTTTAAAACGTAAATGTAACAAAATATACTTTCCAAAATTGTGCCAAAAATAAATAGTCTCGGGTAAGTGTTTATTTAAAACATACCGGGATAACTTCACCTTTGGCTAAACAGTATTTTTCAACCAATTCCGGAGCAATTTTGTGGGTGTAATCTTCTTCAATTACTGTAAAACCGATACTTCGTAATTTGTCAAAATAATCTAGACCATAAATGCGAACGTGATCGTATTGTCCAAAGATTTTAGCACGTTCTTTTTGGTCGGTGATAGAATCGTCGGCGAAAGTTGTTTCTCTTTTCAAGTCTTGTGGAATTTGCAAGATTGCCATTCCTCCTTTTTTCAAAATTCGGAATAATTCCTGCATTGCTTTGGTGTCGTCCGGAATGTGTTCTAATACGTGGTTGCAAAAAATGATGTCATAAGAATTGTCCTCAAAAGGCAAATTGCAAATGTCAGCTTTCACATCGGCAAGAGGCGAAAATAAATCGGTTGTGGTATAGTCGATGTTTTTTTGATTTCGGAACAATTTGTAAAAGGCTTGTTCGGGAGCAAAATGCAAAACTTTCTTTTTCTCGTTTGAAGTAAAAAAATCGGTTTTATCATTCAAATACAACCATAATAAACGGTGTCTTTCCAGAGAGAGTGTGCTTGGCGAAAGGACATTATTGCGTTGTGTTCCATAGCCATAAGGCAGGAACATTTTGAAACTTCTACCGTCAATTGGATCGGTGAATTTATTTCCCTGTAGAATAAATGCCAGAATGGGACGTGCCAAATAACTCAGCCTAATTAGTATGGGACGAGGAATGGTATTGAGGATTAGTTTAAACATAGATTTCATGGAATAAAATATTGACACGAATTTCACGAATTAGCACAAATTATTTGTACTTAAAGGGAATTTCACTAACTTGAGTTTATAAAATAATTCGTTTGTATTTGAGACTGTCTTCACCAAAATTGGCTAATAAGCCTAATTTATTTTTGGATGATGCCAAATAATTTAATGTTTGTTTGATGTCACTGTTTGTTAATTGTGAAATTGCTTTTACTTCAAATATTATTTCATTATAAATAACAAAGTCAGCAAC
>JBIILD010000047.1:0-11884 GCA_044232845.1 Flavobacterium sp.
TCATCATCAACAACAATGATTATTTTTCCTTGTCGAATATCTTCGATGGCTTCTTCAATTGTGTTGAGCTGTATTTTGGTCATAGTCCTACTTGTATTTAATTTTGTGATGGAAATATTTTTTGTATAATTTTTTGAAATGGGGCCAAAATAACATCCATATTTATTAAGCCAATGTCATTAGTGGCTCTATAGGTCAACAATATAGCTAGTGGGGATAAAATGAAGGAGGACATCCAGGCTCCCAAAAAAGGGGACAATCCGTCTTCTTGTGAAATTCTTTTACCGAAAGTATTTATGAAATGAAAGGTAATAAAAACCAAAACAGCAAAAACAATAGGTAAGCCTAATCCGCCTTTTCTAATAATTGCCCCTAGGGGTGCGCCAATAAAAAACATTAGAAAACAAGCAAAAGCAATGACAAATTTGTCGTAGAATGCCAATAAGTGATCGTTAATATTTTTCTTTTTGAATGTCAATTCTGTTTTTGTTGACTCAATAGAAAAACCGACACTTTCTACAGCGCTACTGGCTATTTTTAAGATTTCTAATTTTTCGTCATTTTGGAAAAATGATAATAAATTACCGGGTACCGCTCGGTTATTTTTTATTGATCGAAGCTTGTTGTTTTTAAATACTGCAATTCGTTGATTGCTATTTTCAGAAAAAGATAAAATATCCGTATTTAAGTTTTTATTTAAAGAATCCATTGTGAAACTTAATTCATTTACATTAAGCATACTGTGAGTATTCGAAATTTTATCTTCATCATCACTAGACGAATTTAATTTTGACAAATCGATGTTAATGATGTATGTTTTGAATGAGCTTTTGGCAAATGGAATCTTGTCTCTGTCCTCATATTTCTTGGGCACAATATCTTCATAATAATAGCCATCATGTAAGACCAATTTCAGGGTGCTTGATTTTTCGCTGCTAATCAATTGACCATTTTTTGCTTTAATTACAGTTTTGTTCCCGTCACCATGAACCGATTTTTTGTGAATTGTTATTCCAGTAAGCGTATTTCCGTTTTCGCCTGACTTTTTATTGACTTTGATGTTGTAAAAACCTACATCGCTAAACTGACCCTCTGCAATAGCTAAAGCGGGCTTTACTTGTGCTAGGTTTTTTCTGAAATTAACAAATTTATACTCCGCATAAGGAATCACATTATTAGCAAAAATAAAAGCTGTAATACTCAAAAAAAGAATAAAAATGATTAAGCTTTTCATGCCTCTTTGAAGAGAAATTCCTGCCGACTTCATCGCTGCAAATTCATAATTTTCAGCTAAATTTCCGAAAGTCATTATGGAAGAAAGTAAAACGGATAGGGGGAGTACCAGTGGAATAATGCGCGGAGTGGCAAATATTAAAAATTTTAAAATCATTGCTAAATCCAAATCTTTACCCGCTAGTTCTGATATAAATAGCCATACGGTTTGAAGAATAAAGATGAAAAACAGGATTACAAATACCATGGTAAATGTAGTCAGATACGTTTTCAACAAGTATTTGTCAAGAATTTTCACTTAGAATTAATCTAATTTATTGATGTAGTAATTTGGGTATTTACTTTCAGCAAAGGTAAATTGATTTTTTGACAACGGTTGGTTGGTTTTAAAAGAATTAACGGTCAAAGTTGTTTTTGTTCCTTTTTTACCCGTTTCAATTAAGTTGTAGATGTGTTTGGTCTGGACATCAACCCCTAATAATATTTCTTTTCGTTTATCCCGAGCGCTCAATGGGACTAATTTTATGTATTGAATTTTTCGACCTTTAATATCCTGCAAAATATCTAACGAGTGTTTATAACCCGAATTAAAAAAGCTGAGCATTTTTGAAGGTGTAATGGCATCATCGTCATTTTCATTGACTTTTGAAACCGTAATTTCTTCGTCCTCAGGAACAATGGTATAGCTTTTTTTTCCGTCAAAAATCTTGGTAATCCCCATGAAATTTAAGACATATTGATTGCCTTTCATTGTCACATTTCCCTTGCTGTCTTGGTTGATATTTTCTTTGGCATTGTGTAGTGAATATTTAAAATCAATCGTAATATTTTCATAGCTTTTGACTTTTGATGTTACTTCTTCCAAAAGATCTTTGGCTTTTTTGTCTTGAGCCTGAATCGAAAAGCTGAACAGGAGTAAAAATGCTAAAGGAGTAAGATTAAATTTAATCTTTTTTTTGGTCTTTGGTGTCATTTGTATTTAATTTTTATTGCTGATGCCAACTAAAGGAATTACTCAATCTTCGTTGTTGAAAAATTGTTCAAGTGAACTCATATCAAGGATATTTACACTTCGCGCTTTGCTGCCTTCAAAAGGACCTACAATACCTGCGGCTTCAAGTTGGTCAATTAATCGACCGGCTCTGTTGTAGCCTAATTTAAGTTTTCTTTGCAGCAATGAAGCGGAGCCTTGCTGCGCATTTACTATAACTTCGGCAGCTTCCCTAAACAATGGATCTCTTTCGGAAATATCCATATCAAGATTAATGCCACTTTCTTCTCCAAAGAATTCTGGAAGTAAATAAGCAGTAGCATACGCTTTTTGGGCACCAATATACTCTGTTATTTTCTCTACTTCGGGTGTGTCAATAAAAGCACATTGTACCCGAACCATATCATTTCCATTGGTGTAAAGCATGTCGCCACGACCTATAAGTTGGTCGGCACCTTGACCGTCTAGAATCGTTCTAGAATCAATTTTAGAGGTAACCCTAAAGGCAATTCTCGCAGGGAAATTCGCTTTTATCAAACCCGTAATTACATTTACCGACGGTCTTTGAGTGGCAATAATCAAGTGAATTCCAATTGCTCTGGCTAATTGTGCCAATCTTGCAATGGGGGTTTCTACTTCTTTTCCTGCGGTCATAATTAAGTCAGCAAACTCATCGACTACCAAAATGATGTAAGGTAAAAACCGATGTCCGTTTTCGGGGTTTAATTTCCTGGATTTGAATTTATCATTGTATTCCTTTATATTTCTGACCATGGCGTCTTTTAATAAGGAATATCGATTGTCCATTTCCACGCAAAGTGAATTCAAGGTGTTGATTACTTTGGCATTATCGGTAATAATGGCGTCATCTGTATCGGGTAATTTGGCCAAATAATGTCTTTCTATCTTATTGAAAAGTGTTAATTCTACCTTTTTAGGGTCTACCAAAACAAACTTGATTTCGGCAGGATGTTTTTTGTATAATAGGGATGTTATTACGGCGTTTAAACCAACAGATTTTCCTTGCCCTGTGGCTCCAGCCATTAGCAGGTGAGGCATTTTGGCCAAATCGACAACAAAGGTTTCATTCGAAATGGTTTTTCCTAAAGCAATAGGCAATTCCATTTCGGCTTCCTGAAATTTGGCTGAGCCAATGACACTTTTCATCGAAACCATTGTTGGGTTCTTATTGGGAACCTCTATTCCTATAGTTCCTTTTCCGGGAATAGGAGCAATGATACGAATACCCAAGGCCGACAGTGATAAAGCAATATCGTCCTCTAAACTTTTGATTTTCGAAATACGAATTCCAGCCTCAGGCACGATTTCATATAAGGTAACTGATGGACCAACAGTGGCTTTTATTTGCGCAATTTCAATTTTATAATTTCGAAGCGTTTCTACAATTCTGTTTTTATTTTCTTCTAATTCTTCCTGATTGATGGTGATTCCTCCAGATGAATATTCCTTTAATAAATCAATAGTTGGGTATTTATAATTGGATAAATCCAAAGTAGGATCAAACAATCCAAAATCAGCCACTAATTTTGAAGCCAAATTTTCTTCTATTATATCTTCTTCGGGCGCTTTTTCAATTACAAATGTTTCATCATTGGTATGAATGATTTCAGGGAAAGGAGGCGGCATCAATTCAACAGGGGCATTCTTTAAAGTAATTTCCGAGGAATTGCTTATCGTAGGCTTTAGTGCTTCTTTATTAAGTTCGAATTGAGATCCCGATGACTTTAAATGTATTCCTTCTATTTCATCATCCTCATCGTTGTAGTCATAGGATTCTTTTACGGCATATTCTTCTAAGTTGTAGGCACTAGTATTATTGCCGAAAGTTGTGCCCAAACCTGTTTTTATTTCTTTTTGGGTGTTCTCGAAGAAAGATTTTATTTTGTCGGGTGAAATTTTGATTTTGAAAATCAAATAGATAATTAGCCCAAAAAATAAAACTAATAAGGTCCCTATTTTGCCAATATAATCCTGTAAAAATGAATTCAATTCATAGCCCACTGTGCCTCCCAATTCGGGTAGGGAAGTGGCGAAAAAACTAAATAATATTGATAAGATGATAACTACAAATAAGTCCCAAAACCATATGTTTTTAAGCTTTTTAAGGGGGATGTTCAATACTAAAAAAAGACCAGTAACGAAGAATAATCGAACGAATAAAAAGGAGGCAATTCCAAAACCTTTATAAACAATTAAATCTGACAGAAAGGCTCCAAATTTCCCCAGCCAGTTATGCACTGTTTCACTTCGAGACATTGATCCTAATGCGCTTTGATCGGCTTGTCCGTGGCTATAAAAGGAGATAAATGCTAGTAATAATGCAACTGAAAACAGAACCAAAAGGCTGCCCAAAACGATTTTGTGTTGTTTTGTAATTACCCAGGATTTATCTATTGCAGATTTTGAATCGCTCTTTTTGTCAGTAGTTGTTTTTTTTATTGTTTTGGTCATCTAGGATGTATGATTAACTATAAAATTTTGGCAAATAAATAATGATACCAATTGCTATTGCTGTCAAAGCCGCAAAAAAAACTGCCCCGGCCGCGATGTCTTTTATGAACCCGATTCGTTCATGAAATTTCGGATGAACAAAATCAGCTATTTTTTCGACAGCCGTGTTCAATCCTTCAATGCTTAGGACTAATCCGATAGCCAAAGTTTGAAACAGCCATTCTGTTTTGGTAATGTTGAAATAAACGCCCAAAAAAATCAGCACTATTCCTATTGAAAACTGCGCCATGACACTATGTTCTGTCGTGATCAATTTTACAGCTCCCTTAAAAGAATAACCCATACTTTTTAATCTTCCGGAAAAAAAAGAGGTGTCTTTTTGAAATTCCATTATAGTCCTAATTAAAGTACCGCTAGGGCAGCTTCGTAATTTGGCTCGTTGGCAATTTCAGGGACTTGTTCCGTATGGATGATAGTTCCGTTTTCGTCAACTACAATAATGGCTCTCGAATGTAAACCTGCTAAAACACTATCAGTAATTTCTAATCCATTTGTTTTTCCGAAACTTCCGTCCTTAAAATCAGATAAATTGATTATATTTTCGATTCCTTCTGCACCGCAAAAACGTTTTTGTGCAAAAGGCAAATCTCTTGAAATACACAATACTTTGGTGTTTCCCAATTTAGCAGCGATTTCGTTGAATTTTCTTACAGATGTTGCGCAAGTCCCAGTATCAATACTTGGAAAAATATTCAAAACCAATTTACTTCCTGAAAAATCAGCTAAAGAGGCAATCGAAAGGTCGTTTTTTACTAATTTAAAATCGGGTAGTTTTGAACCAACTTTTGGTAATTCTCCGGATGTGTGTATTGGATTTCCTCCTAATGTTATTGAAGCCATTCTATTTGTTTTTTTAATGAGGTTCAAAAGTATGAAAATTTATTTAGGATTTAGGATTTTGAATTTGCTAATTATTCACAAAAAAACGCTCTCATTACTGAAAGCGTTTTAGATCATTTTTTGTAAAATTCAATACTATTTGCGAAAAATCATGTTTATTACTATTTATCGATCGATCCCAAAACCCGTTTCATAAAAGTATTTAAAGCTTCTTTTTTATCCATTCCCTCTTGAATCATTTTTTGAACTTCTAGGGCTCCATACATGTTAGAAATTAATTCACCAATAACGTCCAACTCTTCGTCTTTTAGAGAAGAAACTTCGGTTAGAGCTTCCAATACTTCGATGGTTTCAATAAGATAGTCCTGATCGTTTTCTTCAATAAATTGAGATAACTGTTTGATTATGGGCAGCTTCATTTTTTTAAATTTTTAACACCTTTGTGAAAGTTCCAAAATTTGTCAACACGATTTTTTAAATAATTTCGTTTACCAATTCGGCTAATACCTCTGCTTTATTGGTTTGAGTTTCATTTACCAATTTTCCGTTGACAAAAGTCGCAAAAGTGGGCAAGTTACTTACGTTAGCCAGCTTTCTAGATTCAGGAGAATTTTCGGCATCGACCAATACAAAGGTCAAATTTTCGTTTTCTGAAGCCAGTTTTTTGAATTTAGGTTTCATAATTCTACAGTTTCCACACCAAGAAGCTGAAAATTGTACCACTACTTTTTTGTTTAAAGCAACTAAATCAGGTAAGGTATCTTCGTTTAATTCGATTAACATGGGTTTTATTTTTTTTAAATTTAATATGATCAGTGTGAACCTTGTTTACTCGCATGTTAATACATAAATCATCAAATGAATCTTTTACGTAAGCGATCTTATTTTAATATTATTATTAAATCTGCCGAGCCACGAGAGCCCTATCACTTCGCTACTCTTTTTGGATATGGAGCAAGGACCATCAATCCTTATATGGTAAATGAAATCATTCGTGTTCAGGTAAGAGAAGGATTTATTACTGATATTGATAATGAAAAAGAGGTTCACAATTTCAATAAAGCCATTGGTTATGGGATTTTAAAAATTATGAATAAAATTGAAATCTCAACTTTGCATTCCTATCGGGGTTCGCAGATTTTTAAATTGTTGGTTTTAACTCTAAATTCGTTCAAAAATATTTTCCATACACTACTTCAAGATAGGCAGCGGTACTGTTTCTGTCTGCGCTCATAGCTTCTTTACCTTCTTCCCAATTCGCAGGACAAACTTCCCCTTTGGTTTGAACATGTGTGTAGGCATCAACCAAACGTAGATATTCCTTTACGTTACGCCCTAATGGCATGTCATTTACACTTTCGTGAAAAATTTTGCCATCCTCATCCACTAAATACGTTGCTCTGAATGTAACATTAGATCCTTCAACAATAACAGAGTCGGTATCTTCGCTATAGCTTGTAGATTCAATATCAAGAATACCTAGAATATTAGACAAGTTACGGTTCGTATCTGCAAGGATAGGATAGGTAACACCTTCTATGCCTCCATTGCTTTTCGGAGTGTTTAGCCAAGCAAAATGCACTTCGTTAGTATCGCAAGAAGCACCAATTACAATAGTATTCCTTTTTTCGAATTCTGGCAAAGCGGCTTGAAAAGCATGAAGTTCAGTGGGGCAAACAAATGTAAAATCTTTTGGATACCAAAACAGCAATACTTTTTTATTCTTGCTTGTTGCTTCTTCGAAAATATTAATTTTCAAATTATCGCCCATTTCAGAAATGGCGTCAACTGCAATGTTCGGGAATTTTTTACCTACTAATGACATATTTTATGGTTTTAATTGTTAAAAATTTATTTGATTACAAATGTAATTGAAAACTAATGTTTGCATATATAGTTTTTGATTATTAATTTTTATATTGCAATAGTAAATTACTATACCATTTGTTTTTTTAAGTTTCTCTTTGTTCTTGATAAAAATAAAAAAACCTCGGGAGTAAAAAAACATCCGAGGTTAAGGTTACATACTATTTGGAATAATTCCCTATTCTTTTTTACAGTGCGGTGATAATAAACTCACTTCGTCTATTGAGTTGGTGTTCTTCTTCGGTACAGTTTACTCCATCTGAGCAAATATTCACCAAGAGATTTTCTCCATAACCTCTGCCGATTAATCTGCTTGGGTCAACTCCATTTTTTATAAGCCAATTTATGGTAGATTTTGCCCTTCTATCAGACAAAGCCTCGTTGTATTTAAAGGTTCCTCGGCTGTCTGTATGAGAACGGATGTCGAGATTCATTGCGGGATATTGTTTAAGTACATCTAATATTTTTTCTAAATCCAATGCCGCTTCTCGACGTATATTAGATTTGTCAAAGTCAAAATAGATCATTTTTATTCCAAAACATTTTCCTAAATCATCTCCGACGGTAACCTTGCAGGTTGTTTTTTCTAGGGCAAAGGGCAAATTGGTTCTTCCGTTTTTACTGGTAATGGTGATTTTTTGTTCTTTAGTGGTGTATTCTTCTTTTGCGGCTCTCACATTATATGTTTTTCCACATTCCACAGGGAATGAATAATAGCCGTTTTGGTCTGATAAAGTAGTTTGGACTAAATCAAATTTATCGTCAAACAAGGTGATTTTTACTTCTGGCAATACTTGTGCAGTTGCTATGTCCGTTATGATACCATATAATTCTTGTTCACATCTTAGTTTTTTGGTTTCCAAAAATTTATAAATATCATCATATCCTTGTCCTCCATCTCTATTAGAACTAAAAAAACCTCTTCGCGTTTTGGTGTTAATCAAATAGGCAAAATCATCCTTTGCAGAATTGGCATCAGCACCTATATTTTGAACTTCATCAAAAGTACCATCTGCATTTATTTTGGAAACAAAAATATCTAATCCACCTAGACCGGGATAACCGTCAGAAGAAAAATACAATTCGTTCTCATCAGTAATGAATGGAAAGGTTTCTCTCCCTTCAGTATTGATAGTGTTTCCTAGATTCTCCGGTATGCCATAACTGCCATCTTGATTTATTTTTATCTTAAATAAATCGGATTGGCCTATACTTCCGGGCATATCTGAGGAAAAATATAGTGTCTTTTCATCTGGACTAAGCGCAGGATGCGCATTACTGTAATCATTATTGTTAAATGGTAATTCCGTCACATTGGTCCATTGATCATTTTCAAAACTAGCTTTGTATATTTTTGTTAGGGTAATACCATTAACATTTTTCCCCTTTTTTCCATTAATGAAGTTGTTTCTGGTGAAATAGATTGTTTTTCCATCTTTGGTAAAAACAGGAGTCGATTCGTGGAATTTTGAATTTATAGTTTTTGAAAATTTTACAACTTTACCTGTAGACATTTTTTCACCCAAGTCAGCAATGTAAAGATTTGTAAAATATTGGCCAGTCCATTTGTGTATTCTTTGTGACAAACTTCCGGTATCTCTGGCTGACGCGAAGACGAGTTTATTTAAATAGAACGTACTTCCATAGTCGGAATATTTGGAGTTGATTCCAGCATCTTCTATTTGGAATCTTCCTGAATTTTCTTTAATTTTTTCTAAATAATCTAGGTTATTTTTGAAAAGTTTACCCCTAGTATCGTTTGCTGACATTTGGAGGAATTTTTCCATCATTATATTGGCTTTGTTATCTTGACCAATTGATTTTAAAGATTGGGCATATCGGTAGTAATACTCGGAATCCAAATCGGAAGTCATGGCAAATAATTCGTCATACCATCTGGCGGCTTGGCCATATTCAGCATTGAAATAATAGGAATTTCCTAGTCTTTGAAATAAATCAACCGATTTGTATCCTTTCTTTGCAACCCTCTCATAGGTTTTTATGGCATCAATATAGGCATAGCTCTCGTATTTCTTGTCAGCAACCGCAATTTTGGTCTTTTGGGAATAGCCATTAAAAGAAAAAACACTCACCATGGCTATAAAAAGGAATATAAAATTTTTCATAATGATTGATTTTTATAGTTTTTTTTAAATTTTAAATTTTATCTTTTATTGTAATTTCGCTTTGATTAAATTTTTTTAAGATCTCATCGGCTTTATCATTCTGTCCAACAGATTTCAATGATTGAGCATATCGATAATAATATTCAAATTCTAAATCCGAATTCATAGCAAACAATTCGCAATACCAACTCAAAGCTTTTTCAAGTTCAAAATTAGAGTAATAACTATTTGCAATTTTTTTGAACATATCAACCGATTTGTACCCTTTACCTGCAACTCGTATATAGGTATTTATGACATCTATTTCAACATGTTTTTTTTGCTTTTCACTAACTAAAACTTCTTCACCCTTTTGGGAATAGGCTTTAATAGAAAAAATAGTAAATGTGATATAAAGCAGGATTCGATTTTTCATAATCATTTTTTTTAGAAGAATCTTGGAGTTGTAATTTTACTAATTTTGTTGAACAGTTCATATCGGATGAATATTTCATGTGAACCTGAATTATAGTTTTCTAAATTTGTGGTTTCCCTGTCGTATCCATATCCAACATGGAAACAATCAGAAACTTGAAAACCAACCATGGCACTCAAAGCCGCACTCCATCTATAAGCTATGCCTACTACAAATTTATTATTAATCATGAAGTTTCCGGATACATCCAATTGAAGTGGCGCTCCTTCAGCTATCTTGGTCAATAAGGCGGGTTTGAATTTTACAGAATCCCCTAAATCAAAAACATAACCAGCAATCAAATAGTAATGCATTCTTTCTTTTAAAATCGCCACTTCATTGTCATTATAGCGGTTAGTTTCTAAAAAATTAGGGACTGATAATCCCACATAAGCCTTATCTGAATGCAAATAAATACCAGCACCTATATTTGGGGTGAATTTATTTTTTATATTTTGTAAAGTAGGATCAGCAGTATTTACGGGATCTAATCTGGTAGCATCTAAATCAAATAAATTTGCCGAAGCTTTAATACCAAAAGAGAGTTTAAATGTTTCTGAAGTCTGAATGGCATAAGAAAAGTCTACGGAGAATGTATTCTCATTGGTAGGTCCTATTTTATCATTTACTACTGATACGCCTAAACCCAGATTAGTTTCATTAAATGGAGTATTTACAGACACGGTATTTGTGACAGGAGCTCCGTCTAATCCGACCCATTGCGTTCGATGTAAGGCAAATATACTCAAGGCCCCTCTCGATCCAGCATAAGCAGGATTAACATTGATTGTGTTGTACATATATTGTGTAAATTGTGCCTCTTGTTGCGCATAACTTAGCATCCCTTTAACCATCAAAACGAGTAATATTATTCTTGTTTTCATTTAATTTGTTATTTAAACCCGTTAGTTTTGTTGACTTTCGAGAGTTAGTTTTAAATTTGAATTTGATTTACCTTGAAAGGAATAAATACCCAGCTTTTTTATTAGAATTAATATCTCCATTTAAATCAACAGAAGTGTAATTCAAAACATAATAATAGGTTCCTGTTGGTAATCCTGAGGATTGTTTAATGGTAGTTCTTCCTCTTGAAATTCCATCGAAAAAATTACTTTCATTATTGTAATTTTGAGTTTCAAAAACTAAAATGCCCCAGCGGTTATATATTTCAACAGTATTGTTTGGATAACAGGCGAGGTCATTAATACTTTCAATGAAAAACACCTCATTAGTTCCATCATTATTTGGGGAAAAGGCATTATGTACGATTATGGTTCCACATCCTAATACTATCCCTTTCTCAATCACCAATGTATAAGTGTCTTGAACTTCATTCTCATCTTGCGTAAATCCTTTTGCCACCACAGTATTGGTTACTTTACCCTCAACTAAATCATCTTTGGTTACAGTATAGCTTGTATAATCCGAATTGCTTTGACTTAATTCTACTGTATCACCAGCCAACAATATTGGAATAACTGGGCCTTGTATAGCAGTGTTTAATCCAGTTAATAAATCAGTTACTACTACATTGTATAGTGTTACATTACCAGTGTTTTGAAGTTTTATTGTGTATTTGATTATATCTCCTGCAAAGCTAAACTCTTCTCTATTTGCGGTTTTCGTAACTGTTAATTTTGATTCTTGAGGCAGTATGATTATAGTCGGCGTATCATTTTCCACGGTAGTTCCCGAAGTGTCTGTGACATCATTTCCATTAGGATCTTTCCCTGTTGCCAAAGCGGAGTTGGTTACTTTACCAGCATCGATATCGGCTTGAGTTATGGTATAAACCCCTGTTATATTAGCAGAAGTTCCGGGAGCCAAAGAAGCAATAGGATT